>JAYVER010000222.1:0-10766 GCA_043748725.1 Chloracidobacterium sp. | reverse complement strand
CTCGAAACGCCCGCCAATTGTTTCCAGACGCTTCGTTACGGTTACAGCAGTCCCAAAGCGAGCCTTTCGATCCTGACGAATTTCAAAGAGCTTATCGTTCTCGATTGCCGCTATCTCCCGGACTTCGACACCGCAACCCAACGCATACATAAGCGGTATCATTTTACGGACTTCTTAAACTCTGAAAAGTTCGCTGAGGTTTACTACCTTTTCGGTCGCGAAGCGGTTGCTGACGGAACCTACGAGAAAGTTTGCAGCGAGCTGCCAAAGCCAAAAGGCCGTGTAAAGCACTTAAAGGTCGTCACCGATGGTTATAAAGAGATAGACGATTCATTTCTCGAAATGCTTGAAGGCTTTCGTTCGGAACTTGCTAAGAATTTCAAAAAGAAAAATCCCGCCCTCAACAGCGACGATCTGACCGAAGCCGTCCAACGAACGCTTGACCGCCTCGTCTTCATCCGTTTTCTCGAGGACAAGTTGATTGAGCCTGACACTATCCTCGAAAAGTTCGGCTTCAAGCCAAATGCTTGGGGACAGTTCATCGCAAAATCACGCGATTTCGACAAAACCTATAACGGCATCATTTTCAAGTATCATGACATTATCGATAACCCGGATTTCGTCGTCGATGATCGAGTCTTTCTCGATATTTGCGATACATTCGCGGGCGACAGGACGCCTTACCATTTCAACTACATCCCGATCCATATTCTCGGCAGTATCTACGAGCGATTTCTCGGCAATGTGATCGTCGCGACCGCCAAGCAAGCCCGCATCGAAGCCAAACCCGAAGTCCGAAAGGCCGGAGGCGTTTTCTACACCCCCCAATACATCGTCAAATACATTGTCGAAAATACCGTCGGTGCGTTGCTTCAAAGCTCCCCTCCTTACGAAGGAGGGGTGGCAGCGGCTTCCGCTGACGGGGTGGTTCTCTCTGACGCGGCGCCAGAGAACCACCCCACGGCTAAAGCCGCACCCCTCCTTCGTAAGGAGGGGAGCCGGAAAGGAGTCACGCCTGCCGACGTTGCCAAAATGCGTTTTGCCGACATTGCCTGCGGGTCTGGATCTTTCCTGTTGGGCGTTTACGAATACCTGCTTGCCTGGCACACCGAGTATTACAACCGGACGGGCAACGAAAAAGAAGCAAAAGCCGCGCACTGCATTGTCAACGAAGACGGCACGTTTCATCTATCGTTTGAGCAAAAGAGCGACATTCTCGTCAATAATGTTTACGGCGTCGATATCGACCGTCAGGCTCACGAAGTAACCCAGCTTTCGCTCTTTCTCAAACTGCTCGAAGAAGAAACCCTCGCCACGCGCCGCCAACTCTGGGACACCGAACGCAAAGCCATGCTCCCGTCCCTCGCCAACAACATCATCTGCGGCAACGCCCTCGTCGATTGGGACATTTCCTCCGGCGATCTCTTCGAGCAGATTGACGCCGACAAGCAGAAACGGCTCAATCCTATGAGCTTCGAAAGTAAGTTTCCGAAAGTGATGCGGAATGGAGGCTTTGATGCAATTGTCGGAAATCCGCCTTATGGAGCAGACCTGGATGGTTCCCAAATTAACTATTTTAGGCGGCATTACAAGAGTGCAACTTACCAAATCGACACCTATCCGTTGTTTATTGAAAGATCCCTTGAAAAAGTTCGTCCCGAAATGCTTATGGGCGTGATAGTTCCGTCTGCTTGGGTCGCGTCGAAATATAATCGTCCGCTGCGACAGTTACTCGTCGAACCAAACAGAATTAAGTCCATTGTTGTTGCGCCAAAAAAAGTATTTAAAGACGCGGTAGTTGAAACCGTCCTTCTTGTCGCTCAAAGAGGTTCGAGTGATTCTGCTTACAACTTCCGAGTTGACCGTTGGGATATTGAGCCACAAACAAGCAATAGTTTTGGAAGCGGATTAGTTGCCGAATCTACCGATTACGTTTTTCCTGTTTATTCAAATCCTGAACAGATTCGAGTACTGGTAAAGATTCGGCAGGACTCAATTAAGCTTGCTAGTGTTGCCGAAGCCGTTTGGGGCGTAAAGGTTTATCAAAAAGGCAAAGGAAATCCGAAACAGAAAGGCTTCGAATCAGATGAAAGAATATTCCACCGCACAGTTCGCGAAAAAGGATCACATCTTCCGTTGTTAGGTGGTTCTGAGATTGATAGGTTTTCTTTAACATGGAAAGGAAATTATATTGATTACGGACAATGGCTTGCGGAACCGCGAACGCCGGACTGGTTTACCGGAACGCGAATTCTAGTTCGAGAAGTCACTGCAAAGGGAAAAATCTTGGCGGCGTTGACCAATGAAGACTTTGTTTTCTCAAACTCGATCGATGGCGTTCGTCTTCGAAAGGATAATGATTATTCGCCAATGTATTTGCTCGGCCTTTTGAACTCTCCCGTGCTGTCTTTCTACAATGCCAACACTTCGGCAAACGCTTTCAAAGATACATTTCCGAAAGTTCTTATAAAAGACTTGCTTGATTTTCCAATCCCAAACATTAACCTATCCAACACCGACGAAAAGGCAAAGCACGACCTGATCGTCCGTGCGGTCGGGCAGATAATGGACGCAAAGGCCAAACTCGCCGCCGCCAAAAACGACGGTGAACGCCAACACCTGACCGACAAATGCGAAAAATACGAAACCGACATCAACACCGCCGTCTATTCGCTCTACAACCTAACGCGCGAGGAGATAAATCTCATCGAGAACGGCTAGACGAACATATATGAGGGAGCGTGCATGACCATTGAACAATCTTATCGTGACGAGTGCGACACCATTCGTCTTCTGATTGACGAATTCGAACACACAGGGGCCGAACACATTATCGACAATATTGATGTGATCAACAAAGTCGAGGCCCTGGATATGCTGGAATACAAAAAACCAGAAGCCATCCCACATATTCTCACTTTTTTGACATCGTCGTTACTGGTTCACTGCATCAGCCTGTTGGAGTATCGTCTCCCTATATTAGTTGTTTTCTGCATCAGATCGACTGGCGGATTAATCCCGGTAGAATCCGAAAAGGTTTCCAATCAAAATGTGCTGCTTTGGATGAAAAAAATCTTGAAAGATTACGAAGGCTTTACCTTTGACTTTGGAGATGAGCTTGGTGAACGCATGAATGCTTGGATAAAGTTAAGAAACGATCTTATTCATCATGGTGGGTATCGTAGTGAGTGGATTAAGCAACGGCAGATAGACATTTTACAAGGTGTGAAGGTCGGCGATATTCACTCTTTGTACGATGTTCAGTTCGTAGCGTGTAGAAATGCGATCAACGATGTCGAAGCGTTTTTTCTTAAGGTTCACAAAACCCTGTCGGCCTCGTCAGAGAAGTAGCGTCTCCATCTTTTAGGGTGACTGCCGTGAAGGCATAGCCGTTTCCACACATCAGGCGGCGGAGCGTCTTTCCCGAAGGGCACATAGCCACGCGGCTTTAGCCCGTGGTATGGATTCTCTGGATATTTGAGAGGGCGTTTTAACGTCCTTACCGTTTTCGGCTTAAGCCACTGGATTAATAAGCCCGTTAAAACGGGCTGGTTGAACAAATGACGATCATCTACCACGCCGTAAACGGACGTGGCTATGTGCCGCTTCGCGGGGCGGCGGCGGAGGCGATCTTTGGCAGCCGGGCCAATTCCCTAAGTCGTGAGATCTTTATCTTGTCGCCAACGGCGACGGACATTAAAGCCTATGGTGTAGCCTAAGCGGAACCCTAGGTTTAGGCATTGCATCTGCCACGTCCCTGTAGGGAACGAACAGACGGCACGAATTTTTGTCACCTTTGGTGACAGAATATTTTGGGCATTTGATTCCCAGGGTTTCACCCTAGGCTTTATTATTTGTCACCGTTGGCGACCGGAAACATAAAAAGCCTCGCTGAATCCCAACGAGGCTTTTGATCTTAGGAACCCAGTCGCTATCGCTCCCGGTTCTGATAACTCCCACCACCTCGTCACCGAAGCGGTGCCACTACTCCTCAGGCAGGAGGAGAGCCAAAACTACTCAGCAATAGCCATTTCCTTATCAGCTTTCTTCTCGCGTTTAATACCGCCAATTTGAACAAGGGGTTCGGAGGTGATCTGGTTTTTGTCCATGACGATTTGCTGATAGAGCCTCTCGCATCATCTGCATTTCTTCGGAGGTTAGATCAGGTCATCGAGGATCACAACATCTGTACGGGTAAGGCGACGTAACCCAGTGTCGTTGGCGACCAGATGATCACATTCCGAATTAATGGCGGTTGCGGCATGGATAGCGTCAGGTGTTTTTAGATTGTGGGCTGCGCGGATATTCACCGCTTCGCGAAGTATTGATGTGCTGATCGGAAAGAGGTCGATATCGCTGCCTATGAGCAGTGATTCGTATGCCTCGATCAAAGGTTGATTGTTCACGCTGACCGGTTTAACCAAAACTTCAAGAAGCGTCAGTTCACTTGTCACCAAAATGATATCGCCGTTTTTAGCGGAAATCCATAGGGATTCGAGGATCGGCCAATACCGTAGGTGTTTCTCGACGCTATAGATTATCGGAGCGGCGTCGAGATAGATTCGCGAACCCTTGGGGAAAACTAGTCGTCCCAAGAGTCACGCTCCCTCTCGATGTATTCATCGATCTCGGCGGTGGTTCTAAATATACCCTTCACGCGAATCGAGTTTAGAACGTCGAGTGCGGAACGTCGCTTTTTCGAGGAACTCGGATTATGTTCCACGTTCTCCAAAATTATATCCGCCAGACGCTTTTGGTCATCGACGGGAAGCGGCATTACAGTTTCACGATAGATCGTCTCGACACTCGGCATAACACCTAGAAGATAGCACAACTGTGACCCAAAGTGTGACACTTTTCATAGAAAAAAGCCCGCTGATCTCTCAACGAGGCTTTTCTATTAAACTGGCCCTTACTTACGTGCGGGCTACTGACACGCAGGCTTATTCAGCGATAGCCATTTCCTTATTAGCTTTCTTCTCACGTTTGATGCCGCCGATCTGGACTAGGGATTCGCCCTTGATGCCGGCTTTTTCCGTGACCATTTCGTTGTAGAGCTTGCGCATCATTTGCATTTCTTCGGCGGCGGTCTTGGGGCCTTCCATGTGCGGTTTGTTCGGACGCGAAAGATCGACCTCGTTAAGGTTGAGGTTGTGCGTAGCGTCGGTTAGATCGACCTCTTTGCCGCGGGCAAAGACCTCGTGACGGCCATTGTCCTTGTACCACTGAGCGACGGTCGCGTTTTGGTGCATGTTCTCGATGATGTTACGCCATCCGATGCCGGTGTTGTACGCACAAAAGCTTATTTCGCCCTCCTGCGTGCCATACGGGATGATGCACATCTCGGTGCGGCGGAAATCGTAGTTGAACAGATCCTGGAACCACATACCGGCAATAAAGAGGAAGTTCCACGGGTCCTTGCGGCGTTTTTCTATGTCCTCCATCGTGCGATCCGGGCCGACCTTACCGTAATCCTTGCCCGAGAGGCCGAACGATTTATCAAACTTCTGGAAGATGCCAAACAGCGTAAGGCTGGGCGGCGCTCCGTAGGGGTTGTAATTTTTGAGGAGTGCGAGGCCCATCATGATATTTGAAAACCACTTGCCGCGGTTTGTATCGGTGATGTGCTGCATGTCTTTGACGAGGCCCGGGATGTGAAGGAATTGCGGCACGGGTGCCATCTCCTTATTTTCCTTATTGACCATCACGGCCGTGCCGACGCCGCAGTTTGGGTGACAGCCACACGAAACCTGTCCCCAATCATTCTCGGGACCGTGAACGACATCCGCGAAATCCGCAAACGCTCCCATCAGGCTGAGCGGGAACCAGTCACGCGTCGGTTCCGTGATGCCGACCTGTTTCTTCACATCATGTGCAAGATGAGCAAGCGTATAACGCTGCTGTAGGCGACGCTCCGGGGTGATGTGCTCGTCGCGGCCCGTGAACGAGACCGGCTGAAACGCGATGAACGAAATTTTCTTAGGATTTTCGAGTGCAAAGCGAATGATCGTGCCGACCTGATCGTTGTTGATGCCGTTGACCAGCGTGGTCACCAGGACTATGTCGACGCCGGCTTCGTGGAGGTTATTGATCGCACGGAGCTTGACGTCAAACAGGTTGCCGATCTGGCGGTGCGAGTTGGCGTCGTTGCCGATGCCGTCGAACTGCAGATAGACGAATCTCAATCCCGCCTCAGCTGCCTCGCGGCAAAATTCCTTCGATTTGGCGAACTCGATTCCGTTGGTCGCGGCCTGAACCGAGTTGTACCCGACTTTGCGTGCATAACGCACTGCATCGAGGAAATATGGGCTCAAGGTCGGCTCTCCGCCCGAATACTGCACCGACATCTGACGACGAGGCTTGATCTGGATGGCGTTGTCGAGGATCTCGCTGACGTCTTCCATCGACAGCTCGTGGACAAAACCGACCTGATTGGCGTCCATGAAACACGGGTCGCACATCATGTTGCAGCGGTTGGTCAGATCGACCGTCAACACCGCTCCGCGGCCGTATTTGATCGTCGATGTGCCGTGATTGTGCAGCTTTTCGTCGTTGTGTGACTCGATGTCGCGGCCGGGGAAGAGCGTTTCGATGTGCTGGAGAAACTTGGCGTCGATCGCCATCATGTCTTCAATGCGGCCGTGCTGTGGACATTCTTTGATCATCCACACTTCACCGTCACGCTCGATGATCTGCGCCTTGATCTCGCCGATGTTGTCATTCACCAATGTCGAAACATCACGCTCGCCGCTCAGGATCTGCTCACGCGCCTCAATCACGCACTGCGGGCATAAGCTATCGGTCGTGCGCGGAAACCCGAGCGTCGGCTTGGTCTTCTGCCACGATTTCAAGATCGGCTTGTCTGACCATTTTGGTATAAACGATGCGTTGGGCTTGAACTGGTTGACCGATTTCACGGCGTTAAAAACGCCCGAGGCAACATACGTCAATCCTTTCTCAAAATGCTTTATGGGTCTCATAAGGGGTTGTTCTCCAAAAATATTAACTTTTTTGTTCAGGCTGGCTCACTATAAATGATAACGGGCGCAGTGAGCAGCTAAATATCTCTTTATCTGTGGCAATAAGCGTGCCATTACCCTGACTCGGCAAAGAGTTTCGTAAATATTTGTATTTACAAGACTTATGTACGATGCGACCCCATCAGTGCAAGCCGAGCAACCGCGCTTTTCTGATACAGACAAACGGGTAGCAGATCTCATGTAACATATTGACACAAATAGTAGGGGTCCATTTCCGTTACAAGATAGTCATCACATGCGTCAGCCCTCTACGCCGTCTCGCTTACCTCCGGTAATATTTTCACAAGGACGACAGCAAGTAGAGAGAGAGAGAGAGAGAGTGAGTTCTTCTCGCTCGCGTTATTTAACCGATCGAATCAACCGAAAATATGTGATCAGAAAATATGCCAATTTATAAAATTACACTCTTGTCTTAAGCGCAATAATTATCTAATACGTTAGATATTATACTTTAAATCATTCTATTCATTGTACTTATAATTTTCAATAAAATGTAATTAAGCGCTTTACAGATGATTAAACTTATGCTAAGCTTTCAAACACTTCAAGGGAAATTGGGTTGTAAAGCCTAGATCTATAGTTTGTTAACGGGAAAATATCCTATTGATTGCCGAATATGTCCGTACGCTTTGGAACATCCGGTTGGCGGGCGATCATTGCCGATGAGTTTACTTTTGAAAATGTTCGTCTCGTGACAGAGGCGATATGTAGTTATTTGAAAAATAACGGTGCTGGTCCACGGCAAACTTTAATTGTCGGGCATGACTCGCGGTTTATGGGCGAGACATTTGCTTCGGTGGCCTCAGAGATCGCCGCTAAGAAAGGTTTTATCGTGTTGCGGTGCACGGGTCCGACGCCGACGCCGACTATCTCGCATGCGATACGTGTAAAAAGAGCTGCTGGAGGCCTGAATTTCACGGCGTCGCACAATCCGCCTGAGTATCAAGGGATAAAGTTCTCGACTTCGGATGGTGCACCGGCGTTGCCGGAGATCACAAAGCAGATCGAGGAAGGCATTGTCAATAAGGTATCGGCAGCAGACGGTCCCGGTGGTGAAATAGTAGATTTTGACGCTCGTCCGGCTTATCTGGACGATTTGAAAACAAAGATCAGATTTGACGTGATCGCGAAGGCTGGGGGGCGGTACGCATACGACGCTCTTTGGGGTACAGGACGCGGTTATCTCGATAAGATTTTGCGAGATCATGGTTTAGAGGTCGAAACGATCCATGATTGGCGTGACGTGACATTTGGCGGCAGGTCGCCGGAGCCTGGCGAAGACCACCTCGACGAATTGAAAACTGCGGTCACGGGCGGCGGCCTGACGATGGGTCTCGCGACGGATGGTGACGGCGACAGATTTGGGATCATCGACTCAGGTGGCGAATTTATCACGCCGAACCAACTGGTCGCACTTTTGACAGATTATCTTGCGGAGAGCCGGGGCTGGAAGCAGGGCGTGGCACGCAGCGTGGCGACGTCGCATTTGGTTGACAGGGTTGCAAAGGCAAGAGGAATAAAGCTTTACGAAACGCCGGTAGGCTTTAAATTCATCGGCGAATTGATAACCAGAGACGAGATCATCCTCGGCGGCGAGGAATCCGCCGGTCTCTCGATACGCGGGCATTACCCAGAAAAAGATGGCATTCTGGCCTGTCTTTTGGCAGTCGAGGCGGTCGCCGAGCGGGCGACGAGTTTGACAGAGCAATTGAATGAGCTTTACAGCCGCGTCGGCAAGCTCGAATCAGGCCGTATCGGAGTCAAATTGACGCCCGATGTCACGGCCAAATTGAAAGAAAAGCTGGAGCAAGAGCCGACGACAATCGGCGGGCGACTAGTTGAAAACATAAATCGGATGGACGGCGTGAAATTTCTTTTTGAAAACAACGCCTGGATGCTGATGCGGCCGTCGGGCACGGAGCCGATGGTCAGGATATACGCCGAGAGCGAAGACAGAGAGGATCTGGAGAACTTACTTGAGCAAGGCCGCAAATATTTATTGGGATAACGGAAACGCCGATTACCTGGCATCGAAGCGATCCGCCACGGCGAGGACGCGGCGGCCAAAGGCGGCCGCGGCAAGCCGTCGGACGGCTCCGTGGTGGCTGTCGTTCCTGATCGTGATCTCGATATTTGTAATGCTC
This sequence comes from Chloracidobacterium sp., assembly GCA_043748725.1. Lineage (GTDB taxonomy): Bacteria > Acidobacteriota > Blastocatellia > Pyrinomonadales > Pyrinomonadaceae > OLB17. Next base: position 1,582 of record JAYVER010000222.1, on the reverse strand, counting down.
GGTGTTTCGATAAATTTTCATTCTTTTTCCGAGATGAAAGCCGAGGCCGAACAGAATACACATCTGGCTACCCAGATACAAAATCTGATGGACGAAAATCTGGCTCTCCAGGAAGAGATACATACGTTGAAGAGCGATCCGAACATTATCCAGCGCGAAGCGCGGCGGATCGGTATCGGTCTTCGACAAGAAAAAGTTCCCGTGCCGGCGAACTGAACGATAAGCGGAGGAGTTTGTCCGCCAGCACATTGCCCTACCCATTGACAATCTGCCTTTTGCCTACAGCTCCGCGAGTGCCTACAGCAAAACCTATCTGATTAGCAGCGACTTGAGTTCCCGAAACTCAAGTCGCACTTCTTTGTGCGGCTTGTTTCGTTGTTCGTGGTTCGTTGTTAGTTTTTATATATGTTTAGACGAATATAAATGCGAGGGTGCTAAGCCCCCCTCCTGCCAGAGGAGGGGGTGGCGGCGCCCACGCCGACGGGGTGGTGGGAGCAAGCGGGCACATTCTTCATGGGAGCTTCAGAAGCGCTGAAGCACATGAAGCGCCTGAAGCGCTTTTTTTGTAGTTGCCCGCGCGAGTCGTTTACGGCCGGCCGCGGTCGTCCGGTGATCGCTGACGGCTTAATAGTCGGCATCATGTCCGAGCATAGCCCCGTCGTTTACGGCGGGGTCGTGGAGTTGATTGATTTATCAGCCCGTTTCAACGGGCTTACCTTTTGGCGGCTTAAGCCGGAAGAGGTAAGGACGTTGAAACGCCCTCCTAATTTCTACCGCGATCTAACACGCCCTAAGGGACGTGGCTATGCGGGAAAAGCCTCGTGAACGAGGCTGCGTCCATGTAATGGCGTCATTCTCGCCGGTCGCCAACGGCGACAAACATCAAAGCCTGAGGTGAAGGCTTTGCGGAACCCTAGGAATCATTGCCACCACGAAACCGACGCTGAAGGCGACGAACAATGGCTTGTTATTGTTCGTCTCCTACCAGGGAATTTAAATATTTGGATCCGTACCTAGGGATTCGCTCCCGTTGGTCGCTGCTCCCCAGGCTTTAATGTTCGTCGCCTTTGGCGAAAAGAGCGTCACACATTCGTTAATCAAACCCCAACATCCCCTGATCCCTATTCTCCGCCACTACTTTCTCGGCTTGTTTGAATGTCTGGAGATTTGGCGGGAGATCGACGGTTTTGCCTGCTAACAAATCCTCGACCGTTAGTATCTGCAAACGCGGGTAGTCTTTGTTCCTGCCGGGGGAGTGGTAGAAGCCTTTTTCGGCACCAAAGGCACGAGCGCCGATGAGCGGGAGTATCCACCACTGAAAACCGTAACGGTCCTGCAGTGCGAGTTCCCTGGCACCGTCGAGGTCCTCAGGCTGGCCGATGACGCGATATGATGTGGGGAGCGCGGACACTCCTGTCCGCAACGCCGGTTCCTCCGGCGTGATGGAGCCTGGTTTTTCGCGAATTGAATTATCACCACGTCTGTCAGCGTCCTTTCGGACGCTTGCGGACAAGAGTGTCCGCGCTCCGATACGCGCTCCGGGGAGCATTCCGAACGAGTCCTTTAGCCGCAGTTTCATCAG
>JAYVER010000221.1:0-29417 GCA_043748725.1 Chloracidobacterium sp. | reverse complement strand
GCCCTCCCTTACGGTCGGGCTACTGACTATCTTACCGCCTTAATCTGCTTGTTACTTACACGCTTTTCGTCCATTATATCTAATGTTTCTCGAATTTTTGAATAAATACCGTCAGCGTCAAGACCGTACTTCGCCATCAATAGCTTAGGGTCGCCGTGCGTGACGATACGGTCGGGCACGCCCATTCTGACAACCTTTATTTTATCCGAAAGTGAATTTTCTTCAAGTAGTTCGAGCACAGCCGAGCCGAAACCGCCCGCGAGATACGCGTCTTCGACCGTCACGATCAGCCGCTGGCTGCGGGCGAGAGCAATTATCAACTCACTGTCGAGCGGCTTTACGAACCGCGCGTTTATTACCGTCGATTCGATGCCGTCTTTTTCAAGATTCCTGGCCGCTTCCATTGCCGGATAGACCATCGAGCCATAAGCTAAGATCGCTACCTCGCCCCCATTTTCTTCGCCACACAGTATTTCGGCCTTGCCGATCTCGATCTGCTTTGGCGGCTCACTAATATCGACGCCGAAGCCGTTGCCGCGCGGATAGCGAAGAGCGGCCGGGCCGGGGTATTCGATCGCCGTCAGCAGCATATCACGCAACTCGGCTTCGTCTTTAGGCGCCATCAGGACGATATTCGGATAGCCGCGTAAATAGGCAATATCGAGCAATCCATGATGCGTCGGACCGTCGGCACCGACGATGCCGGCACGATCCATTGCAAATGTTACATTCAGATTTTGCAGACAGACATCGTGGATAACCTGATCGAACGCCCTCTGCAAAAAAGTCGAATAGATCACTGCGACAGGTTTCAGTCCCTCGCAAGCCATTCCGGCGCAAAACGTCACCGCGTGCTGCTCGGCGATGCCGACGTCGAACGACCGGTCGGGAAACTTTTCGAGCACTTTGTCGATACCCGTTCCGTCGGGCATTGCGGCCGTCAGAGCAACGATGCTTTTGTCGACGGCCATCAATTCGCACATTGTCTCACCCAGAACCGCGGTGTAGGTTGGCGGCGAGACCTTTGTCGATTTGTAAGGCAATCCGGTTTGCGGGTCGAATGGGCCTGTCGCGTGATAAGCGTAGTAATTTTTTTCGGGATTTGGAAAGCCCTTGCCCTTTGTTGTCAAAGCGTGGACGATGACCGGGCCGTCCGTCACCTTTTTCGCCTCTTCGAGAGCACGCACCAGCATCGGGACATTGTGGCCGTCAACGTAACCAATATATTTGAAGCCGAGCTCATTGACGAGCGCTCCCGGCAAAACGGCAGCAGCGATCGCGTCTTTGACCGATTTTGCCACGCGGCGGAGGCGTTGGCCGATCCCGGGAACGCTCTCGAGTACACCGCCGATCTCTTCCTTCAAATGCTGATAGCTCTGTGCTTCCTTAATTCGGTTAAGGTAACGGCTCAAAGCTCCGACCGCCGGAGCTATCGACATTTCGTTGTCGTTGAGCAAAACGATCAGACGAGATTTCAGATGTCCGGCCTGATTTATCGCTTCCATCGCCATGCCGCCGGCAAGTGCCGAATCGCCGATCAGCGCACAGACGTGAAAATCGTCGCCCTTTGTGTCGCGGGCGATGGCCATTCCCAAAGCGGCCGAAAGCGAGGTCGATGCGTGGCCCGCGCCAAACGTGTCGTAAACCGATTCGTCACGGCGGAGAAAGCCCGAAAGGCCGCCGTATTGCTTGATCGTGTGCAGCTCGTCTCGCCGCCCCGTCAATATCTTGTGTGCATATGCCTGATGGCCGACATCCCAGACGAGCCTGTCGTCAGGGGTGTCAAAAACGTAATGCATGGCGACGGCCAGCTCGACCGCACCGAGGCTCGCGCCGGTGTGGCCGCCGACGCGCGAACACGTGTCGATAATAAACTGCCTGACCTCGTCCGCAACTTCCTGTAGATCCTCAACACGAAGCCGACGCAGATCGGCGGGCGAATTAATTTTCGATAAAAATCTCATATGTGCCGCAGCCTAAATAATATTTAAATTTCGCATTTTAGCCGAGCGTTAGGCAAATGCCGAATATCAGTTGTCGGTGGTCAGTAGTCAGTTCTCAGTTGCAGGTTTGATTTCCGACAACTGACTACTGACCACCCGGTTGACATATCTTTACATAAACACGAGAAATAACCATCGACTTATCACCGCCGCCTGGCGTCTAACATAGGAAAGCAAAGGCTAATAAAAAAATAAGAGGTAAAATATGTCATTTAAAAACAAATTTTTTTCGGTTATAACGTTGGCGGCAGGTGTCGTCGTATTTTCGACCGCTGGACTGGCGCAGGACACAACAACGACGACGGTCACAACATCGAATAAGGCCGAAAGGCAGGAAAAGGGTGAACAACGCGAAAAAGGCGAGCGTAAATTCGGACACGAAGGATTTGGCGGCGAGCATGGCGACGGTATGCGGATGTTTCGCGACCTCAACCTGACCGAAGCGCAAAAAACGCAGATCAAGTCGATCCGCGAGGCCAACAAGCCCAGTCCTGAGACAATGGAACAGATGCGCAACCTGGCTCGCGCCAAACACGACGGCACGATCACCGCCGACCAACAGGCACAGCTCAAGGCGTTAAAGACGCAGGCCCATGAAAAAGGCCGTGCAGTTCACGAACAGATCGAGGGCGTTCTGACGCCGGAGCAAAAAACGCAGATCAAGCAGCGGAGACAGGAAATGAAACAGAAGTTTGAAGAACGCCGCGAAAACCGCAAAGACAAACCGGCCACGACCGACAAGCCGACGATCAATTAGTCGATCTACAAAACAGCAAAAAGGCGTGAAGATCCGTTCTTCACGCCTTTTCTTATTTTCCCGGTCGATTCCCAAAATAACCGGACGTAAAGTAAGATAGCGCAAGTTGTCAACACGGCATGAAAGACCACTCGAACATAACGCTTGATGATCTGCTCGATAACTTTATTTACTCGCCGGACACCGAATCGGATCGAGCCCTCGTGGAACTCTACCAGAAAGGGATCGACCCTGCGGTGACAGGTATCCTTCGTTACAAATTGCGCATCTCGCTTCGCGGCGATGACGATGGTTATGTGAACCAAATCGGAATGGATCTGCTGAGCGACGTAAGGGCCGCTCTGCTTCCGGTACTCCAGCGAATGCGTTCGCGTACAAAAACGGAAAGGGTCGAAAACTTCAGCGCCTATATAAAAGCCGCCGCGTTGAACGCTTACCGTCAGTACCTGCGGGACAAATACCCGAACCGGCTGCGGCTGCGAAACAAGGTCCATTATATTCTAACTCGTCGGACGGGATATGCCCTGTGGAAAGACGATGCAGGCGCATGGCTATGTGGCCTGACCGACTGGCGGGAAAAAGGAACACTGCCGGCAAGCATCGGCAGCATCGAAGGATTGGATAAAGACCTGTCTCCGGTAACCAGCGGTAGCCTCGATGATAACGCCAAGATCATCAGCCTCATTGGGTCGCTCTTTGAAAGATCAGCGGCACCGATGGTTTTCGAAGATGTGGTATCGATCATTTGGGACACGCTTGGCCTTCGCGAACCGCAAAATATAACAGAGGATGAAGGCGCGTGGAATAGCGTTGCGTCAAAAGGTCGCAGCATCGAGGATCAGCTTGACGACCGGCAGAGGCTCGAGCGATTGTGGAAAAGCATTTACACATTGCCGCTGCGACATCGGCGGGCACTGCTGCTGAATTTGACCGACGCCAAAGGCGATAATCTGATCGCTCTCTTGCCGAGGCTCGGCATCGCCTCGATCCGGCGAATCGCCGAGGCGCTGGAATACGAGCCGGAGGATTTCGCAAAACTGTGGAACGATCTTCCGCTTGACGACCTTTCGATCGCCGAGCGAATGGGATTGACACGTCAACAAGTGATCAACCTGCGTCAATCGGCCCGGGCGAGTTTACGCCGACGGACGCTTGAGTCGAAATTTGAGTGAAAGAATGCAATTTGGAGTGGAATTTTTCATCTAAGGATTAATGAAGATGTCTGAACATCTATCTGATATGGAGATCGAAGGCTACATCCAGAGGACTTTGCCTCCGGACAAGCTATTACATTTAGACGATCATCTCGCAACGTGCCGCGCATGCCGAACAGCCATGATCGCCGCGGCTCCGGTTAACGAGGCAGCCGTGCTGGACGCGCTCGATCAGTCGGATTATGACGCTCACTTGAGCTTCGAGCGGCTTTCCGCCTACGTGGATGACCATCTCGATGAGGTCGAACGCGAGATCGCTAACCATCACCTGCATGAGTGCGGTTTGTGTTATACGCAGCTCAACGATCTTGAAATTCTCAAGGCCGATATTGCCGCCGCGCCAGTGCCGGTTACCGCCGCCGAACCGGCGCTCGTCCGTTTTTGGGATCGCTTACGCGAGCGGCGTTTTCCTGTCTTTGCGATTCCCGCGATCGCTGTCTTGCTCGTGGGCATTTTGTTCGCGGCGTGGTTCATCGCAAACCGAAGGGGCGAAACTGAAACGGCGGTGGTTACTCCGCCGATCAGCGATATTCCCGTCGTTTCGCCTCTGACGAATTCCGAGTCACCGACGCAACCGTCGGTTGATGCAAACGTTGTTGAAAGGCCGAAAGCACTTGTCGGTCTGAATGACGGCAAAGGTCGTATAGAGATTGATGTAAACGGAAAAATCTCCGGGCTGGACGACCCGCGATTCGAGCAGACGGTCGCGAACGCGTTGACCGGCAAAGAAGTTGAAATCGCTCCCGATCTACGGCAGTTGCGGCAATCGTCCGGTGCTCTAATGGGCGGCTGGCTGAGCGGCGTGCCGTTTGCTCTCTCTGGCCCGGTCGGCGTGATCGTCGAGACGGCCCTGCCAAAACTTCGCTGGCGGCCATTGACGGGTGCCGATACCTATCGCGTCGAGGTGTTTGACGAAGGATTTAACAAGGTCGCGTCAAGCCCGTCTATCCGCGCCACCGAATGGCAGGTAAACGCTCCGCTTCGCCGCGGCGCCGTCTATCGCTGGCAGGTCACGGCCACGGCAAACGGCGAGGAGATCAAATCGCCCGCCCGCCCGGCTCCCGACGCCAAATTCAAGGTACTCGACGCTGGCATGGCCAGAAAACTAGACGATGCTCGTGCGAAACACGGACAATCGCATTTGCTGCTAGGTTTGCTTTATGCCGAGGCAGGTCTGCTCGAAGATGCGACACGCGAGTTCCGCATTTTGGTGCAAAAAAATCCTGACTCCGCCGTCGCCCGCAGGCTCCTTGAAAAGGTGAAAGCCGCCCGCTAGTTGCCGTCGCCGACGAGCACCCAGCCCGCCCAATAGGACGGGTGACGGTATTTAACGCTTTTCATTAGCGTGAGCGAAGCCCGCCGCAACGCCTCGGCCTTGGTCACCTTTCCCGTCAGTAGTTGCCGGTGAAATTCGAGCATCAGCTCGGTCGTGCTCGTGGACTCGACCTTCCACTGGCTGGCGACCGTCGTCGGCGTTCCGGCGATAAACATTGCCCACGTCATTCCGATCATCCCTTCGCCGTTGCTGATCTTTCCCCGTGCCGTTTCGCAGGCCGAGAGTATGACCATGTCGGCCTTGAGATCAAGATCCTTCATCTCCCAGGCCTCGAGCAGGCCGTCCTCATTCGGGTTGTTGGCCGCTTGCGAGAGAACGAGATGCGAGTACATCGGCGAGACGTTGTTGAGGATGCCGTGAGTCGCAAATTGTAGTATTCGGTATTTCGGTGACTCGCTCTTTGCGGTTTCCTCGCGTGCGTCAGCACCAATATATATTTTGCTTCGCGTTGGGCCGTACATTTTGCCCAACGTCGTGACGAGCCTCTCGGCCTCGGGCAGCGGATCGAGTTTTTCGCTCATAAAGACACGGCCGACGCGTGCCGCCGTTTCCTTGCCAACGATCGGGTTGCCAAATGCCAACAGTTCGAGATGTGTGTTCGTGCCTATCTTTTTCGACTTTTTCGTCATTTCCCTCAGAGCGGTCAACGACGGTGCGTAGGAGACAGCCGCCTGTTCGACCAGATACCTGTTTTGCGAGTTTTGCAAAGCCTGAAACGGCAAATCCCACAGCGGCCCGTCCGGCACGATTATCAAATTAGTCTTCCCCGCCAGCTGCGCATGAGCCGGTTTGAGTAGCAGATCATAAAGATCGCGCGACTGCTTCTGAAAATCCAGATCGCCCGTCGCGAGCGTCGAGCGATACTTCTCGACCCTCGCCGCCAGATCTTTCTGCTTGATATCTATCGGATATGCCTTGAGTGTCTGTTTGCCGGCCGCGTCTTTCGTAATGTCAAACGCAAAAGCCTTGTCATCGGCAACGACAAACTCAATAAACGCACTCTTCGCATTCGGCAGCAACTCGCCTGCTTCATCCAGACTGATCGGCTTCATCTCGCCACGCTGAACCTTCAATTCCGGATGCGATGCGAGCAAACGTGTCCGGAAATCCTCATACTCGAGTCTTTTTTTCCCAAGATCGTCCCGCAGTTGATCAATACGCACCTTATCCTTCGGTTTACGTTCGTTTTCTTGACCTAGTTGCGAATTAAGGCCGATCATTTCATCTCGCAACCGCGTATCATTCGATTTCTCGGCAGTTGTCAAAGATTCCAAAGTGTCGGGATTACCGGTAAGAAGGCTTTCCAAGAGCGCCCGCGACCGTCGGCGCTCAGAAACCGAAAAAGCACCGGATTCCAAGTTCTGGCGGATTAAAAGGCCGACCAAGTGAGCATAAACGGCATTCATTTGTGAGAAAAAAAGATCATTATCGACGCCGCCGCCAACCAACTGGGTTCTTCTATTTTCGATCACTTCAATAGCTTTGGTGTAGTTTTGTATGGCCTGTAAGATCTGTCCTCCGGCCTCATAAGCGCGGCCAATGGCAAAATATATTTCCCAATTTTTCACCAGGTCCGGATCTTTTTCCGCATATGACTTGGCGAGTAATGCAGACTGAAGAGATTCGCCAAAATGTTGCTGCTCGTATTCAAGCTTTGCTAATTCGACATAGATTGCGGACATCTGGCCGTTGGACTCTCGCGATTTGGCTAGATCCAACGCTTGCCGAAAATAGTCGGCAGCAATTTTTATTTGTCCTGTCGAATCGTAATAACCCCCAAGCCTCTTCAGACTTTCAAAAGTATGGATATAGTTTGCCGTGGCCTTTCTTGTCACAAGAGCTCTTTCTTCCAATGCAATCGCCTTTTGGGACTGTCCCATCGAGGAGAATGCTTGAGCTAGACCGGCGAGCGAAATAGAAACACCATACTGACTGCCAGTTTTTTCAAATGTAGCCAGAGACTGCGAATAATACTGCATCGCTTGCTCGTAATTGCCCTGCAATTGATACAGGTTTGCGATCGTTACTTTCTGGACGGCAAGTTCATCGTTAGGATTGGCCTTCTTGAGAACGTCCATGCTTGTCTGGTAATACCCCATTGCCCTGACATAGTCGCCCATGAATAGATAGCAATGTCCTATTCGGTAGTAGTTGACCCAATTCGCTCCCGGACGACCCGTAGTCTCATATAATTGAACGGCTTCAAGAAAATATGTCAAAGCTTCGCGGGGACGTCCGTTTTTCAAATAGATCAGCGCAAGTGACGATAATCGCTCTGAAATTCGAGCGTTATCTTCAAACCCGCGACTCAGCTCTAACGCCTTCTTAGCATATTCAACTGCCGCGACAAAATTCCCCCTATCACCTTGTTTCCCTGCGATCCAACCGATGCAGCCGATGATTGCACCCTTGTCACCGCTTTGTTCCGCGAGTTTGGCCGCGATTCGATATATTCTCTCTACCTCGGTAAAAGGAATATTAGCAAGTCGTTCGTCGCCCTCGTCGGTTAGCGTCTTGATTAAAATTGCACTTACAAATCGAGACGAGGATGTCATCAAGGTATTTCGCTCATCTTCACTCTTTGCATCGATCAACTGGACCGCGTGATCCCGTTCCACCGAGAGACGACGGAAGACCTTCCATTGACCGTTCTCGCGAGCTAAGGTTAGTACCCAACGCCCGTTCCTGTATGAGATCAATTGTTGACCGGGAGTCTTTGGTAGTCCATCAAATTCGACATAAACGCCCACAGAAGCTATTTCATCCTGTACGATCGGTTTTTCGAAAGTAACAACTCTTGCCTCTAATTTTTCTGCACTGCCGAAAATTACTTTGATCTCGTCCTGGGTGATTTCAAAGTATGGCGACCGAATGGTCCAAACGGACTTCCAAGCAGAAAGATCTTTGCCAGCATAAGCAGCGAAGAATTGCTTTACGGCCGATGTTATTGCGGTTTCATCATCAGCCGGAACATTCGTAATGGGCCTGTCCTGAGCAAAAGCCATAGGGACAAACAATATTGCTGTGACGATCATTCCGAAAAGGCGACGTTTGCGTTGGGCCATAGGTTTCTCAGATTCATTCAGCGGAGATGCGGACATTCATGCGTTCCTGTTAGAGACCACTAAAAACTAAGACGTCAAAACCCGTCGCTTATTGAAATTTGAAACACCCCGACTTTGCCACGAATTCAACTCTTTGTAAAGAAATATCTTTTTCAAAACAATATGTGTGCGGAATTTACATCTTTAGCTGATGACAAATCAAAAATCGATCAAAAACTTAGGAGAATGAAAATGTACAAAACTCTCGGCGCAGCACTGACGGTCTTCGCCGCCATCTTTTTCACATTCGCAACAAATGTTAATGCCCAGCCCGGGCTGGTTGGCTATTGGCCTGCGGAGGGTAATGCCAGTGATGTTATTGGGGGACACAACGGGACACTTATAAATACCGCCGGATTCGCACCCGGATTCGCCGGTCAGGCGTTCAGCCTTGGTATCAGCGGGTACGTCGAAGTTCCGGATTCACCATCTCTTAGCATGACCGGACCCTTTACTCTGGAAGCGAATATCTACCTAAACACGAATGTACAGCAAGCAATTATTGAGAAGTACGACTACCCGGGCCTTAATGGTTATGGACTGCGACTCCTTTCGGGTAAAATCACCGCCTTCATTTGTGATCCGACCCTTTTTGGTGCCACTCATGGGATCATCGGAGCTACTACGGTCAGCCCTGGGGTGTGGCACCACGTAGCTGCTGTTTACGACGGAGCAACTCTCGCTGTCTATCTCGATGGCGTCTTGGACGGCACTGTTGCCACCCCCGTGACACCGACAGACGGAGCCGCAAGTCTTAAGATCGGCGCTCGTGGCGATGATGCCAATACACGTCTAAATGGAATGATCGATGAGGTCAAAATTTACAACCGGGCCCTGTCGCAGTCAGAAGTTCAATTCCATGCTAATCTGGTTCCAACTCCGCCGACACCGACAACGATCCCGACACCGGGTCCCGCACCGGCAAGTAGTTTGGCGTACGTCGCTCATCAAGGGAAATCGGTGGAAATTGTAAATCTCGCAACCAATATGCTAGTCGGAAGCATTTCTCTTGGATTTGTGCCCAACGAGATTGCCTTGTCGCCGGATGGGAGGCGCGCATATGTCAGCCTCTGGAGCAATTCTCTCGCGGTCATAGACACATCGACGCGATCCGTGGTCGGAAACATTTATTCCGGGGGCGGGCCGTTTGGCGTAGCAGTCAAACCAGATGGCAGCAAGGTTTTCGTTACAAACAGCAATAGTAATAATGTTTCAGTAATAAATACTGCAACAAACGCAGTGGTCGCAACGGTGCCGGTCGGAATTTACCCTAGGGGAGTTGCGTTGAGCCCGGGTGGCGAGCGCGCTTACATTACCAACTACGGAAGCGACACTATCTCGATAATCGATACCGCCACCAATAGTGTGACCACCACGTTCTCCCTTGCCACGATCGGTCCTTTTGGGGACGCGGCGCCGTGGACTATCAGTATCTCTCCCGACGGAAGTCGTGCCGTAGTCGCAAACCTCTATGATGCCTGCGTCACCGTCGTTGATCTCAACACTAATACGGTAGTCAGAAAGATCGGGATTGGCGGCCTCCCCGCCTCCCCCTTGTCCGTTGTCATATCGCCAGACGGCCTTTTTGCGTATGCTGCAGTCGAAAACACACGCAACGTGGTGGTGATTGATCTGACATCGCTAATCGTCGCAGCTTTCATTCCGGAAGGTACTAGTCCCTGGGGAATTGCCCTTTCAGCCAATGGAAGCAGAGCATATGTGGCAAATTATAATAGCGGATTTACGGTTATCGACACTTCGACAAGATCCGTTATTGCCAATGTTCCTATGGCACAGGGACCGGTCCATATCGCGCTTTGGGAAGTCCCAAGCGATTCGACACCACCGGTTATTACACCTACGGTTACCGGCCCACTCGGAAATAATGGATGGTATCTTGGTAACGTAAATATCGCGTGGTCAGTGATAGATCGTGAATCGACTGTGAGTTCGTCAACTGGCTGCGACGCTTCGAACGTGACCGCAGATACGTCCGGAGTTACCTTTACCTGTAGTGCAACAAGCCTCGGAGGTACGGCGACCCAGTCGGTCACGATCAAGCGAGACGCCACAGAGCCAACCATTACATCGTCCGCCAGCGCGAACGGCAATCCGTACACGGCTGGTTCTTGGACCAACCAAAATGTGATCGTGACCTTTGTTTGTAGTGACACCGGCTCAGGGCTAGGAAGCGTAACTTCGCCGGTCACAAAGAGCGGTGAAGGAGCCAGTCAAGCGGCTAACGGCACGTGTACAGATATTGCCGGTAATATCTCGTCGTCATCCTTTACAGGCATCAATATCGACAAGACTGCTCCGGTGATCTCGGTAACTTCACCATCGGCCGGTGCGACGTACTTGCTCAACCAATCCGTCTCCGCAAGCTATGGCTGCACTGATGCATTGTCGGGGGTTGCGACATGTTCAGGCGCGACCGCAAACGGCGTTCCGATCAACACATCGAGTGTCGGAGCAAAGACATTCGTGGTGAATTCGACCGACAATGCGGGAAATGCTGCGGTCCAGACCACGGTCAACTACAATGTTGCGTATGGCCTGGTGGCCCTTTACGACCAGACCCGGGCCCACAGATCCGGCAGCACGGTTCCGATCAAGGTACGGCTCGTCGATGCAACCGGGGCAAATATCTCATCGCCCTCCATCGTCGTGCATGCGGTGAGTGTCGTTCAGACCAGCAGTCAGGCATCGACGGAATTTGGTGACGCGGGGAACTCCAATCCCGATTTCGACTTCCGCTACGACGCCGCTCTCGGAGGATACATCTTTAACCTCCAGACAACGGGCTTCGGAACCGGTAGTTATCTGTTAAATTTCGTTGCGGGAGGTGGCCCGACGGTTTACAGCGTCGGATTTCAAGTCCGTCAGTAGGCCGGAGCGGTCGACGATGTGCGCGTTTGTGACCGGGCGCTATCGAACTCCGAGATTGCTGATGTTTACAATGAGCGGGCGGCAGGCTCTGTTTCCGGGCGAGTTCTCACTTCGGATGGACGCGGACTGCGAAATGCTACGGTATCCATTACCGATTCGAATGGTGTGAGTCGGATAGCGACGACCAGCTCGTTTGGGTTCTTCTCATTTGTGGATGTAGTTACCGGCCAGTCATATACGATCAGGGTCTCATCAAGGTTTTTTCGCTTCACCCCCCCCCCCGGACGGTTCAGATTGATGGTGACCTAACCCTGTCGGACTTTGTCGGACTCGAATGATTTCGACACATGAAAAAGAGGCCGCCTTTTCAGACAGCCTCTTTTTTTGCGATAAAACCTAAACATCCTTGCCAGTATTCTAAAGAACCCCAGTCGCTATCGCTCCCGGTTCTGACACGACTAGCCGATAAATAATTCATCATCGACGTAAACGCGGTCGATCTGTTTCGGGGCGGGGGCGAAGAGAACTTCGAGACCTTTTTTGACGCCGGCCATGATGGCGGCGATCTCGCGGGCCGGGACGACGATCTTTTGATTTACAAATTCCGTCGTGTCTGTCACCTGCATATGCGTGCGGTCAATACTGCGGCTGACCATCTCGACCTTGTGCTTTGCGGTAACAGCAGTTTCACCGATAAGGGATCGTAGTTCGCTGATTTCGTCTTTGACCAGTTCGGTCGATTCGGCCAGATATTTTGTCGCGGTGGACAGATTACCGGAAATTTCGTTGAAATGCACCGAAATCTCGCGTCCCTGAGAGCTGATCGCATCAACCTTGATGATCAAAGGCTCGACTCGCTCCTCGACATTCTTTACCGTTTTGACGATACGCCGAACAGTAATCGCGATCCAGATCAGAGCTATCGCCATCACGATAAAACAGACGGCGGTAACGATCGACGAGATCATCACCCAAAATTGCGGATCGTTGGTATTCATCGGCTATTTGCCTTCTTTTTCGTCAACCGGATATGACGCCCGGCCTTCGGTGATCGACTTGGCTTCATTTTTACGTTTTTCAGCACCGTAAGCGTCTTTGCCGGCCTCGATAGCCGCCGAGAACGGGTTTGCCGTATTTGCCGCGACCGCTTTAGCTTTTTCAGTCAATTCTCCGGCTTTTTCGGCAGCGGTTTGATAAAGCTCGCTCGCCTTGTCACGCGAAACTTCGTAATATTCGCCCGCTTTGTCCTGTAATTGAGCAGCCGTTTCCTTGCTCTTTTCGATGCCCTTGCGGGTTGCGTCAGCGATGTCTTCGCGAAGCTCCTGTCCCGACTTCGGGGCAAACAGCAATGCAAGTATCGCTCCGATGCCGCCGCCAACTATCAAATATGTCAGCTTGGTAGCCGCACTGGTTTCTTCTCTATCGTAATCACGTCCCATATATGCCTCCTCTCGCGATCAAAATCGCGTTAAATATAACAACAATTTGCTATGTGCCCATTATAACAAAGACAAACGTTTTGGCAAAAGAAATATCTTCAACGAAAATAGACTCTGCGATCTCTGCGTAAAATCTCGGCGTTCTCAGCGTTAAACCGATTTCAACGCAGAGAACGCTGAGTCGGACGCTGAGTTCGCGGAGTATAAGCGTGCTAGATCACATCGTATATTTCAAACTGACCTAGATACTCTTCAACGTCAGCTAAACAACCCCTCGCTAAAACCTTTTTCATAGACTATCCAAAGTCCGAGCGAGACGCTGATCACACCGGCGGCGATCTGCATCAGCCGGTTAATGCGTTCAAATTTGAACTCGGTCAGGCGAAACGGCAGACTTACCAGCAGGCTCATCAGCATCATGCCGCCGATCGAACCGACGCCGAAGATCACAATGTAAAACAGACCAAGAGAACGAGAATCGATAGTCGGGATGACCAGCAGCATCAAAGCTGCGCTGCCCGCCATGCCGTGCACCATGCCTATAAATAAAGCGCGGGGACTAAGCGAAAGGCCGTGGTGAGTGTGGGCCTCGTCGGGCTCGCTCTCATGAATATGCGGGTGGACGTGCTCGCGGCCACCGTGTTCGTGGGTGTGAAAATGCAGCTTACCGCCTTTTACAAGTTTCCGGAAAACATTTAGACCGAGAATGGTCAGCATCAATCCGACGCAAAATTCCAACGCGCGTTCGGTCCGCTCGCTGATCTGAAAGTTGAGCAGGAGCACAAAAATACCTGCGACGAATAGCGAGATCGTATGTCCCAAGCCCCACAGACCGCCGACAAGCGCCGAATTCCAAATGCTTTTGCGCCCCGATACAATAGTTGTTACAGCGGCTAAATGATCGGCCTCGGTAGCATGTTTGAGCCCAAGAAAAAACCCGAGACCCAAGATAGCCGGGATCGATGTTGCCGCAAATGCGAATATAAGCTCGTGCATGATCTTATGCTAAAGAACTATAACAGATTACCGCCCCAACGGAAGCAATTACGAACGCGCTCAAAACCGGCAACGCCTTAAAAAGCCTGTTTTCGGAAAGAGATGTACCGCCAAAGATCTTTCCAACATACAAAAAAATCAACCCGACCGTCGTCAGCGTCGCAGCCAGGCCGAAGCTGAAAACGACCGTCAAAACCAGCCCGTAGCCAATGCGTCCGAGCGAGATCGCCGAAAGCATCAGCACAAGCGCTGATGGACACGGCAGCAAACCGCCGGAAATTCCCAATCCTAAAAGGGTCCGCCACGTGAGATCTGTTGGCGGCAAATGCGTATGAGTCGAGCCGCCGTGCGTGTGCGTGGACCCGTCGTGCGTATGCGAATGACCGTCTTCGTGTATGTGTTCACCTTCGTCGTGATGGTGATGCGATTCCTGTTTCCAGCCCAACACCGCGAACAACCTGTCTTTGAATAACGTAACGCCGATAAAAAAAACAAGCAGTCCCGAGACGAATGTCAGAAATGGCATTAATCGCTCGGGCAAGATGTAGTTCGAAGCAAAAAGCGTGATAAAGCCAATTACAAACACTCCAAGCGTGTGCGTGATCGTAACAGTTAGGCCAAGAAAAATGGCGTGCTTGACGGTTCCTTTTGAGCCCACCAGATATGCCCCGACAACCGTCTTGCCGTGTCCCGGTGACATCGCGTGCATCGCTCCAAATCCGAATGCCAGGAGCAGGCCGAAAAGGGCGATGGCCGGCGTCAACTCCGGAACGGCTATTAGTTCGGCCAGCCTGTCTTTTTCTACCGGCGTGGATACGTGCCCATCGCGATTTTGAAGCGGCCTCGCATTTTGAGGAGTTGTGCCGGTTGAGTATGAAAATTCAACTGTACGTTCGGCCAGTGGAGCCGTTATCGACTCTTGCGGGTAATTTTTTAGCTCATCGGTGACGCCGTTTCCATATGATGAGATGTCAAAGACGTTGACGCCGTCCGAATGGTTCACGACAATTTCATTCCACCCCTGACGCTCGGCGTAATTATTGTTTTTAAAGACGATGTGTCCGGTCTCGCCGCCCGCGGGCAGATCGGCGATCATATCCCAGATGATTTTTAGCGTCGGCAGATCACCGGCACCGGTTCCGAGACTGGCGTTTGTCGAAATTGCCCTTACCGGAATGATTTCACCGTTGAGTGCGAGCCGAAGATTTGCCGCGTATAGCGGCGTCAGATTCGATGCATATAGGTTGAGTTCCTCCGGAGACAGCTTGCCGTCGCGGTTTGTATCTATCAAAACTGATTCCTGAAATGTCGGGATCTCAGCCATATCCAGCACCTCACGCAGTTTTATCTGCGATCTGCCGACCTCAAGCCGCGAATATTGATTGATGCTGAAATTGCCAAGCGGATGCGCGGCTGCCTTGTCCGGCAAGGACAGGAACGCTAAAACGATAAGAATAAATATCTTGCGGTTCATTAATAAACTCAAATTTTTTTCATTTTATTTTGAGCAAATCTGTAATGCCGGAATAAAAAGAATTAACTGACCTGCAAGCTGCAAATGCTTAATTATTGCAAAGCTAAAAACTGAAAGTATGTGCGCTGTAATACAAAGCTGAAAAGGTATCACATTTTTAGTTTCAGGTAATCAATTTCGGTTAATCAATCGATTTGGATTCAAAACAATATTTTTTTACGATTCTTTCAGGGTGTTCCAGTCGGGATGGTGATGCGTGACTACGATTGTTTTGCTATTGTTATACTTTTGGTTTCGCTATGGATTTTGGCTATGAACCTCAGCCTTATTAGAAATTTCTCCATCATTGCCCACATCGATCACGGCAAGTCGACGCTCGCTGACCGCATTTTGCAGCTTACGGGCGCCGTTGCCGACCGCGATATGGAGGAGCAGCTGCTCGACGATATGGATCTTGAGCGTGAGCGCGGCATCACGATTAAGGCGCATGCGGTGAGGCTCGATTACAAGGCGAGAGACGGCAAAGATTATGTTTTGAACCTTATCGATACGCCGGGCCACGTCGATTTTTCGTATGAGGTTTCGCGTTCGCTGTCGGCGTGCGAGGGGGCGTTGCTCATTGTTGACGCTTCGCAGGGGGTCGAGGCTCAGACACTGGCAAATACATATCTTGCGATCGAGAACGATCTCGAGCTTATACCGGTTCTCAATAAGATCGACCTGCCGTCCGCCGAGCCTGACCGGATCAAGGAACAGATCGAAAATATCATCGGCCTTGACACGAGCGATGCGGTTCTCACGTCGGCCAAAACCGGCGTCGGCGTCGAAGACGTGCTCGAAGCGATCCTCGCCAAAGTGCCGCCGCCGAAAGGCGACCGCAGCGCGCCGCTAAAGGCGCTGATATTTGACAGTTGGTATGACTCGTATCGAGGCGTGATCGTGCTTTTCCGAGTGATTGACGGTACTGTAAAAAAAGGAACGAAGATCAAGTTTTTCAACACAGGCCGCGAATATCTGGTCGAAATGATCGGCGTCAACCGCCCGCGACCGACGCCTATCGGCGAGCTTGGCCCCGGCGAAGTCGGATTTCTGACCGCCTCGATCAAAACCGTGGCGGACGTGCAGATCGGCGATACGATCACCGACGCGGCGCGCCCCGTGACGGAAGCTCTGCCGGGATTTCAGGAAGTCAAGCCGATGGTTTTTGCGGGTCTCTACCCTATCGACGCCGTCCAGTACGAAGACCTCCGTGACGCCATGGATAAACTGCGGCTCAACGACGCTTCGTTTTTTTACGAACCTGAAAGCTCGACGGCGCTTGGCTTTGGATTCCGCTGCGGTTTCCTCGGTTTGCTTCACATGGAGATCATCCAGGAGCGGCTGGAACGCGAATTTAATCTCGAGTTGATAACAACCGCGCCCGGCGTGCGTTACCGCGTGACGACTACCGATGGCGTGGTGGCGGAGATCGACAGCCCATCAAAAATGCCGGATACCGGTCGCATCACCAAGATCGAAGAGCCTTTTATCGAGGCCACGATCCTCACGAACGACACTTTTCTCGGCGGCATATTGCCGCTTTTGGACGAAAAACGCGGCGTCCAGAAAAAGTTTGAATATGTCACTACGGATCGCGTAATGCTCGTCTATGAACTGCCGCTCAACGAGATCGTGCTGGATTTTTACGACCGTTTGAAATCGGTGTCAAAAGGCTACGCATCGCTCGATTATCATTTGTCGGGTTATAAGGAAAGCAAACTGGTCAAGCTCGACGTGCTTGTCTCCGGTGAGCCGGTTGACGCGCTTTCGCTAATCCTGCACTCCGACACAGCCACCGCCAAAGGCCGCCTGCTCACCGCTAAAATGAAGGAGATCATCCCGCGGCAGATGTTCGAGGTCGCCATCCAGGCCGCCATCGGCAACAAGGTCATCGCCCGCGAAACCGTCAAAGCCATGGGCAAAAACGTCATTGCCAAGTGCTACGGCGGCGACATCTCGCGCAAACGCAAACTGCTCGAAAAACAAAAAGAAGGCAAAAAGCGAATGAAAAAAATAGGCCGCGTCGAAATTCCCCAAGAGGCGTTTTTGGCGGTGCTGAAAGTCAATGAAAGTTAAAGATCAAAAACCCGAACGAGAAATTGACAAACTTGTCACCGCTCAAGCCGAAGACGAGAAATTTTGGACTGATTTGGAGAATGTTAAGCGGCGAGGAAAACTCGGAAACTCGGAGAAATTCTTCAAAGCTCTGAGTAAGGTGCCAAATATTCAACCTGAACCGAAGGATGCGATTGAGTAAAGCTTTATTTGCGTAACGTAAACCTGTAAGAATGGATTTTCTGCACAATTCGCTTGAGTTGATCAAACAGAACATGCACGTGTACGGCTACTGGGTAGTCTTTTTCGGCGTGATGCTTGAGAATGCGGGACTGCCGATACCGGGTGAGACGATTCTGCTGATCGCCGGTTATTTCGCGGCTACAGGTGAGTTTAATATTGCTCTTGTGATGGTGATCGCAGCTATGGGCGCTGTGATCGGCGATAACATTGGGTTTGCTGTTGGGCATCATTTCGGCCGGAAAGCTATTTTGCGTGCGGGCCGATTTATTTTTTTAACCCCTGAGCGCTTTGCTTATATGGAAGGCTATTTCGACAGGCACGGCAATAAAACGATCTTTGTAGCGCGCTTTATCACCGGTTTGCGCGTGTTTGCGGCGTTGCTGGCCGGAGCGTCAAATATGAAATGGCGCGTCTTCCTGTTTTATAATGTTACCGGCGCAGTGCTGTGGTCCATTGTCATTACAACGCTCGGCTATCTTTTCGGCCAGAGTTTGCCGCTGCTTGTAAAATGGGTTGGATGGAGCGGTACGATCCTGCTGATCCTTGCTTTGGTAATCGCATTCGTCTCGTGGCGAATTTATCGTTACAAGGTCAAGACTGCGGATAGCGCCGAGAGCGTTGACCAGGATATCTGACGCCGTTCAGCTTTCTATTTCCCGCAGCTTTTGCGTTTGGCCACGCGACTTTGTACATTTCCCAAGCGATTCGCGTTCCCAGCCCGTCCTGATAAAGATCAAAATGCGTTTTGCCGGGGATGTATTCGATCTTAGCGTCGCTGCCGAGTTTCTTTAATTCACCGTCGAACAGCTCTACCGCTTCGTTTAGGTGAAACGTATCGGCTGTTCCGACGATGATGTGGATCTTGCCTTTCAGCTTCGGCCCCAGCGTTTTCCAATTATTTCGAAGAACGAGAGAAATATTGTATTTCTGCCAGGCGTTCTGAACAAATGGATCGATCCGACCGGTCTCTAGATCAAAAAGCGGCATCGGTTGTCCGTCGGGGCCCTTCGGGCTGAAAACCGCATTAAACGAGCCAAACTGCCCGCCGTAATACCCGAGAACGTGTTCCTGCTGGGCGTACTGTCGAACAGTCATCAGCTCCTTGCCCTTGTCGCGAACTAGGTTGTATTCCTTGCCGCTCGCATCGGTGTAGGCGTTTTGCGGCGGATTTTTTGTAATGTCCGGGCCGGTGAAATTGCGAAAATCGACCGGATCGGGCGACGTTGACCACGTCCCGCCAAAAAAATCGGGATGAGTAACCATCACCCACAGCGTTGACCAACCACCGGACGAGTGACCTGTCAGAAAGCGGCCACCGGCCCGCGCGTCCATGCGGAATTGTTTTTCGATATACGGTATAAATTCTTTTTCCAGAGCAGTTCCCCACGGGCCGTTATTTGCCGAATCGGCCCAGACCGAATGCCCCAGCGGCACCTGCGCTTCGAGATAGACATAGATCATCTCGGGCCGCTTGCCATCAGCCATATCTTTGGCCATCGCCGACGCACCACGCAATGGGCCGAGGTGCGTTCCGCCGTAACCGCTAACGTTGTAAACGGTCGGATATTTTTGCGAGGTCGATTTATCGTAGCTCGGCGGCAGGATGACGCTCGCCTGCATCTTTATCGGGCGGCCCCAAAATGCCGAGAGCAGCGGGCTCTCGAATTCGATCAGCCGTGCATTTGTAGGGACATCAATTTTGCGTTCGGAAACCGTCTTATAAAGCGTGATTTCCGTTTCCTCCGCAGGCATTGTTGTCTTTACGACGCGGCTGTAAATGTCGCCGGCGCCCGCACCTTTATACGTGTAGGAATGGTCGCGGTCGAGCAATGCAAATATCTGATATTCACCGGCCGGAGCTTTCGAAAAGCCGGCGGGAAAGCTCACTGCGTCGGCATCGACCGTGACGGTAGAGTTGGCTGACAAATTTCTCACTTCCATACCTGTGATCCAGACGGCGTTCGGGTCCGTAAAATCCGCCTCTATCGCTTCGAGTGGCTTATCGCTTTTGGTCATAAAAACCAACAGCCGCCCTGAAAGCGGAGCATCGCCCGCGACCGCAGGGTCAATCTTTACCTGAAACCGAACCGGTGCGGCGGCAGCGGCGGAAATAAACAAAATGGCGACGGCCAATACGACGGCAGGGGCAAATATTGATGGCTTTAGAGTTTTATTTGTCATTTTTTTAATTGGATCGAAATATTGTTTTGCGGCTTTACGACATTTTACCTCAAACAGTTTGAAGTTAAGGAATGAGTAAATTAAAAATGAAAGCCCGCATCTATATTCTCAGCGGACTCCGCGTAAATCTCGGCGGTCTCTGCGTTAAAAGGCAGTTTAACGCTGAGTCCGCTAAGTAAGACGCAGAGATCGCTGAGGTATCGAAGCTGTCATTCAAACATTATGTGCTGCGGCCGGTGACTTCAAATAAAAACTCGAATATCTCAACGTTTCGCCGTGCTTCTTCGACGGTTTCTCCCCATGAATATAATCCGTGGCGGCGGATATAGATGCCGTGTATGGACGGGTTTTCCATTAAAACGTTTTGGATCACGTGCGAAAGAGCGATCTGATCCTGCGAATTTTCTATGATCGGCACTGACTCGGTGTGCTCGTGGGTAGTAACACCGCTCAGTCCCTTCAAAACTTCATAACCGTGCAGCGTTATCGCGCCGTCGACAAAAAACTTGTCCGAAAGTATCGTCCCCCAAACCGAATGCGAGTAAAGTACGCACCGAGCTCGCGGCCGCAGGCGGTAGATCGACAAGTGCAGCAATGTTTCATCGGACGGACGGCCAAATCCCTGCAAGATCTCGGCGTCGTCATCGAGCTCGAGAAAATTTGTTTCGTCGAGCGTGCCTTTTTCGTTGCCCGCAGCGGTTATGCAAAGCCGGAGCGGCTTTCTTGCCAGCAGAACACTGAAATTTCCGCTCGTGCCGAGCACCCAGCCGCGGCGGTAAAATTCGCGCCCGGCTTCGGTTAGTTGGTCGGTAGGACTTTGCGGGTTTTGGGTCATAAGTCTCCGTATCTCAGCGTCCGACTCAGCGTCCTCTCTTGTTGAAATTATGCTGACAACTATTCAACGCGGAGGACACGGAGAAGACGCAGAGTTCGCTGAGAAAATCACTATTCCTCGTCCTCGCGGAGCTTTTCGAGTACCGAAAAATCTTCGAGCGTCGTAACATCGCCAACGACTTTTCCGCTCGTGGCAAGTTCGCGGAGCAAGCGGCGCATGATCTTGCCCGAACGTGTTTTCGGCAGCATATCGGTAAAGCGTATGTCGTCGGGTTTTGCAAGTGCGCCGATCTCCTTGGCGACATGTGCCCGCAGAGCCTCTTTTAGCTCGGCATTGCCGGTACGCCCGCCTTCCAGCGTAACAAAAGCTGAGATAGCCTGGCCTTTTAGATCGTCGGGGCGCCCGACGACGGCTGCCTCAGCGACCGCTTCGTGCGAGACAAGTGCAGATTCGATCTCGGCGGTACCCAGGCGATGGCCGCTGACGTTGATCACGTCATCGACGCGGCCCATTATCCAGTAATAGCCGTGTTCGTCACGTCGGGCGCCGTCACCGGCGAAATAGAAGCCGGGAATCTCAGACCAATATGCCTGTTTGTAACGCTCGTCGTCCCCCCACAATGTCCGCAGCATCGACGGCCACGGGTGTGTCGCGACCAGATAGCCGCCTTCGCCCGCACCCACGGATTTCCCATCTTTTGTAACTATATCGAGCAGAACGCCGGGCAGGGGTCTGGTCGCGGTGCCGGGAACGGTCGGCGTCGCCCCGGGGAGTGGGCTTATCATCATCGTGCCCGTTTCAGTCTGCCACCAAGTATCAACGATGGGGCATTTTCCTTTGCCGATGATCTCGTGATACCACATCCAGGCCTCGGGATTGATCGGCTCGCCGACGGAGCCGAGCAGCCGCAGAGACGACAGATCGTGTTTGAGAGGATATTGCTCACCCCACTTGATAAACGCGCGTATCGCGGTCGGGGCGGTGTAAAAGATCGTTATGCGATGCCGTTCGATGATGTCCCAAAAACGGTCAAAGTCAGGGTGGTTTGGCGCTCCTTCGTACATAAAGACAGTCGCTCCGTTGGCCAGCGGCCCATAAACAACATAGCTGTGGCCGGTCACCCAACCAATATCGGCGGTACACCAGTAAACGTCCTCGTCTTTGAGGTCAAAGACCATTTTCATCGTGTATGCAGCCTGCGTCAGATAGCCGCCGGTGGTGTGCAAAATGCCTTTCGGCTTGCCGGTCGTGCCGGATGTGTAAAGGATATACAGCGGATGTTCGGCGTCGAGTTCTGCGGCCGGACAGTTTGCATCGACCATCTCGATGATCTCGTGCCACCAATGATCTCGGCCCGTCCTCATCTCAATTTTTGAGCCGGTGCGTTTATAAACGATAACGTTCTCAACGGTCGGGCATTGTTCCGCCGCTTCGTCAACGATCGGTTTCAGCTTGATCTCGCGCCCTCGTCGATAGCCGCCGTCGGCGGTGACGATGAGTTTACATTGGCAATCAATAACCCGGTCGCGTATGGCGTCCGCCGAAAAACCGCCGAAGATAACCGTGTGCGGTGCCCCGATCCGGACACAAGCCAGCATCGCGATCGCCAGTTCCGGCACGAGCGGCATGTATAGCGCAACGCGGTCACCCGATACAACGCCCATTTTTTTTAACACGTTTGCAAACCGGCAAACCTCGCGATGCAATTGCAAATACGTCAGCGTCCGCTGCTCTCCCGGTTCGCCTTCCCAGATAAAAGCGGCTTTATTCTTTCGCCAGGTTGTCAGATGCCTGTCGAGACAGTTATACGAAACATTGATCTTGCCGCCGACAAACCATTTGGCGTGCGGCGGGTTCCATGTCAAAACGGTATCCCATTTACGAAACCAATGCAGATCCTCTGCTTGTCTTGCCCAGAAAGCTTCGGGGTCGGCAGCGGCTTCCGCGTAGAGCCGTTCATATTCGTCAAAGCTTTTGATATGGGCATTTGCCGAAAATTCCGGCGGCGGCTCAAACACGCGCGACTCATGTGATATAGATTCGATAGCTATGGATTCGGACATAGAAATCAAGTATAAGTTATTCGAGGTGAGAGTTTAAAAACAATTCCCAACCTGGCGAACGACTAATATGAAAATGAAAACAAGTTGGAAATATTGCTCAGGAGCGATCTATTCAGTAATCATAATTTTACTTTTCGGTGCGAGTGCCTCTGCTGCGTGGGAAAGCATCGGTCGGGTCACTTCGGTAGCAAAATCCAAAACCAACGGCGTCGTCCTCGACACATCGAGCGGCGCAAAGGTGCTGGTCGAATATTCCGGCGTCGATGTCGTTCACATCCGGGTCGCTCCTACCGGACGATTTGAGAGAGATTTTTCATACGCGTTCCATTATCCGGAAAGATTTGCTACGCCTTTAATGACGGTCTCGCAGAACGCATCGACCATTACCCTTACAAAGTTCGATGGCATGAGGATTGTGATCGGGCGGGCACTGTTTTCAGTGAGTATTATTGATGGGCACGGTCTAACCGTCACGAAGACCGACAAATCCCATCCCGCAGGATTTGATCGGGCGACGGGTGAAATTCAGACGAGTATGCTTCGTCGCAGCGAAGTTGAGACCTATTACGGGTTCGGTGAAAAAGCCTTTGCCGAGATGTCGCGCGACGGCAAATTTATCGTCAATTGGAATACCGATACATTCTCATACCCGATCGGGACCGACCCGGTCTATCAAACGATCCCGTTCTTTACGGCACTATATGAGGGGCGGGCATACGGGCTTTTTTTCAATAATACTTTCCGAAGCTGGTTCGATATGGGCGCGCGATCGCCAGAGCGATATTCATTTGGTGCGAGCGGCGGTGAGCTCGATTATTATGTCTTCACCGGTGGTGTCGACCGCTCGCCCAAACGCGTGCTTTCGGACTACGCCCTGCTAACGGGCAAAACGCCGCTTCCGCCGATCTGGGCTTTGGGACATCAACAGTCGCGATGGTCGTACTTTCCGGAATCGCGGGTCCGCGAGATCGCCGACGGTTTTCGCAAAAATCGCATACCCGCTGATGTTATCTATCTCGACATCGATTATATGGATGGCTATCGAGTTTTCACATGGGATAAAAGGCGTTTTCCCGATCCGCCTAAGCTGATCTCCGACCTCAAGAAAAATGGATTTCAGACGGTTTTGATCATTGATCCCGGAATAAAGGTCGATGAAAATTTCAGCGTTTATAAAGACGGCCAGCGAAGCGGGATATTTATGAAAAACGCAGACGGCACCGAGCTGCATCGCGACGTTTGGCCTCAGGCGGCGGCATTTCCCGATTTTACGGACGAGCGGGCCCGCGAGTGGTTCGGGGCGCAGTACAAAGTAAACGTCGATCAGGGCATCGCGGGCTTCTGGAACGACATGAACGAGCCGGGCGTTTTTATGAACGACAAAATGGAAAAACCGGAGGTCCTTCATCATCCGGCCAAGACATTTGCATACGACATACCGCATAAAGGCGACGGACTGCCAGATACGCACAGGCGCTATCACAACATTTTCGGTATGCAGATGGCACGGTCGACGTTTGAGGGAGTCAAAAAGCTCGCTCCCGAAAAACGGCCGTTTGTACTGACGCGTGCCGGTTTTGCGGGAATCCAACGCTATTCGGCCGTTTGGACGGGCGACAATTATGCAAGTTGGGATCATCTCGCGTTGTCTATCCCGATGCTGACTAATCTCAGCATATCCGGCGTACCGTTCGTTGGCTGCGACGTCGGCGGGTTTAACGACCGGCCGAGCGGTGAACTGTATGCCCGATGGCTGCAAGCGGCGGCGTTGACGCCTTTTCTGCGTTCACACTCAGTCGGGTGGGCCGGGAATAAGGAACCGTGGGAATACGGCGACGAATTTACAACGATCAATCGCGAAACGATCGAGCTCCGCTACAAATTTCTACCGTATCTCTACACGCTCTTTCGCGAACACGAGCGCACCGGAGCGCCGGTCATGCGCCCGTTATGGTATGAGTTTCCCGCCGACCGGCAGACATATCTTATAAGCGACGAGTATATGGTCGGGAGCGATGTGCTCGTTGCCCCGGTTGTGAAAGAAGGAATGACTTCGCGGGAAATTTATCTACCGGTCGGAGCGGAATGGGTCGACTGGTGGACGGGCGAAAAATATGCAGGCGGCAAATTGCCGGGATTTAAGGCGCCGCTTGATCGGCTGCCGATCTTTGTTCGCGTCGGAGCCGTTATTCCTACGCAGAGCGTAATTCAGCACACGGGCGAAATGCCGTCGGCGCCAGTCACCCTGAACGTGATAGCCGGACTCCAGCCGGGCAAAACGGAGTTCTCAAGCCTGTATCAGGACGCGGGCGACGGATACGGCTATCGGGCAAGCGAGTGGCGTGAGATCACGATCGAGCATAAGCTGGGCTCGCTAAGACTGAATCATTCGGGCAGCTTTGACGGGCAGAAAATCAGATTTGTTGAGGTCGTCGGCATCGCCGCAAACCCCCGCGACGTACTAGCCGACGGCCAAAAAGCTCCGTTTGTCTTCGATTCGGCAACAAAACGGCTGCGAATAGAACTCAGCGGAAGCGCAAAGGAAATCAGGCTGATCCCGTAAACGAAAAAGCTACTTTTAGAGTTCTTTGAAAAACTCCCCTCCTGGACAGGAGGGGTGGCAACCGCTTCGGTTGACGGGGTGGTTGTTTTGACCGCACTCTTAAATCTTTTACGGAAAAAAGAACTTTTTTCAGAACCAACCACCCCGTCCGCGAAGCGCGGCCAGAGGCTGTCTCAAAAGTCTTTTCTTGTGGCTGAAAGCCACGAATGTAATAGCGTCGGGTGCAACCCGACGAATATTGCAAAAAAAGACTCCGACGCTGTAAGTGTCGAATGAATCTCCGTTCATTAGTCCCTTTCAGGGACACAGACAGCTTGTGTTTCGGGTCGCCGGGATTCTCCCGACGCTATTACATTTGTCCCTTTCAGGGACTTTTTAGACACCCTCAGTTTTTCAAAGCTCTCTTCTATTTATTCAAAACCCGTGCTGTCGATTCGCGGATGATTAGTGTGGGCTCGACGCGAAGTGTTTGCGGTGATTTCTCTTCGTTTCCGCTTGCGAGTTTATCGAGAAGCGTCACGGCGGCGAGGCTCCCCATTTCAAAAAGCGGCTGCCGGATAGTCGTCAAAGCCGGATTATGAAAGGCCGCCGCATATATATCGTCGAAACCGAGCACCGAAACGTCCGCCGGTACGTGCAGGCCCTCTTCCTCCAACGCCCGTATTGCTCCTATCGCCGACAAATCGTTGAACGCAAACACGGCGGTAAAGTGTTCGCCTTTGGCCAGCAGCGACTTCATGGCGGCATATCCGATCTCGGGCGACGGCGCTTCGCCATGAAGCTGCACCGTGAGCGTATGGTCAAGAGAAATTCCGCGCCTATTGGCCGCCTCGTGTATGGTGTCCCAACGGATGCCCGTGTCAGCGCTGTACTCCTGACCCTTGAGCGCCGCGATCCGGCGATGTCCCAGATCATACAAATGGCCGATGCCGAGCTCAGCGGCTTGTCTGTGGTTAAGAACGACATTAGTCACTCCGTCGATGTCTTCGTGGCCGGACACGTTGACGATCGGCAGCGTTGACTCGTGCCTTATCGGCGTATTGACGGCGATAATGCCCTCTACCTGTCGTTCTACAAGTAATCTCAAAAGTTTTTCGAGCAGCTCATCGCGATGCAAATGACTGGCTGTCAGATAAAAATACCCGGCCGTCGACAAGACGGATTCGACCCCGTTCAAAACCATTGCCGAATAATCGTCGCTTAATTCCGGGACGATGACACCCATGGTCTTCGTTTTTTGCACCCGCAATGAGCGGGCTAAATAATTGGGGCGATAATTTAAATCAAGAGCGGCCTCGAAAATGCGCTTTTTGGTTTCGGCCGGGATGGTAACAGCCTGCGGCGAATCGTTCAGGACAACCGAGAGCGTCGTCGGCGAAAGGCCCAGATGCAGAGCGAGATCCTTTAGATTTACCGGATCGCCATTTCGCATCGAAATGGTTTTTTTCTTGTTAGCTCTTTCTCCGTTTTTAGACATCGCGTCAGATATTGCCATAGTAAGGCAGAGCATTACAAACACTGCGAGGCATTTCACTTTGCGCTAAATCTTGAGCGGGCGTCCGCCAGCAAAACGCCTGATATTCCAGCCGAATAGGTAAAAGCTTGATTTTTAATGAAAATATTTTCAAAAAATATGTAAAGACCCGCCATTTACTCTTGACAAGCAAAATTCATGGGTGTTAAGTAGTATGTTACTAAAACGATTTACTAAAACGTTTCACCCAATCAAACTGCGGGACGGCCGCATCGAAAAGTTAAAGGACGAATTATATAAATTCTTTTCCGTAGCTTATCGAAAGGCCAAACCAAAAAAAACCTAGGAGGACCTCTATGCCGCGATCAAAAGCAAAGCTAACAAATTTTCTTGTCAGTCTATTTTTTCTTACCCTTCTGACCACATTAGGACACGCCCAGTTTAGGGCGGGCGTTCAGGGCGTGGTTACTGACAGCGCGGGAGGTGTTGTCTCCGGAGCGAAAGTCACGCTCGTAAATAAAGAAACGAATCAATCCCAGTCAACTCAAACTAGTGATGAGGGATTTTATAGGTTTTCCAGCCTTGCCCCCGGTTTATACTCGATCACTGTCGAAAAGCAGGGCTTCAAAAAACGTGTCGTTGACGACTCAGCGATCAATGCCGAATCCGTCAAGGGGCAGGATGTTGTTTTGGACGCGGGCGGCATCAACGAAACCGTAACGGTTCAGGCCGAAAACACGGGGTTGGAGACAGAGGACGCAAACATCCGAAAAACAATAACCAACACAGAAGTTTTGGCGCTTCCACAAGTTGGGCGTGATCCGTATGAATTGGCGAGGCTCAGTCCGGGCGTTTTTGGCAACGGTGCCAGGGGGTCGGATGGCGGAGGAACAAAATTCCCCAATACCAGCGGCCCTGCCGGTTCAGCCGTTTCGATTTTTGCGACCGAAGACCGCCAACCGATTTCGGCCAATGGTCAACGCGTTTCATCAAATAATTATCAGATTGACGGATCAAGCGTGAACAGCCAAACATGGGGCGGCGGGGCGGTAATTACTCCAAGCCAGGAGAGTGTCAAGGAGGTTCAAGTTACTGCAAGCACCTATTCGGCCGAGGACGGACGCAATAGCGGAGCTCAGATCAAGGTTGTGTCACAAAATGGAACGAATCAATGGCACGGCAGCGGCTTCTTTAAACTTAACGATCCCAGCCTTAATTCGTTTAATAAATTACCCCGCACTAATGGCGGCGTCCCTGCACGGGTTGAACAAAAATATAAGTCCTACGGTGGCAGTTTTGGAGGGCCAATCGCCAAAAACCGCTTATTCTTCTTTTTCACCTACGAAGGGTTAAATAACAAATCAAATAATACCTATACATCGTATATTGAAACAGCCTCTTACAGGGCAGCGGTACTTGCGGCTCGACCTGGTTCATTGGCTGCTAAATATTTCGGTGCCGGGGGCGCACCACGCGTGGTGTCGGTGTTAACCCCAACTTGTGCCGATTTGACCGGCGATGTAAGAAATGGATGCGTTGTAGTTGGAAACGGGTTGGACTTAGGAAGTATTACGGGAGCTACCGGAACATACGTTCAATTCTTTAACACAGGCGGCGCTCCAACTGGCGGTGGGCTTGATGGAGTGGCTGATTTACAAAAAGTATTGCTTTCAGCTCCGACCACTTTCAGAGGGAATCAATACAATACTCGTATTGACTATAATATGTCTGCGAAAGATCATTTCGCTTTTTCGTCGTATTTCGTGCCGAATACGGCGATCTCATCTGATAGAACCAGTCAAAGTCGACCGGACGCCGATATTATTTCAAAACGCCTGAGTTACGCCTTAGGGTTTATTTATTCGCGAACAATATCCTCTACGAAGCTTAATGAAGCACGATTCAACGTAACACGTTGGGGTTTTGATGAAACTAAAACGAATCCAAACACAAACTTTGGGCTTCCACGCATCGAGATTGAATCCCTCTTCGGTGATCGTTTGCGATTTGGAGCGCAATACGGGTCGAATACACCGGGCTTGATTAATGAAAAGCAATTTGAATTTCGTGACACATTTACGGATGTATTTGGTAATCATGCACTAAAAATAGGAGGCGAATATCGGCGCGATGTTAACAGCAATGCTGAAATTGGCTTTGCACGACCGTTATACACCTTCAAAGGTTTGTGGAACTTTGCAAACGGAACGCCAATTTTTGAGCAGATCGTCGCAAATCCTCAAGGCAAACCCGTTCCAAATGATGTGAAATTTCATACCGGAGACTTAGGTTTATTTGTCCAGGACGATTGGAAATTTCGTCCCAACCTTACCCTAAACCTCGGCTTGCGCTGGGAATATTTCTCGCCGATCACCGCCGACAATGGCCAAATCGGAAATCTGATTTTGGGCTCGACCGGCGGTTTAGCCGGGGCGAAAATTTCGATCCAAAAGAGTCTTACCAATAGTAATTTCAAAAATTTTGCTCCACAATTGGGCTTCGCATGGAGTCCAAAGATGCTTGATAACAAACTCGTCATACGCGGCGGCGGCGGCATTGGATTTGACCGTCTGCCAAATGCATTGCTTGCAAACGCCCGTCGAAATCCGCCTAATGGCAGTATTTACGGTGTTTGCTGCGGAACTAATGGAACCACTGATGGTTTTGGCTCGCCTTTTGCTGGCGGCCAAATTCTCTATGCCCAAAGCGGCGATGGAACAATTACGGGTTATCCGACTAATCCAGCAATCGG
>JAYVER010000220.1:0-29512 GCA_043748725.1 Chloracidobacterium sp. | reverse complement strand
GTCTCGGTGCCGTCATTGAGGAGAATTGTAGCAGAAATGTTTGGAGTTCCAACTTTAGTTGGTCAGCGTATAGCAAGAGCCAACTAAAGTTGAAACTCCAAACTTTGGACAAAAAAACGGATCGTCTTTAACGACCCGCTTCCGCAATTTAATTAATGAATTTACTACCGATCTCTGCGAAACATTTATGCTAACGCGGTGACGTGTTTGGTCAGACGCGATTTGTATCTGGCGGCAGTGTTTTTGTGGAGGATGCCTTTGTTGACCGCTTTGTCGATCAACGAGACGGTCGGATTCAGAAGTTCAACGCTTCCCGATTTGTCGTGGCCGGCAACCGCAGTGCGTAGTTTCTTGATAGACGTACGCAATTTGCTGCGGTTATTGCGGTTTATTTCTTTGCGTTTGGCATTTTGCCGGACGCGCTTTTCTGCTGATTTATGATTCGCCATTAATGCTCCTAAAAAGTCGATAGTAACTGTCAAAACAAACTCTAAATACTAAATGCCCGTCAGGTATTTGTCAAGGTAAGCATTCATCCGTCAAGACTCGCCGCGAACGAATGCATTAGATCGACAAAGAACGTGATGATTGGCGGGTAGAAGAGAAACTCCAAACTTTCCAGTCTAAGGGTAGGCGAAAATGCGTGGGGCATCAGGTTTGCCGCAAAATCTATTTGTGTCCCGATCAGCAAACCGACACCCAGACATAAAAGAAAACCACCGATCAGGGAAGCGGCGGCGGCGGGACGTGAATATGGTTTTTGCTTGCGATCCTGATCGTCAAGGATTGATTCGTGAATGTTATCGTCGATCTCGGTGTATCGTTCGAATCCCTCGCGAATGCGGCCTACAAGGTGAATAACGCCAACAACAAAAAGCGAAACTATTATTATACGGCCGAGTACGCCGGATTCTTCAAAAATTCTCGGTTTAAAAGCAGTTACAAAGACGGCGGAGACCAATAATGCGACGAGCGGATAAATAACCTTCTGAAACGCCATGTTTTCGCGGCGTTCCTCCGCGATCATGCGGTCGATAATGTCGTTGTAACGCTTTTCATAAACCATCTGCCGCCAGCGTTTTGCGTGGCGGTTTGTCGAAGCGAAGACCGAATTGCCGTTGCCGTTTTCGCTGTATTGCGTGTCAAGGATTCGCCGGTCGTATCTGGCCCGTTCTTTGGAATTGCCGAGTATTTCATATGCCTCGGCAATGGCGGTAAATTTCAGAGCAGTCTTCTCGGAGCCGTTGTTGCGGTCGGGGTGCAGCTTACGTGCAAGACGCCGGTAGGCCGATTTTATCTCGGTTCCCGATGCCCGTTGTGACACTTTGAGGATGTCGTAGTAATTGACCATTGACGCAGACTATATTTGGAGAGGCGAATACGTCCGGAGCCGAAGACGAGAATCTTCGGACAACAGAAGTATAACATAATCCACGACTGCCAACTAAAGTTGGAACTCCAAACTGGCGCCGATCGCATTGAGCAATGCTTTCGCCTTCGTAAGTGTTTCGTCGTATTCAGATTCCGGATCGCTGTCGATGACGATGCCGCCGCCGACATTGAATCTCGCGGTATTTTCACGAACGACTATCGTTCTGATCGCGACACTTAAATCAAAAGTTCCAAGCCCTATTTCCCAAGATAAAACATTTGTTGGGACTTTCGACTTTGGACTCTGGACTTGAGCCTTGCGACCTGGGACATAGTATCCGATCGTTCCCATTGATAGACCGCGATTTACAGTTTCGATCTCGTCAACGATCCGCATCGTGCTAATCTTCGGCGCACCGGTGATCGAACCGCACGGGAAAAGCGCTCTTAGAATCTCCGAGAATTTTACGTTTGCACTCAGTTCTCCGCTTACGGTGGAGACTAGATGGAAAAATGTTGGGTGTTCCTCAAGGTCGCAGAGCTTTTCGACGCGGACGCTGCCGTATTCGCAAACGCGGCCGAGGTCGTTGCGAAGAAGATCGACGATCATTGTGTTTTCGGCCCGGTCTTTTGTACTGGTCAGCAATTCATTACGAAATGTCGTATCTTCTGCGGCATTTTGCCCGCGTGGGCGCGTGCCCTTTATCGGGGAAGTTGAGATATTGGGTACGCTGGCACCCTCCCTAATGGTCGGGTTTCCGCCTTCGGTGATACGAAAAAAGCGTTCGGGGGATGCCGATATAACTGTCGAATCGAGCCGTTTAATAAACGCTGCAAATGGAGCCGGATGATCTCGTCGCAGACGATAAAAAATTTGCTGAGGTGTTATGTCGCAGGGCAAATTTGCCGTTAGTTGCTGCGTCAAATTTGTTTGATACGTGTTGCCGCTGCGAATGTGTTCTTTGATCGTTTCGATGGCGGCGAGATATTCTGCTTTTGAGAAATTTGAACTGATCGTTGCCGGCGAATTTGAAATTTCAGATTCGAAATTACAGATATTCGTAACGAGTTTATTCACGATCGAAGCGTGCTTTTCGATATTACCAACAACTTTTGTTACGCCGTTGTCGTAATCGTGGATGACCAGAGCATCGAATCGGGCGAGAAATAGATCGGGTTCAGTCGGAGTTGAAAATTCCTTTACACGCGGCTGTATGCCAAGCAATTTCATGCCAAAATCGTAAGCGAGCGTAAAAAGACAAGCGAAATCTCCTCCGATTTTTTCGTCGATGACCGCGAGCGTCTGTTCGGTGTCGTCGTTCGATATTTCCAGGGTTTCGACCGGATCGATTCCGGCGATCATAAGGTGTGAGCCGAGATGACCTACGCCGCAGCTATCGAGGATGCAGACTGTTTCGGTTTCCGAAAGATGCAGCAGCGACGAGATGAGGTTATCGGCAGATATATCGATCTTATGCACAAGCCGAGATTTTATCACGGAACGCGGGTTTCATTTGATACCCGCTTTAGCGTAAGATGTTGCCAGTCAAAATCGCAACGATTATGAACCCTGAACTTACTGAACGACAGACTTTGATACGCGGCCTCGGCCTGATCGCCGCGATTTCCGTCATTATCGGCAACGTCATCGGCACCGGTGTATTTCTCAAAGCGCGTGTGATGACGTGTAATGTCGGCAGCCCGAAATGGGTGATCGCGGCATGGATCGCGGCAGGCCTGCTCTCGCTCGCCGGGGCACTCACATACGCGGAGCTTACGGCGATGAAGCCGGAGGCCGCCGGCCCGTATGTTTTTCTGCGCGATTCGTTCGGACGGCTCTGGAGTTTTTTGTTTGGCTGGATGCAGCTCTTAATTGCGAGGACGGCATCACAGTCGGCGGTAGCCATGGTGTTCGCAATCGCGCTGAACGATTACTTAAACGGCGCCCTCAAGCAAACTCTGTTTCAGACAAGCATATTTGGTTATCCGTATGAGATCACCTCACTTCAGATAATTGCCGTCGTGTTGATCGCGATCTTTACTACCTTGAATTGCCTATCGGTGAGTTTGAGCGGGCAAATCGCGACGTGGCTGACCATGATCAAGATCGGGTTGGTCATGCTTGTCGGGCTTGGCGCTTTTATTTTTGTAAGCGGCGGGAATTTCGGGAACTTCTCGCTAATGAATACTGGCGGAACTTGTGAGGGCGTTGCCGACGCCGTCAGGTTTGGCTCGGCCGAATACACTTTTCTCGGCGGGTTTGGGGCCGCGATGCTGGGGGCGCTTTGGGGTTACGACGGCTGGGACAACCTCTCGTTTGTCGCGGGCGAGGTCAAGGATCCGAATCGTAATATTCCAATCGCCATCATCGGCAGCGTGCTCATCATCATCGTCCTTTATGTGTTCGCAAGCGCCGCATATTTTTACGTCCTTGATCCGACAGCTATCGCTTCCGTGTCGAAGGATTCGTCGGTCGCGAAAGTTGTCGTGAGCAAATTCTTTGGCGGCGATATACTGAGTCTCGCGACTGGCGTGGCGGTTGCCGTTTTTACGATCGGCCTAATGCTGTCGTCGCTTGGATCGCTCCACACATCGATCCTCAGCGCCTCTCGGATTCCGTACGCAATGGCCAAGGATGGGTTGATGTTCCAACATTTCGGCAAGCTGTCGGTCAATGCCGTGCCGATCAACGCCGTCTTGTTCCAGGGCGTGTGGGCGAGCCTTTTGGCCTTGTCAGGCTCGTTCGACGCCCTCACGGACTATGTGATCTTCGGGTCGTGGATATTTTACGCCCTGGTCACGTCCTCCATTTTCGTGTTTCGTCGGAAATACCCCGATGCCGAGCGTCCGTATCGCGCGTGGGGTTATCCGGCCGTTCCCGTGATCTTTTTGTTTGTCGCGGGCTGGCTTTTGGTAAATACGATCTGGACGGCTCCGGCACAGTCCTTTATCGGCATTGGCCTGATTCTTTTGGGATTACCGGTCTATTACTACTTAAATAATAGCGGGGGCAGACACTCGCCAAAGGATCAAGATTAATCTCATGCAAGACAGACGCAGCGGCGAGGAACGCCGCGGATCAAACAGATATCCGGTTGAGATGGACATCGAATGGGAAGCGTCCGCCGGTCGGCAGCCGGGATCGATGAGCGATGTGAGCCTCGACGGGTGCTTTGTGTTGAGTTCGGGTGATGTAAATGACGGCGCCGCCGTAAAGATATTTGTGCCTTTGGCTGACGGTATGAAAGTTCAGTTTGACGCCAAAGTGGCCAACCATGTGTACGAGATCGGTTTTGGCGTAAAATTTGCGACGCTTTCGGCTGCCCAACGCGAACTTTTGGTCAAGATCGTTCGCGGGATCGAAAATCCTTAGGCTTCTTCGTGCAATCTTTGCAGAGCTTCGAGAGCTACCTCGCGGTCGTCGAAGTGATATTTGTTGCCGCCGACGATCTGATAATTTTCGTGGCCTTTCCCTGCGATGATAACGACATCGTCGGTTTTAGCGGCTGAGATAGCACGAAAGATCGCATCACGGCGGTCTGAGATCACCTCGTAAGCCGATATTTTTTCCTTCACGCCAACTTCGATCTCCGAGATGATACGCAGCGGGTCCTCGTTTCGAGGATTGTCCGAAGTGATAACGACAAGATCGCTGTATTTACCCGCGACCTCGCCCATCGGCCGGCGCTTTGTGCGGTCGCGGTCGCCGCCGCAGCCGAAAACGGTGATGATGCGTCCTGTCGTCAGATCGCGGGCAGTCTTGAGCGTATTTAACAAAGCATCATCAGTGTGGGCATAATCAACCACTACGGCGAAATCACCATCATGAGGCACGCGTTCGAAACGGCCTGGAGCTCCGACGCATCTCGACAGGCCTTTTGAAATTGAACCGAGATCGTATCCAAGTTCGAGAGCGGTCGCTGTCGCAGCGAGCATATTGTAAACATGCGGACGACCTACGAGCGGGGAAGTGATGTTCATTTCACCTTTCGGCGTTTTGAGATGGAATGAAGTTCCACGTATAAGCGAAACCTCGATGTTTTTTGCGGTTAGGTCAGCATCACCGATCTGCGAAAACGTCACGACACGCTGGCCGTCTACTCGTAATTCTTCCGCGAGTTTAACACCCCATTCGTCATCGATATTTATGACGCACAACCCCGGCTTTTCACCTAAACGGCCGTCGAATAACTTTTTTTTCGCGTCAAAATAATTTTCCATCGTCAGATGGTAATCGAGATGATCGCGGGTCAGATTGGTGAAGATCGCAACCTTGAACCGCAGCCAGTCGCAGCGGTGCAGATCGATGGCCTGTGACGAGGTTTCCATTACCGCAACGTTGCAGCCGGCGTCGACGGCATCACGCAGGAATCTGTTAGTGTCAGAAGCCTCGGGCGTCGTGCGAACGGCCGGCTCGCTCTTGTCGCCGATGCGATATTCGACGGTGGTCAGCATTGCAGGTTTTTGTCCAGCGGCTTCGGCGAGGGCGAAACACAAATACGCGGTCGTAGTTTTGCCATTTGTGCCGGTGATGCCGACGAGATCGAGTTTGTGCGACGGGTTACCATTTACTATTGCCGCCGCCTTGGCAAGTGCTTCCCGGGCATCTTTAACCTTAAACCACGTGCCTTGAAAACCGGCGGGAGGATCATATTCCGAAATAATTCCAGCAGCTCCGCGTCGTATTACTTCCTCGATAAATCGGTGGCCGTCAACAGTCGTACCCTTGATCGCGACGAAAAGCGTACCTTCATGTGCCTGCCGCGAATCGTGAGTGACATCCGTAACGACGCCCGAACCGTTGCCGGATAATCCCGCATTCAACGCATTCGCGATCGTTTGAATTGTGGTGTTTTCTGAACTCAAAATAGATACCCTTATGTCCGAACGTGAATTATACGATAGAGTAGATATTTGCACGAACAATGAGGAAAGAAATTCGTATCTAGTCTTTGTAATCGGAGGTTTTTGAATATGAACATCATCAAATTGATCCTCGGGACGCTCGGTGTGGTATTCGGTGTGTTAATCGTTTTGTGGGTACTGGGTTTTGTCTGGTCGATCATCTGGTATCTACTCTTCTTCGGCATAATCGCGGCTCTCGGCATCGGCGGTTACAGGCTTTTCAAAAAGGCCGAAGCAAAGGCTCTGGGACATGAATCATATACCGGTATCGGCGGCCGCACGGACATAAATATGTCGTGGGACGAGTATGACAAGAAATATCTGCATAAATAGGCGGCTAGACAATAGGGGCGGGATTCGGTAGATTGTGTAGTTCAGAGTGCGCGATTCATCGCGTTTTTAGTCTGCAAAGATACAAGCTAAAGCTTGCACTCTGAACTCGTGCCGAGGTGGCGAAATTGGCAGACGCACTAGACTTAGGATCTAGCGTCGAAAGACGTGCGAGTTCGAGTCTCGCCCTCGGCACCAAAATCAGTTGGCACTTGGCAGAAAGCGGTAGGCAGTAAGAAAACCGCTGCCTGCTTACGGCCAACCGCCAACAATGCTCATTCGACATTTCTTCGCCGCTTCGCTATGCTTTTTTTGTAAATGAAAAGCGAATTAAAGGAAGTTTCACCTACTCAAAAAGAACTAAAAGTCGAGATCGACGCCGCTACCCTCAAAGAGGCGTACGCCAAGGTCAGCAAGAAGTATGCGAAGGGCGCGAACGTACCGGGCTTTCGCAAAGGCTATGCCCCGCTCGACATCATTCGCCTGCGATTTAAGGAAGAGATCAAGGGCGATGTGCTGCAGGAAGTCATTCCGGTTGCGGTAAACGATGCTATCAACGAACACAAACTGCATCCGCTCGCCGAGCCGCAGCTTCACCTTCACGATCATGAAAATGTGAAGGTCAATGGTTCCGAGACGATCTCTTTTCACGTTCACGTCGAGGTGATGCCCGAGATACCTGAACCAAAATACAAGGGAATCGAGGTCACGCGGCGCATCAAGCCCGTCGAGAATGGCGAGGTCGAGGATCTGATCGCCGAGCGTTTGCAGCGAGAAGAGGCGTTGATACCAGTCGAAGGCCGTAAATCAAGGATCGGAGACACGGTGATAGCCGATCTTGAAGGTAGATTTGATGACAAGCCGGATGGCGAGCCGATCAAGGCAGAGGGCCTCGAGATTGTGCTTGGCGATGAAGTGATCGAAAAATCGTTCACCGAAAATCTCGTGGGCGTTAAAGAAGACGATGAGAAAGAATTTACAGTTGTATATCCCGAAGCATTTTCGTCCGAAGCGTTAGCCGGAAAGACTGTTCATTACAAGGCGACGATAAAATCTGTTGGCAAAACCGAGGTGCCGGAGCTTAATGACGAATGGGCAAAGAGCCTCGACGAAGGCTTTGAATCGCTCGACGACCTTCGAAAAAAACTGCGTACCGATCTTGAAAAATACACCGACGCCGACGCTGACGCCCGCGTTAGAAACAACGCGATCGGCAAGCTGATCGAGGACAATGCGTTTGAGGTGCCGCACGTTTTGATCGAAAATCAAGCGCGTAATTTGCTCAATAGTTTTGCTCAGGACATGCAGAAACGCGGTGCTGATCTGAACCAGATCGACGAGAATTTCATTAAGATGGCCTATGGCAATATGCAGACGCAGGCCGAGCGGGACGTTCGCGGTGCGATGCTGCTCGACAAAGTAGCCGACCTCGAAAAGGTCGAGGTTGCTGACAGCGAGGTTGACGAAGAGATCGCTAAAATGGCCGAATATTACCGTTCGAGCCCAGATGAGGTTCGTGATTCGCTCGAAAAACAAGGCGGCGGTGTCGATAACATTCGCAACAATCTGAAAACGCGAAAGACGATCGAGACCATCGTTGCGTCGGCAAAGATATCAAAAGGCGAATGGATCGACGAAACATTAGCCCGGCCGGAAGCTGAGGAAAAGCCTAAGAATGCGGCTAAGAAAAAGGCGGCGAAGAAGGGCTAGTTGTCAGTTGCCGGTAGTCAGTTGTCTGATAAGAAAGAAAAAAGCTTTTCTGACAACTGACAACTGACAACCGACCGCCGACAACTGATTTATTGCTTGCATTTTGCGTGAAAAGTTGTAAAATCAAATGCCGGTGTTTGGCAATCGCCATATTTTCAACAACTTATCATCGCAGGGTTAAAGCAGTTTCTAAAGTAATTTTCAATTTGCAAGAGAGAAATTATATGGCATTAGTTCCAATGGTTGTCGAACAAACTTCGCGGGGCGAGCGGGCGTTCGACATATATTCACGTCTTCTCAAAGACAGCATCATTTTTATCGGTACACCGCTCGACGATCAGATCGCGAATCTGCTAGTTGCGCAACTCCTGTTCCTCGAAGCCGAGGACCCGGAGCGCGACATCAATCTTTACATCAACAGCCCGGGCGGCTCGATAACGGCGGGCATGGCGATTTACGACACGATGCAGTTCATCAAAAACGATGTGACGACGATCTGCGTCGGCCAATGCGCGTCGATGGCGGCGTTGCTGTTATGCGCGGGCACGCCGGGCAAGCGTTTTGCTCTGCCGCACGCACGCGTCCTAATCCACCAGCCTTCGGGCGGTGCGTCGGGACAGGCGACCGACGTCCGTATAATGGCCGAAGAGATCCTGCGTATGCGTGAAATGACCTCGCGAATCATTGCAAATCACAGCGGCCAGTCATTCGAGCAGGTAGAAAAAGACGTCGAACGCGATCGCATTCTCTCGCCCGTTCAGGCGAAGGAGTATGGCTTGATCGATGAGGTGATCGAGCACAGAGACAAATAGGAAGTAGGCGGTTGGCAGAAGGCAGTTGGCAGTATCAGACGCCAACTGCCGACAGCCAACCGCCAACCGATTTATGAGCCAATTCAGACGACCAGAAGAGCTTCTCGCCTGTTCATTTTGCGGTAAATCGCAGAATGATGTCCGCAAATTGATTGCCGGCCCTGGCGTGTATGTATGTAATGAATGCATTGATATCTGCAACGAGATCATCAATGACGACGAACAGACGGCAACGGTCACGGCTCGGACAAATCTGCCTAAGCCCGCGGAGATCAAGGCTTTTCTCGACGAATACGTCATCGGTCAGGATGAATCGAAAAAGCGTCTTTCGGTCGCTGTCTATCAGCATTACAAACGGCTCGAATTGGCCAAACGCCGCAGCGACATCGAGCTGCAAAAATCGAATATTCTGCTGATCGGGCCGACGGGTACGGGCAAAACGCTGCTTGCGCAGACGCTTGCGCGACAGCTCAGTGTGCCGTTTTGCATCGTGGACGCGACGAGCCTCACGGAAGCTGGTTACGTCGGCGAAGATGTCGAGAATATACTCCTTCGCCTGCTCCAATCGGCCGGCGGCGATCTTGAAAAGGCGCAGCAGGGCATCATCTACATCGACGAGATCGATAAAATTTGCCGCAAGGACGACAATCCCTCGATCACGCGTGACGTCTCCGGCGAGGGCGTCCAGCAGGCGTTGCTGAAAATCCTCGAAGGCACGGTCGCCAATATCCCCGCCGGTGGCGGCCGCAAGCACCCGCAGCAGGATTTTCAGCAGCTTGACACTACCAACATCCTTTTCATCTGCGGCGGAGCGTTCAACGGGCTGGAAAAGGTCGTCGAAAAGCGTTTTCGCAACAAATCGCTTGGCTTCCAGGCCGATGTCAAGACCAATAAACAGCGTCATGTAGAATCGATCAACCGGCTTGAGCCTGAGGACCTGATCCACTACGGCCTGATACCGGAATTCGTCGGCCGTCTGCCGGTCATCGGTACGCTCACCGAACTTGACGAGGCCGCGCTCGTTCAAATACTGACCGAGCCGAAAAACGCGCTTATCAAGCAGTACCAGCGTAAGTTTGAGTTCGATAATATCGGCCTTAAATTTACTGACGGAGCCATTCAGGCGATCGCTCACGAGGCCTACAAACGCAAGGTTGGTGCTCGCGGCCTAATGATGATCCTCGAGGAAATACTGCTCGAATCGATGTACGTCCTGCCCTCGGAAAAGAGAGTCAAGGACATCGTCGTGACCAAGGAAATGATCGAGCAAAAGGTGCCGGTTTTTGAGATTTTGACCCTGCGGGAAGAAGCGGCGTGAGCCAGTTGGCAGTCGGCAGTCGGCGGCAGGCCGTAGGCAGTTAGTACCGAGAGCGGTAGCGACAGGGAATTTTTTTAACCACGAAATACACGAAAAGCACGAAAAGGAGTTGATCCTTGCTCGTGCTTTTGTTGCCCAATACGACAAACGTTAAAAATGGTCGTTTGGAAATACTCAAATGACGTTTGGAAACACCAAAAAAGCCATTTGGAAACATCAATTTGGCCGTTTGGAAAAATGCTTTTTTTTTTAGGTTTTAGCCTATTTTGCGTCGCTCGGCTCGTTCAATAATCTTTTTTAATAATTCGCTCAACGGCAACGGAAAACGGTTCAATAAATCGTTAGATAATGCTCGCGGCTCTGCATGATGGCTTGCCGGGAAATTCGTGTCACAAAAATTCTGAAAAATGTGTGTTGCATAGATGCAACCGCTATACAAGTATGATACAATTCGCTTTAGAGGTCAACCGAATAAAACGGCCGAAAACGAGAGGTACGCGATGAAAAGAATTTGGGAAGAGGGATTGAGAGATGACAGGCGTGTGGCGCGGGTAGGGCATTATGCGACTATAAACAGCCGGGGCGAGATAATGATAGGCCGTTTTACATATGAGGCGCTGGGCCGTGCCGATGCCGTTCAACTGTTGTTTGACCGCGTCAATATGTCGATCGGGCTTAAGCGGACGCATTCGCGAACGGACAACGCATATTCGCTCAAACCGGCTGGTCGTCACGGCGCCCAGCGCATCCGCGCCGCCCAGGCAGCTAATCAATTCGGGTTGCGTGTCAACGGCACCATCCGGTTTCTAAATCCCGAGATCGACGAAGACGGCGTCCTCATCCTCGACCTCCGTCAAACGCAGCCCGCCGGACGGCGGCAGATGAGGGGTAAGGCTCGTGGGGTTGATTAGCGGGTCAGAACCGGGAGCGGTAGCGACTGGGTTCTTAGCGGCTCCGCCGCTTTTTGCCGCTAACCTGTGTAAAAAGCCCTGCCGTGTATTTTTCGTAGAGTTCGAAGAGGAATACCATCCGGCCGTCTTCCGTTGCGAAGGGCTGCGGGCGGTAGGCAAGGTCAACGGCTTTGTCGAGTTCGTTGTGTGCCTTGACGAGTGCGGGCGGCATGGTCAGCGGGTCGTACAGATCGGCGAGCGAACTCGCCGGAAATTCGGATCGTGGCGTGTCGTATTCAAAAAGCCGTTTCTGCTTAACGTCGAGCAGTCCAAACCCGACGATAACGCAATAAACCGCCGCTTTACCGCTCGCCTCGTTGCTCCATTTGAATGTGCGATGAGCAAAATGTATCTTGATGCCTTTTGACAGTAAGTAATTCCACAAAATGCCGACCTGTTCGCCCTGGGTTATTGAGTTAGTCGAGACGAACGCGACGCGGGTTTCAAAGCTCCCCTCCTTACGAAGGAGGGGTGCGGCTTTAGCCGTGGGGTGGTTCTTTGCGCTCGTGTGCACGGGCGAATCACCGGAACTACTCAAGTCGCTCATCTCTGCTTTGTGTTGAATATCGCGTGACGAGAGAACCACCCCGTCACCCGAAGCGGGTGCCACCCCTCCTTCGTAAGGAGGGGAGCTTTTTAGGAACGCCGACGCCTTGATGTACCATGCACAGACGTAATCGAGCGTCTTAAAATTATTCACGTCCGAGCAGCAATATTCCATATCGGCGGTCTGCTCGTCGCTGCGTTTGTCCTTTCCGACAAACGGCGGATTGCCTAGGATGTAGAGATTTTCGGGCATTCTTGTCCCTTAAAGGGACGCAGGTAATAGCGTCGGGTGAAACCCGGCGTTATCTTCCGAAACAGGCTCCGACCCGGTAAGGGTCGCATGACCGACCGAGCCTTCGTCCCCTTCAGGGATGTGATCGGCTGATGCGTTTAATCGTCGGGTTTCACCCGACGCTATTACATTTGTCGCCTTCAGCGACGAAGGCTCAGATGTGGAGGCCCGCGCGTTAGTAAGGGCGTAATCAGGAGTCGGGTTGGATGTTACGCCCTTACTTACGTGCGGGCTACTGACACGATCCAGCACCTCGGCCCAATCAAGTCTCAAGGCATTTCCGTGAACAATATTGGCGGATTTTTTGAGCGGTAGACGGACAAAATATTGGCCGAATTCGTTGCTTACAGCCATGTTCATCTGGTGGTCGATGAGCCACATGGCGACCTCGGCGATGCGCGCCGGGAACTCTTCCGTTTCGATGCCCGCCATCATATCGACATCGAGCCAGATGATGTCGCCGACATTCAGAAAACCCGTCGTGGATGTTTTTAGTGCACGCAGTATCTCGATCTCGAGCAAACGGAGTTCGCGGTATGTAATGACCAAAAAATTACCGCATCCGCACGCCGGATCAAGGAAACGAAGATTTGCCAGCTTTTGATGAAACTCCTGGAGCTTGTTCCGGTTGTCTTTTACGGTTTTAAATTCGCGCCACAGTTCGTCGAGGAAAAGCGGTTTTATGAGTTTCAGGATGTTGGTCTCGCTGGTGTAGTGCGCTCCCAAATTGCGGCGTTCGGCCGGGTTCATCACGCTCTGAAACATCGAGCCGAAGATCGCCGGAGAGATCTTGCTCCAGTCCAGATAGCAGCAATCGAGCAACTGCTGACGCATTTTGCCGTCGAAACTCGTCATCGGCAGGATTTCTTCAAAGAGCTTTCCGTTTACATACGGAAAGTCGGCGAGATGCTCATCAAGATTCTTGAAACGCTCTTCTTTTGCCGTATTCAACACCTGAAAGAGTTCCTGAAGCCTTGACGCCAGGTCACTGCCGTCTTCGCCGCGAAATGCCAAACACGTTGAAGAAAGCATCCATAAAGGATTTTGCCTCGGCGTGCTCGTTAAAGTCGTTTTTCCACTCTTTGGAAAACTTGACCGCCCGACTTTTTATTTCATTCCAACTTAATGCCATAATAGCGCAGGAGGTCCGGAATCTATTCAGAACAAATCTAGCGAAGTATCGTCCAAACTCAAAACGTACCGATCAATAATACACCGAAAGCGGCTGGTCCTTACGGTTCTCGTTGACAGATTGTCCATGTCTTCGTGCATTGACGCTAATGGGCTATTTCGTACTTTTGGTTTTGATCCTTGTATGTTAATTTATTTTTGTGCTCGAAAAGTCGTCAGTAAGGCCGCCCCCGGCCTACCGATAGTTATAAGTTGTAAATTTGCTCGCACCGGGTATCGATGTCAGAATCCGGTTTCTTATGCGAGATGCTTTCCCCCTAAAGTGCGCCGTATAAACGGCTATTATCCCTTGACGAAATTGGCTCGTGCGATTTGCTATACAGG
This sequence comes from Chloracidobacterium sp., assembly GCA_043748725.1. GTDB lineage: Bacteria > Acidobacteriota > Blastocatellia > Pyrinomonadales > Pyrinomonadaceae > OLB17. The sequence goes on along the minus strand of JAYVER010000220.1, from coordinate 15,763 downwards.
AGGCCTTTATGGAAACTGCGATCCATCCTTATTCCTTAGTCAAGGACATAAAAAAAACATTACCATTGATGGTTAGGGTGTTCCTGAGACTATGTTTCTGTTTCGCTTTGCTTGTTTCATCGAATTTTGCTCAGAACTCTCCGTCTGACACCGTCCCGGAGCCAAAAGTGATACCTAGTTCCACGCCTAGGCCCGAAGCAAGTCCGAGTCAGACACCGACGCTCACAACGGGAAAACGCGAAAAGCAATTTTTCAAAAACGTCCTTAAAGATCAGAGAGTTATCTGGACATCTCCGTTTCGTCTCCAAGGTAAAGATGCTAAGTGGATTTCTCTCTTTGGTTCGATGACCACCGCTCTCATCGCGACCGACCGGCTTACATCTGATTTGGTAGAACCCGCGGGTGCTTTGGGATCGGTGAGCAAACACATTTCATGGGGCGGGACGATATATGCCGCTGGCGGTATTGCTGCGGCTTTCTATTTTACGGGGCGGGCGACGAATAATGCGCGTGCGAGGGAAACGGGCATTTTGTCCGCGCAGGCATTATTAGATTCGGGCATTGTGGTTGGCGTTATTAAGTATATTACTCAGCGTCCGAAGCCAAATATAGCAGGCGGACGGGGGCATTTCTTTCAGGGAGACATGTCGTTTCTGTCGTTTCCCTCCGGACACTCTGCCTCCGCCTGGTCGATCGCCGCTGTGATCAGTTATGAATATAAAGACCGTCCAAAAGTTCGGTACGGCGTTTTAGCGGCGGCAATGGCCGTGAGCATCGCCCGCTTTACCGGACGAACGCATTTTATTTCCGAAGTGTTGATCGGGAGTGCGATCGGTTTTTATACAGGTCGATATGTTTACCATACCTACCACGTGCCAACAAAAGATCCTAATAGCGCCCCCGCTTTGCCGCCCAAGAAAACCACTAAGCTAATGCCGATGATAATTCCACTGTATGATGCCCGGACAAGTACATATGGCGGAAGGGCCGTGTGGACATTCTAAAATACCATTACGCCAAATTTGTGTTGGCGGTATCTAGTGGCCGCACTTGCGGACGCGGCGTAAACCAAAGTGCGACTGCACCGGCGCCAGTCAAGATCGCGGCATACCAAAATCCATAGGCTGTTGAAGAGTAGCTCCAGAGCAGGCCGACGACGATGCTCGATGTCGGGTCGCCGAAGGAATTGACCGTTGCCAGCGCTCCATAGCCGGTGCCGCGTCGCTCAATAGGAAGCAAATCGGCCGCCAGCGCCCGCTCCATCGAATCGACTATCGCGATGTAAATGTCGGCAATGGCGAAAAGCAGGATGAGCCGCTCGTTCCCGATTCATCTATTTTTGATATTGGTATTAAATCACCCCCTTGTTACTGATTGAGTAAATTACCCATTTTTAGATTTTATTTTATCTGGATGGCACGACCATGACCGGCATTTTGGCATGGCGAACGATGTATTCGGCGGTGCTTCCGAGCAAAAGATGCATGAGGCCGCAGCGGCCGTGTGTCCCGACGACGATGAGGTCTGCCTCCCACACTTCGGCGGTTTTAAGGATCTCGTCGCGCGGATGGCCTTCGGGCATGAGCTTGACAAGATCGGAGCCATTATATTCGGCGGCGAGTTGGTCAAGGGTTTGTTCGGCTTCTTTTTTTAGAACGATTAATGCCTGTTCGTGCGTGATCCCGGCATCGACGCTGCCGAGCGCGTGCGAGGTGTTGACGACAAAAAGAAGTGCGGCTTTTACCTTTTTGTGGGTCTTGACGGCGATTGTCGGAGTGTCGAGAGTTTATACCGGTCTGCATTAGGCGAAAATCCTTTTTGCAAGGCTTGACAGAATGAAGTTCAATTTATTGGATCTGTTTCGTGGGCATTCCGACTGATTGAGGGCCGAATAAAAAATAAAATGTTCTCGCCGAGATTTCTAGAATCGGCGATTCAATCGCCCTTTATAAAAGCGTAAATTGAGAGAACGAAAAATCGGCGAAAGACACAAATTTGTGTTGCTTTTGTGTGACGATTTTGCGTAAATATAGTTAATCCTTTAAGTCAGATTGAGTAAAGAGATCGCTTCATAAGTTTCAGCGTTATCAATATGCAAGAATTTTCAGATCAAATGCCCTCGGACATCGAACGCTTTCCCATGGTTCCCATACGGGATGTCGTTATTTTTCCCTATACAAAAGTCGCGTTCAAGATCGGGCGGCCGAGCTCGGTTGCGGCGCTTGAGCAGGCGATGACGGGTGAGCGGCAAATTTTTCTGGCGACCCAGCACGACGCGACGATCGATGAGCCCAAGGCGGACGAGATCTATTCGGTCGGGACGCTCGGGCGCATCCTGCAGGCCCAGCGACAGGACAACGGGCAGATAAAGGTCGTTGTCGAGGGCCGCGAACGAGGGCGTTCGGTACGGATAGAGCAGGACGCCGACGGGATGTTTTACGCGCATGTGCGGCGTGTGGCCTCGACGGATGAGTCGGGTTACAGGACAGACGGGCTGTTGCAAAAGATACATTCGCTGGTCGAGCAATTTCTGCGGGTTTCGCCGGACGCTTATGCTGATGCGCTTCACGCGAGTTTGCGCGGAGTCTCGGCGGCACAGATCGCGGACTCGATGTCGTCGCATTTGCGGATCGGAGTCGAGGAAAAACAGGACCTGCTTGAGACGGTTTCGGTAGCCGAACGACTGCAAAAGCTCATCGACGTCCTCGAAGGTGAGACCGAGAAACGCCAGATGGATCGCAACATCCATTCGCGAACAAAAAAGCAGATGGACAAGCACCAGCGTGAGTACTATCTGAACGAGCAGATCAAAGCCATACACAAAGAGCTTGGCCGCAAGGACGAAAAGGCCGATCTGGAAGAGCTGAAAAAGAAGATTGAAGAAGCCGGAATGACCGAAGAGGCCAAAGACAAGGCCATGCAGGAATTTTCGCGGATCGAAACGATGCCGCCGATGTCCGCCGAGGGCACAGTCGCACGGACATATATCGATTGGCTGGTCAACGTTCCCTGGCAAACGACATCGGACGAGATCGAAGACCTCGGTGAGGCCGAAAAGACCCTCAACGAAGATCATTACGGGCTGGACAAGATAAAAGAACGCATACTCGAATTTTTGGCGGTGCGGCAATTGGTAAAAAATCCAAAGGGAACGATATTGTGCTTTGTTGGCGCTCCGGGTGTGGGCAAAACGAGTTTAGGTAAATCTATTGCCAATGCTACGGGACGTAAATTCGTGCGGCTCGCGCTCGGTGGAGTACATGACGAGGCGGAAATTCGCGGACACCGTCGGACTTACATCGGTTCGATGCCGGGGCAGATCATCCAGTTAATGAAACGGGCCGGAACGACGAATCCGGTGATTTTACTTGACGAGGTCGATAAGCTCGGACGCGATTTTCGAGGTGACCCATCTGCGGCGCTTCTCGAAGTGCTCGATCCTGAGCAGAATTACACGTTTCGCGATCATTATCTGGATGTCGATTACGACCTTTCGCACGTATTCTTTCTGGCGACGGCAAATGTGCTGCATACGATCCCGCCGGCGTTGCAGGACAGGCTCGAAATATTGCATCTTTCAGGCTACACGGAACGCGAAAAGGTTGAGATCGCCAAGCGGCACCTTTTACCGAAGCAGTGTGAGAACAACGGCATTGACCCGTCGCAAATTCAATTTACCGATGACGGCATTTTGGAGATCATCAGGCACTACACTCGCGAAGCCGGTGTTCGGAATCTCGAACGCGAGATAGGCTCATGCCTGAGAAAGATCGCGAGAAAATTTGTCGCGTCCGATATTAAGGCAGATTTTCGTGTCTCGGTTGATGCCGAAAAAGTTCAGGAACTGCTTGGAATTATTCGCTATCGAAAGCAGGATATCGCCCGCAAGAGCGAGATCGGACTGGTCAACGGCCTTGCCTGGACCGAGGTTGGCGGCGATGTGCTGCAAGTCGAATGCACGCTCGTTAAAGGAAAGGGCGAGGTCACGCTCACCGGAAAACTCGGCGAGGTGATGCAGGAATCAGCCAAGGCGGCGTTGACCTGTGTCCGTACGCGGGCGGAAGAACTTGGAATCGATCCGGCGGATTTCCGCGAGAAAGATCTGCATATTCACGTTCCGGAAGGTGCTATACCAAAGGATGGACCGAGCGCGGGCATTACGCTCGCAACGGCGATGGTCTCGGCCCTGACGCGAAAACCGGCACGGCACGACGTAGCGATGACCGGCGAGATAACGCTTCGCGGCAAGGTTTTGCCGATCGGCGGCGTCAAGGAAAAACTGCTCGCAGCACATCGATTGGGGTTGAAGACGATAATCTTGTCAAAGGAAAATGAAAAAGACCTGGTAGATATACCTGAAGAGGTGCGAGACGATCTGACGATCCATGTCGTCGATACGATTGACGAGGTTTTGAAGTTTGCGCTTGAGACAGAGAATACCCAGACGGCGCTCGAAACGCCGCAATTATGGAATGCAGGCGGAAGTCCGCCTGACATTTCGGCGACTGTCGAATGAAAGTAACTTCTACAGAATTCGTTAAAAGCGCTTTTGAAAAGGCTCATTGGACGACGGATGGGCGATTGGAGATCGCTTTTTTAGGGCGTTCCAACGTCGGGAAATCGTCGCTGATCAATTCGCTTCTGCTCAGAAAGGGCCTGGCACGCACCTCAAACACGCCCGGCCGCACGCAGAGCATTAATTTTTTTCTGATAAACGAGGCGTTTTATTTCGCCGATCTGCCGGGTTACGGCTACGCTAAAGTGTCCAAGACAATGCGTGCCGATTGGGGCAAAATGGCAGCGGAATATCTTGGCCTACGACAGGAGCTTGCGTTATGCGTGCAGCTTGTCGATTCGCGGCACGCCCCAACGCCGCTTGATCTGCAGCTTAATGAATGGTTGGTTCATTATGACAAGCCGCACATTGTGGCCGTGACCAAGACTGATAAACTCTCGAATAACGAGCTGCGAAAATCGCTGGCTGAGACTAGAAAGACACTAATCGACGTAAAAATTGTGCCGTATTCGGCCCGCACAGGCCGCGGTCGTGAAGAATTATGGGCCGAGATTAATACCGCGCTCGAAAATAGTTGATTTTGCTATTGCATTTGTGTTTGAATTAATTAATAATTAATTTTCCCTTATTACTCAGGGTTTGATGAGAAAGCCAGCGGGCTTATTTCATTGGCAGTACTACATACAATCCATACGATTTTCTCCGCCTTTTAAATTCTAGTTAGTTCGTTTACGCGCCGCACGCGCGAGAAAATTGTTAAGCCACTAAGTTGTTAAAAAACATAAACTAATTTCCGATTTCGATTTCATAGACATGGCAACCAAAACCACACCAACCCGAAAGCCAAAAGCGGTAAAATCCGCAGACGGCACTGCCGTCTCGACGGCCGAAGTAGTAGAAACGTCAAACGTCGAGGCTCCCGAAAAAACCGCGCCGCCCGCTAACGGCAAACCTGAAGACCTTATCTTGAACCTCGCCGGATTAAAGGATAAATCGATCAGTGAGCTGACGCATATCGCTAAGGATATGGGTATCGACGGAGCCACCGGACTGCGAAAACAGGATCTGATATTTAAGGTGCTTGCCGCGCAGACGGAGAAAAGCGGCCTTATCTTTTCCGAAGGCGTGCTCGAAACGCTGCCGGACGGATTTGGCTTTTTGCGGGCACCGGAATACAACTATCTGCCGGGGCCGGACGACATTTACGTCAGCCCGTCGCAGATACGCAAGTTTGACCTGCGCACCGGTGACACCGTATCGGGACAGATTCGACCGCCCAAAGAAGGCGAGCGTTATTTCGCTCTGATCAAGGTCGAGGCGATCAATTTTGAAGCCCCGGAACAGTCGCGCGAAAAGATATTTTTCGACAACCTGACGCCGCTTTATCCCGATGAGCAGCTCAATATGGAGACGACGACCGATAACATCTCAGCCCGCGTGATCGATCTCGTGACGCCGATTGGCAAAGGCCAGCGTGCGTTGATCGTCGCTCCGCCGCGTACCGGTAAGACGATGCTGCTCCAGACGATGGCCAACTCGATAACCGAAAATCATCCAGAGGTGACGCTCATCGTGCTGCTGATCGACGAGCGGCCCGAAGAGGTCACGGATATGCAGCGTTCGGTCAAGGGCGAGGTCATTTCGTCCACCTTTGACGAGCCGCCGACGCGGCACGTTCAAGTTGCTGATATGGTCATCGAAAAGGCAAAACGGCTCGTCGAACACAAACGCGACGTGGTTATTCTTCTCGATTCGATTACGCGGCTCGCACGTGCTCATAATGCCGTCGTGCCGCCGTCGGGGAAGATACTTTCGGGTGGTATCGATTCAAATGCGTTGCAGCGTCCGAAGCGGTTTTTCGGAGCCGCCCGTAACATTGAGGAAGGCGGCAGCCTGACGATCATCGCGACCGCGCTGATCGACACGGGTTCGCGTATGGACGACGTTATTTTCGAAGAATTTAAGGGAACCGGCAACTCGGAAATACAGCTTGACCGCAAACTTTCCGATAAACGGCTATTCCCGGCCATCGACGTTCAGCGATCCGGCACGAGAAAGGAAGAACTGCTCATCGATAAGGAAAATCTTAGCCGTATCTGGGTCATGCGGCGTGTGCTAAATCCGCTTTCGCCTGTCGAGCAGATGGAAGTCGTGATCGAGCGCCTGTCGAAGACCAAGACAAACGCGGAATTCCTGGCGTCGATGCAGACATAGTCAATTGAGAATGGAGAATTGAGAATGGAGAATATTAGGAAATGGGAAATCAACTCTCATTTTCCATTCTCCATTTTTTTATTTTCAATTCTCAATTTTCAATTCTCAATTTATGAGAGTAGCCGTAATCTCTGCTGAAGCAGTTCCATATTCAAAGACGGGCGGGCTGGGCGATGTTGCCGGTGCCTTGCCAAAGGCATTGAAAAAGATCGACATCGATTCGCTGCTTATTACGCCGTGTTATTGGCAGACTAGAGGCGAATATCTTTGGGAAACCGCAATCGACGACCTGTGGGTTGATTGGCGTGGCGGCTCCTACCATGCAAAAGCATTTTACAGCGAGGCGAACGGCTCACCGACGTTTTTGATCGATTATCCGCCGCTTTTTCACCGCGATTCGATATATGGTTACATTGAGGATTACGAGCGGTTTGCGTTCTTTAATCATGCGGCTCTGGCCTTATTACAGCGGATCGGTTCGGCTCCTGATATCGTTAATCTGAACGACTGGCACTGCGGCTTTGCGGCCGTGGAAATAGCCTCGCGACGCTCGTTTGAGCCTTACTGGCAGAATACGCGAACGGTTTTTTCGATTCACAACATGGCCTATCAGGGCGGGTTTGGCATGAGTGAACTACCGGCTCTCGGCTTCACCAGTGATTTTGCGAAAAATGCGTTTAATTTCAATGGTTATGCATCTGCAATGAAGGCAGGGCTTGAAGTTTCGGATACACTTTCTGCTGTCTCAAATCGCTATGCTCACGAGATACAAACACCCGAAAATGGCTACGGCCTCGACTGGCTGACGCGGCAGCGGGCGAACCGCCTGATCGGCATCACTAACGGCGTCGATTACGACGTTTGGAACCCCGAAACCGACCCGGAATTACCTGCACATTTCTCTATCAATAATCTCGAAGGAAGACGTGAGTGCAAACGAGCTTTGCTTGAGCAGTTTCATTTGCCTATTGAACTTGATCGTCCAATTTTTGCCAGCGTTACACGGCTCACATCACAGAAAGGCGTCGAACTGATCAGGCAGGGAGCGGGCGATATTTTGGCGTCTGGCGGCTTTTTTATTGCGCTGGGGTCGGGCGAAAAAGACTCCGAAATGTTTTTGCAGGCAATGCGCGATTATTCACCGTCGCGGGTTGGCGTTTATATCGGATATAATGAAAATTTGGCTCATTTGATCGAGGCGGGTGCGGATATGTTCCTGATGCCGTCGAAATTCGAGCCGTGTGGCCTAAATCAAATGTATTCACTGAGATACGGAACCATACCGATAGTCCGTGCAGTCGGCGGTCTCGATGACACCGTGCAGAATTGGGACGCAGTGAGCGGTACGGGGAACGGGTTCAAATTCGGGCCGTTTCGGGCGGACAAACTGCTCGAAAAGATCTACGAAGCACGTTTTGCCTACGAAGACAAAGAGACCTGGGCCAAAATCCAACGAAACGGCATGGCGGTCGACAACTCATGGGAAAACGCGGCGCGGAATTATGTTGACCTGTATAATTGGACGCTGGCAAGATGATCAAGTTTCAGATTGACGACGAAATCGTGCTTAGCGAACTGGTAGATGACGACGCACCGGCCGTTTTCGCGTGCGTGAATGCAAATTCCGAGCACCTTATGGAATTCATGCATTGGATGAAGCCGAACTACTCAATCGTCGACGCAAGAGAATACATTGCCCAATCGACCGTTGACGCAAAACAGAAAAAGAGTCTTTATTTAGGCATTTTTCGCGGCGAGAAATTTATCGGATCGGTCGGTTTTGTAGATTTTGACCGCGACGCAAAAGCAACCGAAATCGGGTACTGGATCGACCGGACGGAAGAGGGAAAAGGCATTGTTTCGCGCTCGTGCAGATTATTGATAAATTACGCGTTTAGCGAGCTGAGGATGAATCGCATCCAAATACGCTGTTCCGCCGAAAATGTGCGCAGTGCGGCGATCCCGGAAAGATTTGGGTTTGTGAAAGAGGGTGTTCTCCGTCAAAGCCAGTTTCGCAACGGGAAATTGCACGATTTCCTTGTTTACGGATTGCTCGCGGCGGATTGGGGAGATGCGAATCAACGTCAAAATTTATGATCATCGTAATTATCGGTGCCCAATGGGGCGATGAGGGAAAGGGAAAGGTAGTCGATCTGCTCGCTGACCGATTTGATATTGTCGCCCGTTATCAGGGCGGGCATAATGCCGGTCACAGCGTATATGTCGGCGATAAGGCTTTTGTTTTGAGGCTTTTGCCGTCGGGAATCATTCACCCGGACAAAACTTGTGTGCTTGGCAACGGCATGGTGATCGACCCGAAAGCCTTTTTCGAAGAGGTTGATCAGATAGGCGAAAAGGGAATCTCGGTCACGCCCGACCGGCTTAAGGTTTCGAGCCGGGCTCACCTGATAATGCCGTATCACAAGGCTCTGGATCACACGTCTGAGGAGCGGCTCGGCAATGAAAAGATCGGCACAACGCTTCGCGGCATCGGCCCGGCGTATGAGGATAAGGCCGGGCGGCGGGGCATTCGTGTTGCCGACGCACTTTCGCCGGAATTGCTAAAGCTGCGAATCGAACGCAATCTCGAAGAAGCGAATCGCATAATAGTACTTTTTGGCCAGCAGCCACTGCGCTCCGACGAGATATTAGAAGAGATTTCGCCGCTCGTCGAGCGGCTGCGGCCTTTTGTCTGTGAAACTTCGCATTTTCTAGCGGAAGCTCGCAAAAACAACCAAAAGATTCTGCTCGAAGGTGCTCAGGCGACGCTGCTTGACGTTGATCATGGTACGTATCCCTATGTAACTTCGTCAAATCCGACCGCCGGAGGTGCGTCGGTCGGGGCGGGAATCCCGCCGCACCATATCACCGGCGTTCTGGGTATAGTTCGCACGTATGCGACCCGGGTCGGCGAAGGTCCTTTTCCGACAGAAATGCTTGATGAGGAAGAAGATATGGCTAATCTTATCCGCGGGCGCGGTAACGAATACGGCTCGGTGACAAAGCGTCCGCGGCGCTGCGGCTGGTTTGACGCGATTGCCACGCGCTATGCCGCCGAGCTAAACGGATTTGATTCAGTCGCTCTGACAAAACTCGACGTTCTCGACGCTTTGGAAGAGATCAAGGTCTGCGTCGGCTACGAGATCGAAGGTCTTAGCGTGGATACATTTCCCGCCGTTTCCAGCGAGCTACGGCTTATTAGACCAATTTACGAAACGCTGCCCGGCTGGATGTCGGAGACCGTTGGAACGACAGATTTTGCGAAACTCCCGCCCAAAGCCCAAGCCTATGTCCAATTTCTTTCCGATCAAATAGGCGTCGAGATCGGGCTCATTTCCACCGGACCGGAACGCGATCAGACTGTAATTCTAAAGAACTCGGTGATGGAAGGCTGGTTTGCTTGATTGAAAATTGAGAAATGAGAATGGAAAATTGAAGACTGGTTAGATTCTCCATTTTCAATTCTCAATTATCCATTGTATTATTATCGTTCGTGGTCCGATAGCTCAGTTGGTAGAGCAAGTGGCTTTTAACCACTGGGTCGCAGGTTCGAGTCCTGCTCGGATCACCAATTTTTTTTAATAACTGACAAACAAAAATTTGGCATTAGTGTACCGATGTGCGTCAAAAACGATTCAAGCGGTGATTTTGATCACGACGAGTGCAAGAATATCGAAAATCAAAAACCGGTAAAGAAGCCGAATTAGGTGATGGACAGAAATTTTTTGCCACGAATGCACGAATAAATAAGAAATCTATGCTATCTGATCGAGATATTCGTGCATTAGTGGCTAATTCAAGATTCCAGGTTTGAAACTTGTCGACTACCGGGATTTGACGAACGAAACGATCAGACCCGCAACGGCACCCGGCAAAACCAACCAGACGGCAGCGATGTAACCGACGAAATTTGCCCACCAAAGGTAACTACCTTGCGGGGCATCGGGTAAAAAATTGTTATTGTAAAAAGTCAGAGCGAGTCCGCCGGCTGCCCCACATAAATAACCGGCAATGGCCGCGACCGCCGCTCCTATGATAGCCCAGATAATACAGATTGCCGCGAGCTTTAGATATCTTGACATCAAGTTCGTTTTGATCCGTCCAGTTTATCGCCTAGGTACAACCTACTTGTCCTTTTTTATCGGTGTAGGCGGTGATTTCGGTGCTGATGTGATTGCACCGACGACGTAGCTGTCGCGCGAACGTACGACGAGATTGGCACGATCGACGCGCACCTTGATCCGCTTTCGCTGGCCGACAGTGCCTTCGTCCTTCGGAACGTATCCGATGTTGTATTGCCGGCGGAGCTCTTCGGCGATGCCTTCAAAGGCCACTGTCAAGCCGCCGGGTGTCGATTCGGGGCGGAAAAGCCGTCCGCCGGTTGCATCGGCTAATTCGTCAAGATAGCGGCGACCGAGCGCGTAATCTTCCGATGAATTTCCGCGCTGACTAACAGGAGGGCCAAAGATATTTGGAAACGTCCCGCCGCTCTGCTGCTGGTTGTCAAAGAAAGTGTTGAAGTATATCGGGAAGATTAGCGTGTCCGCCTCCTCGGCTTCGTTAACCGTGCCGTCATAAGTGTTTTTGCGTGATGTTGTATCGACACCATCGGTGAAAAGCACTATGGCTTTGCGTCCCTCGATCCGTCCTAACTGTTTTCGCAAAGCTTCATCGACGGCATTGTAAAGGGATGTCCCGTCACCGAAATTAGCTTTATTGATCGCCTTATAGATTACTTGCCGGTCATTTGTAGCCTGCGTCAAAACATTTACGCTGTGATTAAATTCGATGACGATAACACTGTCACGCGGCTCAAGCTGATCAACAAAGGCAATGGCGGCACGACGTATCTCCTGGATCTTATAAGCAGTCGAGGGGCTCGTATCGAGCAGCAAAGCAACGGTGAATGGCTTATCGCTCTTGCCAAAATACGCGATCTCCTGTTCCTTGCCGTCCTCGAATATCTTAAATTCGCTCTGCCGTAAATTGGGTATATAGAGGCCGTTTCGGTCGAAAACGGATACGGGGATGGTTATTAGATTGGTCTCGATCTTCAAAACTTCGTCGCTGGTTGATGGAGTGGATGTGTCGGTCGGCACGTTAGATTTTAAGACCGGTTTTACACCGGAGCTGTCGCCGATGCCCGGAAAACGCTCCGGGGTCCGCAGTGCATGCGATTCACGCGCTTTTGATTCTGAATATTCCGAATCGTTTGTTTCGCGGCTCGACGTCGAGGGAGTTGGCGTCGGCGTTACCCTTCTGCCAGACTGTGCGGAAACGAATCCGCCAAGCATGCATAACAGCAACGGGGCGACAAATAAATACTTCATTTAAGACCTCTACGCAATCGAAATTGGTGTCACCTAATAGATGCTTGAATCAGTCAAAAAGTTACACATTTATTGAAAAAAATGTCGCTCAGTCTGTTTCAAATTTCGTTCTATCGCGATTTCGCCATACAAGATAAACCGGAATCCCCGTCAATGCTATCAGATAACCGATCCCCGAGGTAGCTCCGGCAAGAAACGCGAGGTTGATGATCAGCAAGAAGGAAAGCGCAACAAAAATAAAAGGTACCACCGGATAACCCCATGCTCGATACGGCCGTTCGGCGTCCGGTTTTCGATATCTCAGCACAACCACAGCGAGCACTGATAATGCGCCGAAAACAAGTTCGACCGAGACTATGTATTCGAGTAACTGCGTATAGACATTACCAAAAACAGGTGCGCCGGACTCGGCATTGAATGTCACTGTTCGCGGCAGAACCAGTATTGACGCCCAAATTCCCTGGGCGACTATCGCTGTTGCCGGTACATGAAAGCGGTTTGTTTTAGCAAGCGGTGCGAAAAACAATCGGTCACGGGCCATTGCGTAATAGACACGTGCTCCGGCGAGTATCAATCCGTTGTTGCAGCCAAATGTCGAGATCATTATCGCCACGGCCATCGCGATCGCACCGCCGTCGCCGATAATATGCTCCATCAGAGCCGTGCCGACTCGATTTTGAGGAGCGTTTTGGATGCCGGAAAGCGGCAGGGTGACGACGTAAGCAAGATTAGCCAGTATGTACAACGCGACTACAATGACGCAGCCGATCAAAAGCGCGCGCGGCAGATTGCGCTGAGGATTTTCGACCTCGCCGGCGGTGAACGTAACGTTGTTCCACGCAGATTGAGCGAAAAGCGGCCCGGTCATCGCTCGTCCGAGAACGAGTAAAAATGCCAATCCCCCGGCTGAAATCGCGGATGGCTGAGCGGCATCGAGGCTCCAGCCATTTGCCGTTGGGTGCCACCAGTCGGATGTGAAGGCCGCGCTTCCGGCGTTCCAGCCGACGAATAGGCCGACCACGACGAGTGCGAACAGAGCGGCGGCTTTGGTGAAGGTAAATGTATTTTGGATGAGTTTGCCGAGTTTGAGCCCGCGAGTATTGATTGCCGTGAGCAACAGGATCACTGCTATCGCCGTTAGTTGCTGTGTCGAAAGACTGAATGCGTAACTGCCGACGATCACCGGCTGGATCAGGAAATTGGTACCGGCGATCTGCGGAACCAGAACGCCGCTGAAATTTGCGAAAGCGACCGCGACCGCCGCGATCGTCCCGGTCTGCACAACCAGAAATTGCGACCAGCCAAATAAAAAACCGACGCCCGGGCTGTATGCTTCGCTCAAAAAAACATACGGGCCGCCGGCCCGCGGCATCATCGCAGCGACTTCGCCGAGGCAAAGTGCTCCGCACAATGTCATTACACCGGCAAGTATCCAAGCGACCAGCAGCCATCCGGGTGAGCCCACGAGCCGCGAAGATTCGGCCGACACAATAAAAATGCCGCTGCCGATCATCGAGCCGACAACGATCGTCGTGGCATCGACCAGACTCAAGCCGCGAACAAGTTTCTTGCCGTCTTCGGTGCCGTCATTTGTCATTGCGCATCCTTGCCCGCTGGGCCTCATCAGTCGAAATTTAGCTTTTACAACGCTCGAATCTCAATGCCGTTAGCCTTCAATGCATGGTTTATCGCTCTCGCAAATTCCAGAGCATTTTCGCCGTCGCCGTGTATGCAGATCGTGTCGGCGCGGATCGGTATTGTCCCTCCTGATGCCGTTGCCACAGTGCTTTTGTTGACCATTTGTATAGCTTGCGAGACTGCTGTCATCGTCTCGTGAATCAAAGCGTTAGGCTGCGATCGCGGCGTCAGGCTTCCATCAGATTGATATGTGCGGTCGGCAAAGACCTCTGAGGCCGTGGAGAGGCCGCGCTTTTCGGCCTCTAGGATCATCAGGCTTCCCGACAGGCAAAAAAGGACAAGTTTTGGGTCGAAATGGAGCACGGCCTCAGCGATTGCGGCGGTAAGTTCCGCGTCGCATGCCGCTTGATTGTATAAAGCTCCGTGCGCCTTTACATGGCTGAGTTTGCCTCCGGCGGTGATTGTTATCTCATTTAATGCGGCGATCTGTTCGGAGACAATATCGAAAACCTGATTTGGCGACATCTGCATCGCGACACGGCCAAAATTTTCGCGATCCGGGTAGCCCGGATGGGCGCCGATCGCGACACCTTTTTCGATTGCGGTTTCGACCGTCGTTCGCATCGTCGCCGCGTCGCCCGCGTGAAATCCGCATGCGATATTGGCCGATGTAACATAGTCCATCAGCTCGGCGTCATTGCCGCATGCTTCGCCCATGTCGCAATTCAGGTCGATCGTCACAGTTTTGTTTTGCAAGAACAACATTCAAAGAAAGTTTGACTGAAATTTACACCCGACTCGGAAAAAATTCAACTCTGTTTCAAAATCGAGCGCTAGATTTTCCGCGTCTAGTGTTTCGATCAGGTGAAATGCCACCTTATCATTTGCCCCGAGTTGAGCCAACAGAGGCAGATCGCAGGATATAACATGTGCAATACGCGGGTAGCCGCCGGCCGTCTGCTGATCGGCCATAAGCACGATCAATTGGCCATCGGGCAAAAGCTGGATCGTGCCGAAACTGACGGCGGACGAGATCATTTCGTGAGGTTTTGCCAGGAATATCGGTTCACCTGAGAGACGAAATCCCATCCGGTTTGAGTCGTTCGAGAGGGTGAAATCCTGTCGCAGAAGTAGGACACGAGCTTTTTTTGGCAAATCCTCAAATTCCGCGCCTTGCATTATCCTGATCGTCGGGAAACGGCTGTAAAACGGGATCAACGAATTTGATATTCGCTGAGTGTGAGTATCGGTTGGTTTTTTTAATTTTTGATTGAGCCTGATGCGGTCGCCGGGTTCCAGTTTTCTGCCATCGAAACCGCCCGACTTCGCTACAAGATTTGTACTCGCGCTGCCGAGCCATTCGGTTATCTTGAAACCACCTTTTACGGACAGATATGCCCGATTTCCGGAAGTTTTGCCTTTGAATTTTAGTGAGCTTCCCTTTTTTGCAAAAATGGGGCGCCAGTTTTCGACCCCTTGATCGTCCAAATGCGGCATGAAATCACCGCCGCCGATGGCAAAAATTGTATTAGCTTCAAAATTGATCTGCGGGGCGGGGAAGTGCATCTCGATAACTGCTTCGGCCTCGTCATTGCCGAGCAGAATATTGATCAATCGCGTGGCGGTTTGATCCATTACGCCATTCGGATTTATTCCGAACCGGCGATATCCATTACGGCCAAGGTCCTGAACCGTCGTCAAAATGCCGGGTTTTTGAATGAGTAAACTCATAATGTGCGTCAAACCTCAGCGTACTCTGCGTAATTCTCTGCGTTCTCTGCGATAAAATCATTTAACGCAGAGGTCGCTGAGGTGACGCAAAGTTCGCTGAGGGGAATTTAATTTTTCAGGTTCGAAATCACTCTATCTTTTTGAACTTCACCCTATCCCCTGGCTGCAAAAAACTAGGCATTTCTGCTTTCGGTGTGAACATTTCAACGTCCGTGCGCCCTATGATCTGCCAGCCGCCAGGCGACGGGAGCGAATAGATACCAGTCTGTTTTCCGGCAATGCCAACGCTGCCGCGTGGTACGAGTATGCGCGGCGTTTCCTTTCGCGGCACTGC
>JAYVER010000219.1:0-4208 GCA_043748725.1 Chloracidobacterium sp. | reverse complement strand
GGGTCGCCACGACAACATCATTAAATTCTGCGGGTTTTTGTATTTTTCCGACGGTGCGGACGGCGGTTTCCTTCTGCCCCTCATCGATCCGACCGCTCGGAAATTCCATATTCTGGATCTTCAACGCTGCCGAAACTTCAGCCGCAGTCACGTTGTATGAGCGCATTTTGTCGGGATCGACCCAGACATTTATCTGTCGCTCTTGCCCGCCGATGATCGAGATCTGGCCGACGCCGTTTATCGACTCGATGCGTTCCTTAACCCTGTGTTTGGCGACCTCTGTAACCTCGCGAAGCGATGTCGGGGCCGAAACTGAAATACGCAGAACCGGTGCCGCGTCCGTATCGAGCTTCTGAACGGTCGGCTGTTTTGCGGTTTCGGGCAGCTTCGGTATAACAGTCTGGACGCGATTCTCGACTTCCTGAGCGGCGACGTTTACATCTTTTTCGAGAACGAATTGAACAAATACCTGCGAAATCCCCTCGATTGACGACGAGCGCAGCTCGTCAATGCCGCTAACGGTATTAACCGCTTCTTCGATCTTGTCGCTTATTTCAGTCTCGATCTCCTGCGGCGACGCACCCGGATTTAAGACCGTGATCGTGATCGTCGGAAAGTCGATCTTTGGGAAAAGATCGACCCCGAGGCTCAAAAACGAAAACGCTCCCACGACCACGAGCGAAAGGATCAACATCGTGGCGAAAACCGGACGCTTTACACAAACTTCAGCTAACCACTGCATAATTCTTTAAGTCCAAAGTCCAAAGTTGAAAGAAGTCGTACTCCCGCTATCTATTGAAACTTGCTTCCTCGAAGGTCTGATTGCTTTAGATATTTCATCAATCCGCTTATCATACGACCAGTCTCATTTAATTTGTTATAAATGGAATCAAATTCATCCTTCGCGATGTAATTCGCGTCCAACGCGATGTAAAGCTGAGATCGAGCCTCACCACAGGAGCCCTTTTCAATAGAAAGAAACTGCAAAAATTCCTTATCGCCGCCGCGTTCGAAACCTTCCGCAATGTTCGACATAATTGAAATTGCCGCTCTACGGATTTGATCGCGCAATGCAAAATCATGGCCGAAACCACTTTGCGAACTTATCGAATAAATTTGCCGCGTGGAGTCGCGGGCCATTTTCCACGACTCGATATCCTCAAACCTTTCTATTTTCGCCATCTCTTTCCTCTCAACTTTTCCCAATGGCACCCAGTTCCGAAAACCTTGGACTTTGGACTACGGGCTTTGGACTAGTTCGCCCGAACGAGCACGCCGTCAAAGAGCGTGTTTACATTACTGGTCGCGACCGTCTCGCCCTCGACGACGCCTTGTTTTGCCTGGATCAGACCGTTTTCAAGCAGGCCGACTTGTACGATATGTTCGCGGGCGGCACCGTCCTTGACGACGTAAACTTTGTTGATATCGCCTTCCACTTTAATGGCCGAGGCTGGGATCATCACCGCGTTTTCCGGCTTTGATTGGGTGATCCGCACGACGGCAAACTGACCCGGCTTTAATAAACCCTCGCCATTCGGGACTTCGGCCTCAACTGTCAGCGTACGGGCCGTTGTGTTCAACCCAGGCAGAATGCGGGCGACTGTTCCCGCAAAAGTTCGGTCAGGGTATGCGGTTGTCTGGAGCGAAATACCTTGTCCGACGGCGACTTTGCTGATCGATGCCTCGGGAACATCGATCTTTAGACGCAAGGTTGAGGTTCTGACGATAGTGGCTATCTTCGCGTTTGGCGCGCTCGGGCTAATGTATTCGCCCGGATCAGCAATCCGCTCGGAGATATAGCCGCTGATAGGCGCATAGATAACGGTGTCTATCAGCGATTTTTGAGCCTGGTCAACTTG
The DNA here is from genome assembly GCA_043748725.1 of Chloracidobacterium sp. Lineage (GTDB taxonomy): Bacteria > Acidobacteriota > Blastocatellia > Pyrinomonadales > Pyrinomonadaceae > OLB17. The sequence continues at coordinate 2,349 of JAYVER010000219.1, read as the reverse complement.
GGTTTTGGCGCCCGATATAGCAGTTTTGGCTGAAGCGACCGTAGCTTCGGCGGAATTTATCGCTTTCACGGCAACTGCGGCATTGGAACGGGCTTCGTCGAGTTGACCGATAAGAGCGTCACGCTGTGACCGTCGCTGATCAAGCGTCGAACGTGAAACGTCACCGGTTTCAAACAGTTTTTGAGAACGCTGCAATTCCTTCTCGGCCAGCACGAGTTGGGCCGTGATGGATTTGACCTGCGAAAAGGTCGCGATATCGAACGTTTCGCCGTCTTTGACGCCTAATCGGACCTGAGCCTGACGCAGACCGGCAACCGCCTGATCCAAAGCCTTTTTCTGCTGCTCGACCTGAGCCTGTGCCTGTTCGATCCTTATCCTTGCGTCGCGGTCGTCGAGACGAACCAAAACGCTTCCCTTTTGCACGTAACTGCCGACATCGAAATTTACCTGAACAATCTTGCCCGCGACAGCCGGTGCAACGTCGGTTTGCTCATCGCCGGCAAGGTTCCCTGTAGCTTCGAAATATGTCGGAATCGTTTTAACGACGGCCTGTGCGGTCGTGACATCGATGGTCACGGGTTGCGTGTTCGCGTTTACGTTAACGGCGGTACGAGAACCACAGCCTTCAGTTGCGACCACCGCCGCCAAAATAGCGGCTGCCAAAAATATCAATACTTTCTTATCTCTCATGATGGTTGTCGTTGTGTCTCGTTTCACGACTTAATCCCGTTTAGCAAAATCTCCGCAAAGTTTTTCGCGGCTTCTTCGTTCGTAATGTTTAAAAGACGGCGTTTTTTGTCCCACAAAATATTATTTAGCGAGTGGTGGATCATCATACCGAGATACGCCCTGACAACAATTCGGGGATTTACCGCTCGCATAGCTCCGGCCATTTGACGCTTTTCTATATAGCTGCCAATAAATTCATAAAGGCGAGCAACAAACTCGTCAAAAAACCGATCTGCCAGCTCGTGCGCCTCGAGCGCCGAATAGAATAGAAGTCGCATAAAGTTATCGTCCTCCTGCTGCTTCGTCAGAGCGTTCAAAGCGATGTTGAAAAATACCGCGTAGTCGTCCTGATTCTCTAACGCTGTACGAAGGACCGGATTTTCTTCCCAGGGAAATCTGATACCATCGTGGCAAGCTTTGTCTCCCAGAATTGCGTCGTAAAGTTCGCTTTTAGTTGAAAAATGGCGAAAGACCATCGCCTCGGACACACCCGCCGCCCGGGCTATCTCTTTCGTCGTCGTCCCCTTAAAGCCGCGCTGTGAAAACAGGCTGACAGCCGTCTGCAATATCTGTTCTCGACGCTTGTCGCCTGTCATCCGGCCTTGCGTGTCACATTTGAATATATCTTTTAACAAAAATCGTTCTCCATTAAATAAGTAAGTGCTTACTTACCGTTTGGTTAGATTCGCATTTTGATATTTGGCTTGTCAACCCTACACTTGCCAAAACGAAAATTTGAACATTTGGTAACGCACAACTTGTGTTGTCTTGCCGATTTTGAAAGTTCCTCTTGGTGATCTTCGCGTCTTTACTTTGTGGGCTTTGTGATAATCACTTTTTAATCACAAAGCACACAAAGCGAAGACTCAAAGGACACTAGAGAATATCGAATAAGCGCAAAATTAGGAGACTACCGAACATTTGGAGAAAAAATTCGTTACAACTATTCAGTGTGCCGTACCATCGGACAGGACGGACTACTACTTTGTGGAGGATACAAAACTATGTCGGAATTTGAAGCAGAAGTTAAAAAAGCGGAACAGGAATTGGAACAGGGTCTCGTGCCGGTCACAAACGAGACGGACGAATTTTTAGGAGAACTAAAGATGCAGGCACAGGAATACGGACAGAAAATACAGGATGCGGCCGGACGGGCAAAGGATTTTGCAAACGAGAAATTTACCCAGGCCGGTGATAAATTTAAAGATCTGCAGGGCAAAGACCCAAAAGAGATGATCGAAGACGCCAAAGAATTTGCCCGCCAAAAACCCGGCCAAACGATCCTCATCTCAGCAGCGGTCGGCCTCGTTCTAGGCCTTCTATTCCGCGGCGGACGAAAGTAACCTGCCCGGCAATTGAATCGTTAACAAAAGGTCGTCCTTAACGGGGCGGCCTTTTTTCATATATCGATTTTGCGTTTAATTAAGGCCTACAACCGTCGGAAAAGGGGAAATAAATTTATACCCACCGGTTGTTATGCCGCCGTCTTGGACGGCTCTGGTAGGTTTCCGATTCGTAGAGGATGTCTGAAAAGTAAATTTTGAAGATTTTTTAACCACGAAATAACACAAAAAAACACTAAAAAGACCAAAAAGAACCAGTTTTCGTGTTAGTTTCGTG
>JAYVER010000218.1:0-4264 GCA_043748725.1 Chloracidobacterium sp. | reverse complement strand
GGAAACACGACCGGTAGGGAGTGTGTGATAACTATGAGTCGTTTCGAGCAACAATTAGTCGCTAACAAAAAGATGGGTCGCAAAGGATTTATCCCCTTCGTCACCGCCGGAGATCCCGATCTCGCGACTTCTCTTTCGGTAGTTTTAAAGCTCGCCGAGATGGGTGCCGATGTTATCGAGTTGGGTGTCCCGTTCAGCGACCCAATGGCCGATGGTCCGACTATCCAGCGTTCGTCGCAGCGTTCGCTCGACGCCGGAACAACTTTAAAAGATGTTTTGGAACTGGCGAAAGAATTTAGAAAACTTTCAGACGTTCCCGTCGTGTTGTTCAGCTATTTCAATCCGATTTTTCGTTTCGGCCTTGACGAATTTCAAACCGTGGTATCCGATGCGGGAATTGACGGCGTCTTGTTGACCGACGTTATCGAACACGAGGCGGCTGATATTGCACATCGATTCAATAAAAATGGCATCGATCTGATCTCGCTGATCGCACCGACGACAACAGACGAGCGTCTCGAGACAATATGTGCTAATGCGAGCGGCTTTTTATATGCAGTTTCGCGTGCCGGCGTCACCGGAGCGCAGGAAAAAACGAGCGCGGATGCGGAAAGGCTTGTCTCTCGTGCCCGACAGTTTACCGATCTGCCGATAGCGGTCGGATTTGGCATCTCGACGGCTGAGCAGATTGCGGATGTTTGGAAATATGCGGACGCGGCCGTTGTCGGATCAGCGATCGTCGCCGAAATCGAGCGTTCCGCAGGAACTGGCATCGAGGTGGAAAACGTTGAGCGGTTTATCAGCAAGCTGATGCCGAAATTTGCAAAAACAGGCGCCGAAAACTAGAGTTATAGTTTTGTCGCCATTAACTTGGGTGAATTCTTATGCTTATTGTCATGAAATCTGACGCCACGGCGTCCGATGTAGAAAAGGTCGTCTCCGTCATCGAGGCTCTCGGCTATCGAGGACACAGTTTGCCGGGTGAAAATCGCACCGCCATTGGCGTTACGGGAAACAAAGGTGCCGTTGACCCGGCTCATTTTGAAAATCTGCCGGGCGTTGACCAGGCGATCCGCGTCACACAGCCGTACAAACTGATCTCAAAAGACCTAAAGCCGGAGAAATCCATCGTAAAGGTGGGAAATGCGACTATCGGGGGGCCCGAATTGGCGATAATCGCCGGGCCGTGCGCTATCGAGACTCACGAACAACTGTTTACAGCAGCCGAAGCGGTCGCTAAAAGCGGTGCCAAATTCTTTCGCGGCGGAGCTTTTAAGCCGCGGACTTCGCCGTATGCTTTTCAAGGCTTGGGCGAAGAGGGCTTGAAAATGCTCGCCGAGGTGCGTGACGAGTACGGGCTCAATATCGTTACCGAGGCGATGGATGAGCACGGAATCGACGCGGTGGTGAAATACGGCGACTGCATCCAGATCGGCGCCCGAAATATGCAGAATTTCTCTCTGTTGAGATACGCCGGACAGACCCGAAAACCGGTTTTGCTAAAACGAGGTCTTTCGGCAACGCTCGAGGAGCTGCTGCTAGCCGCCGAATACATAATGGCCGAGGGAAACTATAACGTGATCCTCTGCGAACGCGGCATACGAACATTTGCAACACATGCCCGTAACACGCTCGATCTATCGATAATTCCGGCCGTTCACCGTCTTACCCATCTGCCAATTATAGTCGATCCGTCGCACGGTACCGGACATAATTACATGGTCACCCCGATGGCCTGCGCCGGGGTCGCGGTCGGTGCCGATGGCCTTATCATCGAGGTTCACCCACGCCCGGAAGAAGCTCTTTGCGATGGGGCTCAGGCACTGACTCCTGCACAATATGTCTCATTAATTCAAGAGGTAACCGCAATTCACAAGGTCCTTGAGGATACAACCCGTCGCAAACTTATTGAAGACGTATCGGAACGAGTGATGAAAAATCATCACGAAACATTAAGTCGTTTGGCAAAATCGTGAATGTGTCTATTTTGAAATCTAAAACCGAAAAAGAATCCGCGTATGTTCCCGAAACATGCGCGGATCTTTTTCTCTCTCGTTTGGAGCCTTTTGCCTATTTTGCCAAACGGAGTTTCATCATGCCGTAAAATTGAATGTAACAGCTAATCATTGACGCCAGGATCAGGAATGTCATCGGCATGAACCGCAGTGATTCCGGCAATATGATGCCGAGGCTTTGTTTGAATGCGACACCAAGAATCATTCCAAATAACGCGACAGCGCTGCGGGCGAGCAGCCAATTGCCAAACGTCGGCCTTTCAGCATTGGACGGTAAAAAGTACGGCAGAACGAGCACCATTAATATCGTAACGCTCATCAAAAAACCGTCCACCGAAAATGCCTGCACCGCCCGTCCATATTCCAAAGCCAGAAAAAATAATACCAGGCAAGTATCGACCGCAAAACCCCTGCCAAGAATAAATCCAAGCCTGTTGTTCGCTATGTGTTTCATATTTGTCTCTTGTGTGTATTTTATGTTCCAGATGCGGAAGCCCACGCGTGAGCAAGGGCGTAACATCCGACGTTCGCATTACGCCCGTGCTTACGCGTGGGCTTCTGCAGCGAGCACCACCTATTTCTTGGTACCCGGTTTGCTAAATTGCTGATATGCAACGCGAAAAAGCTCCGACAGGGCTTTTGCCGTCTCCGGTGTCAGATTTTTGTCCGCGCGAAGATGTGCCTCGATGATCTCGGGCGTTTTTTCGTGCGGGTAATATATAACCGGCTCGACATTGTCGGATGTATGCGTCATCAGCCGGTCAACCGGAATGTCCAGCCATTGAGTAAGCCTGGCAATATTGTCGGCGTCCGGTCGGCCCGTCCCGTTCTCGATCCTGGACAGTGTTGATGCAGAAACTTCCGTTAGATCACCCACGTCGCGCAAGCTGAGTTTCAGCTCTTCGCGTCGTCGTTTGATCGCTCTTCCTAATTCAACCGTGCTTATCAGACTTTCATTTTTGAATCCCATTTTTATATTTTCTCCTCTATGAATATTAAGTGTCACAGATGCCATTCATCTTTCACAGATAAAACATACCATATGATTTTTTTATTTGCAACACCTAATTTCACACTTGCAACAAATAAATTTATCTGATACATTGTTGCATAGATGCAACGATTCAATCAAAATAATGCATCATTTGAAAACTAAAACTGAGTCGTGTGGTCTGAGACGCGGCGAACAGGGGTCGGCTAGAGCCGAGTAATTACCGGAACTTCAGACCATCCGGTGAAAAAATGAGCGGTGCTTGCGATCCAAACAACAACACAGGAGAAAACTTGAAATGAAACGCAACATAATAAATGAAACGCAAAAAATCGAAACGGCAGAAAATTTATTTTTATCTGAGACATCAAATAATGTGCTCGATTTTTCGACTACATTGAAAGAACTTCGCAAAACAGTCGATCCAAATTTCATCCGACAGCGGGCCGGTCGACGCGATCGCAACGGCAACGTTCACATGGTCGAATATGTCGAATGGCACACGGTCGCCGATGTTCTCGATGACACGGCTCCAAACTGGGCACATGCCGTCAAGGACATCCGCTCGATCGGCGATATTGTGACGGTCACCGTCGCGATCACCATCGACGGTGTCACCCGCGAAGGCATCGGCACCGGCAAAGCGATCAGCGAAACCGGTATTAAAAAGGCCGAGCACGACGCCCTGAAACGCGCGGCCGATAAATTTGGCATTGCCCGTGAATTGTATAAAAAGGAATTTGACTCGATCGAGCAAACGGACGAGCCGCAAGCCTTCGAACCAGCCGATCCGGTCGCAAAAAGCCTCGGCGACATGGTCACGGGCAAGCAATTAGGCATGATCCGTGCGATCGGCCGTGAGGCAAACATAGACGTCGATGGCGAGTGCTCGCAATTAATGCGGTGCGGCGTTGACGAGCTGTCAAAGCGTGCAGCCTCTGACCTGATCGAGCATTTACAGAATCTGCAGCGGAACACTTTGCCGATGCGGCGTGCCGGCTAATCACTTCCCTGCCAACCGGTGTTTTGAGTTGTGAAACAAGCCATTCGCTCACCCTTCGAAGCGAGACGCTCCCACGTCACAACTCAAAACCCTCTTCCACGAAACCTATCTCCCTTTAGTGCGTAATAAATAAAATTCGACTAAGATAATCTCATATTCTATAAGAGTTCTTTGAAAAACCTCTCTCAAGAACGTTAAAGAAAGATTGTATAATTAGGGATGCAAAAAAGGAATCAGCTTAGTTTAATGGATGCG
>JAYVER010000217.1:0-29929 GCA_043748725.1 Chloracidobacterium sp. | reverse complement strand
AATTTATCTCCTTCCGGGCCACGAGATCATTGACAAGATTGGCTAAATCCTTAAAAGGACGTTTATTTATGTCATTCTCTGAGACCGGATCGGTCGGATCAGCCTTTTTGTCGGGGTCTTTTTTAACGACCGCGACATTTGCATTTGGATCTACGGGTGGTTTCGAGATATCGGGCGTAGCCCTCGGCGTGATCACTCGTCTGCTGCCGCCGAAACCATTGCGTCTCGCTTTGGGCGGATCCGGCAAACCGGTTCTGTCATCGATAGACGGCAGATTGCCGTCGATGACGTTCGGGTTTGCCCTTGGAATGTTCGGTTTAGTGTCAATTAGGCTGTTACCATAGAGAGGCGGCGTGATGGACACGCCGGGCGGAAAGCCCGAAATGTTCATCTGAGACGAAGGGTTTGCAGCCAACTCTTGCTGCATTGCGAATTTTTCGGGATCCGAATACTTCAAATAATCAGACGGGTAATAGAGCGGCGGCGTTTCACCGCTGACATCCACAAAAGTAATATTGGCGTCGCCAAGATCGGTCTTATCGTACGCGGCGTCAACGTATTGGCGATCCGTGCCGAACAGCAGACTGCCGACATAGACCGTATCCAAAACCTCGCACACGCGCCCGACAAATGGGCTGTCGCAGCCTTTCAAAGTCAAAAGCGAAGTTTGCGCGACGATCAGTATGGCAAGAATGTTCCCGACCGCAGCGATGCCCAATATTTTATAAAGGCGCGGGCTGAATTCCCAGTTTTTTATCTCGTAATTGTGAAACAGATCGCCCTCTGCCAAAGGAGTTGCAACCGGTTCCAGCTCGTATTCGTATAAAGACTGCTCAAACATATAACTTATAAAATTGCGTCCAAAATCAGCTATAAATACCCACTTCAAAAATTAGACGCCGCTGCCCCAAAAAGAGTTGCGAGGCAATATAGCAGTTTATCATTTTCGCAAAGCATTTGAAAAGATTCATAGTGCCGTAGGACGGGTCAGAACCGGGCGCGGTAGCGACTGGGTTTTAACGCCGGGAGTAAGAACCCAGTCGCTACCGCTCCCGGTTCTGACCCGATATAGACTTTCACTCGCCAAACCTCTAATCTTACTCGGTATGCCACGCTCGCGAAACGATAAACGGCGCGGAGGCCGCTCGTCCCGGCAATCCGACTCCCGACCAAGAGGAGAACGAAAAGACAAACGCTTTTTTGCACACGAAAGTTCCGCACCCGTTGCACCGAAATCGCTGACGCCGCATCAACTGCGCGCTGTCGAACGTCTGCTTTCAGGCATCGGCGTGCCCGGCGGCAAGCCATTTAAGCCCGATAATTTCCAACTCGAAGCACTCGTCGCTATCGAAACAGAAGATGTTTTGGTCACTGCGCCAACCGGCAGCGGCAAGACCTGGATAGCTCGCGAGGAGATCCGCCGGATGCTTGCCGCAGGTAAAAGGGCGTGGTACACAACCCCGCTCAAGGCTCTGACAAACTCAAAATATACCGAGTTTTCAGCCGAATTTGGCGCCGAAAACGTCGGCATTTTAACTGGCGACCGCAAGGAAAATACGGGGGCGCCGCTGATCGTCGGTACAACCGAAATATATCGAAATCAGCTTTTTGACGCTCTGCGGAGCGGCGAACAGGTCGAAAACGATTTCGTCATTCTCGATGAAGCTCATTATCTCGCCGATGAGGAACGCGGCCACGTTTGGGAAGAGGCGATCATCCTGTCGCCGCCGCGTATCAGGCTGTTGCTGCTGTCGGCCACGGTCGGCCGGGCGGAGGAATTTGCGGCGTGGATAGGCGAGATTCGCGGGACAAAAGTGCGCGTGGTCAAGGCCGGGCCGCGTCCGGTCGAACTGCGCGCCGGCTATCTTTCGCGTGATCTTCAGCTTTTTCCGTTATTCGGCGAGGACGGGAAATATAATCGGGAGTTGGATCAGTTTGCTCGGCAGCGGTCTGAAGGTTTCCCGCGGCGAAGGCGGTAGGAACAATTCACTTCTGGGACGCATAGGAAAAAACAGAAAGAATATTTACAGGGATAAAAGGGATTAAGGAGATCAATTATTTCTTTTGAAATCCCATTTATCCTCTTTCATCCCTGTAAATATCCATCATCTGTATCTCGGCGGGTATCTTACTTCACCCCGGCGACCAGAATATCAATATCTGCCTGTGGCACGAGCAGATCGAGCGTGACATCATTTGCTCGGACGGCGAATTTTACCCTGTCGAGCATACGTGCGTATGCTTTTTGATCAGCCCGTTTTGAGTTGCCGAGAATGGCTTTCCCGACTATTTGCAGACCTTCGAGCGTATCCTTTAGTCCTTGCGCCTGTTCGGGTTTTTTCGTCCGGGCCATCATTTGCAGACTCGTGCCGGCTGCTAAAACATCGACGGAGCCCGATAGAAATTGAATTGAATCTATATTAGTTCCGAGTTCGTCGTTATCGAGCGGCAGCAGTTTCGACATGCCGCCCGGCGTTCGCATTGCAAAGCTCATAACTGCGGTTTCTCTCGACGAAAGCTGACTCGTAATGTCAGTCCCGACATGCGACCCGCCCGCAAGTGTTTCGCGGATACGAGGCAGCGTCCCGATGGCCAGCGTGTTCCTGTCGATCGCGGTGACAGCGATCTCTTTCGAGAGGCCTTTCAATGCACGGTCGATGGCGTCTGTAATTTTCGAATTCGTCGTCTTTACGGATGTTTTCTGCATAACGGCCTTTGCCGTGAAAATATAGACGCTTCGTTCGCCGATCTTTTCTTCGCGGTATGTACCGTTCGAGGCGAGTTTCGCGATGGCCACCAAGGCACCGGCGTTAATATCGCCGCTCGCGATCGCGACCGGTTCATAATCGATTTCTTTTGATGACACCTGCTTGAACGCAACGCCGACGGCAACCTGATCAAATTTTCTGAGGTCAATGCCGGTGCGCGTTTCCATCTCGCCGATCTTGCCCATTATCTCGTTGAGCATCGGCTGATTGGCCGAGAGCAGCTTGGGCAAAGCGTCATTAAGAAATCGTTTTGCATCGAATACAGCAACTCCGTCCGAGGCCGGAAGCAGCGTGACAAGCCGGTTCGATTGGCGTTTTGTGCCTTTGTTTCGGCGTGTGTCAACGGCCGCCCCAAGGCCGACGAAATTTAACAGCAAAACCGCGATCGACGCGGCGGCAAATAATCTGGTTTTCATTCCTATTACCTCAAGAAAAAGCTAATTAAACATCCTAACGATAACAGATGCATCCAAGTTCGAGAATAGTTGGCTGGAAAATAAAAAGTAGGCAGTAGGCAGTAGGCTGTAAGCAGTCGAGTTATCTGCTGCCACCCGCCAACTGCCTACTGCCTACTTCTTTTACGACTTCGAACTCGAACTGCAATTCCTTTCCGCGAATAATATAGCTCAGATATTGTTCCCAGAATTTACGCAGAAAACGCATCGACGGTATTCGCTGGTCGAGATTGACCAGAAACTCGATACCCAAAACCTGCCACAAACCGGCGAGCGAAACGTATGTGCGAATTGGCTTTAGCTGTATGTCAGTATAAAAATCAAAGACCTGTCGGCCGGGCATAAACGTATTGAATGTGTAAGAATTTATGTGATTGCGGTGGGTCGGGTCGTTTGCCCAGTCGGGATTTGTGTAATGCGGCGTGAGCAGCCGGATACGTCCCCCATGCCTTGTAATGCGGTGTAATTCACCAATAAACGCCATCACGTCCGGCACGTGCTCAACGACGTGATTTGAAACCACAAGATCGAATTCGTCATCTGGAAACGGGTAGGGTATTGCTCCCAGATCGTGAATGACATCGGCTGCGGTGCGCGGGTTATTGTCGAGGCCGATAGCACCTTTGTGTTTGTTCGCTCCGCAGCCGACATCGAGGATCTTGGTCATCGGAATTCAAGATAATGCAGAAGCCCGCGCGTTAGCAAGGGCGTAACACCCAACATTCGCCCTACGCCCTTGCTAACGCGCAGGCCTCCGCACTTCAGAAAGATAAAAGTGCCACAGGAGTCTTGCGGCGACCGAGCGAAACGGCTTTTATTTTTCAGCCATACGGACAAATTCGTCCGATGTTGGCCGCGGCTTGCCGCTCAGTTTGTGCCATGCTGTATGCAGGGCGACATCGCCCTTTGGCATCACATCGGGACGGAGCATCGCCATCAGTAGGTATATGTCCGACGTCCATTCGCCGACGCCTTTTAGCTTGATTAGTTCCACTTTGACCTCAGTGTCGGACATGCGTACAAAGCCGTCGAAGTCGATTCGGTTTTCCAGCACAGCTTCAGCCAAATGCCGAGCATACGCAGTTTTTTGGCGGCTGAAACCGGCCGTTTTGAGTTCGGCATCGTCTAGCGTTAGCAGGCTTTCCGGCGTTACATCGCCTAGCGAGAGGCACAACTTGTCGTAACATGCCTTTGCCGAAGCGAGCGAGACCTGCTGCTCGAGAATTATCTGGAGCAGCGTGGCAAAGCCCGACGGCCGATTCCACAGCGGCGGCGGGCCGTAAGTTTTGTAAACTAACGCCAGTTCCGAGTTCTTTTGCGACAGCTCGACGCAAGCTTGTCTTAATTTACGGTCGTCCAGTGGCTTTATCATTTGGGTGCTTCAGGGCACTTCAGGTGCTTCATCTGCTTCAGCGCTCCAGATGGAGCAGGCTAATTCGCCCTGCTTTTCATTAGACCCGAGACCCGCCAAATTGACGGAACCGAGGATTCATCAAATTCGATTGATTCACCATTAGGCAAAATGTGTATGATCCGGTCGACGCCTTTGCCACGGAGCATCGGTGCGAGCATGCCGACGCGGTGGCAGTTGGCCCGTGGAATTTTGTGGTCTGAGAGCGGTTTTGACTCGGAACACATTATCACGGTGCGGGCGTCGGACGCGATTTCGATTATTCGGCCGATGCCGCTTGCGAGTTCCTCGGGTGCTGGCTGGTTCTTGCCGCCCGTTTCGGGCAGATGCTCGTAGCCGATGCCATTTTCGTTTAGCAATTCGTGAAGCACAAGGCCGTTGTATTGCGGCCACCGTGACCTCGCGAATGCCCGCACGTCGCAGACAAATTCGATCTCGTGTTTTTGCAGCAATTCGAGAAAATAGGCAAAAGGATGCCGACCGTGGCCGATGGTATGTAACATCAGTTCAATATACCTCGCAGCCGGTCGACAAATCTATTTCCCGTCCATTCTCGCCAGAGATTAAGCGCTGAACAGTATTCTTTTGAACGTTTCTGAGTAAATCTGGAGAGGAGCCACGCTGCTGCGGCGAGCGAAACGCCGTCGTTTACCTTGGCCGTATCCGTCTCCGTCAGGCGTTTTGAAAGGCTTTCGATCCAGAGATCGCAATCGTGGACTTCACCTAAATTCGACTGGAGCTTGGCCAATTCAGCGGCGAATTTTCGAATGTCATCTTCAAAACAAACTGCAAATAGCTCGATCGCATAACGGAGACGCTTGGAGGCGATCCGCAGATCATGAAGTCTGACGCTCTCAAACGGTTCATATATCGCCCTGCCGCTTTCGCAAAAATCCTTAAGGCGAGATTCGATAACGGCCGTTCCGGCCTCTTTTAAGGTCGCCGGTCGAAAGAGTTCCTGCTGGCTTAAAACATGCTCGATAGTCGCCGCAAACCGTTCACGAAGATCATTGAGCGATGTGACTGTATAGGTTTTTTGGAGACGGCCGCATTCATGCTCACACTCCGCTCTTAGGCCCTCGATCAGTATTCCGATACCGCTTTTGATCGACTCATCGTCAATTTCGGCAGCCAGATCGTCAAGGGCAATTATCGCGACATCCCGATCGCGGACGACTCCGAGCGCATCGGCTATTTTCTTCAATTCACGGCTGACACGTTTGAGCGGCTTTTCATTGATAACGTGAACGAAATCGCGCAGCGCGCTGCGAAGACGCCGTAATGCAACCCGCATGTCATGAACGCCGTTAACGTTGCCCGGAACAAGGGCCGCTCCCCCGAAGCTTAAAACCTCGTCAAACCGCAATCGCAGAACCTCCGCCGCCCATACATCCAGGTCAACCGCAGTATTAAAAGGAGGTGCTAACTTTGCCTTCGCCATCAACCCGAATTGTAACAAATTTGTAACGCGCTCGATGTTAACTATCTCATACGAATGATCTCATCGACGGCTGCCGGATCTTCGAGCGCCGAGAGGTCGCCTGGGTCTTCGCCAAGGTAAGCTGCGCGGATGACACGGCGCATTACTTTGGCGTTGCGGGTTTTTGGGAGTGCGGAGACGAAATGGATTTTTGACGGGGTGAGCGGTTTGCCCATGTCACGGGCGACGAGGGCTTTGAGCTCGGTTTCTAATGATGAATGATGAATGATGAATGATGAATTTTCGGAGCTATTTGATTCATCATTCATCATTTTGCCTTCATCATTTAACACGACGAACGCAACCATCGCCGTTCCCTTAACTTCGTCGGGGACGCCGATGACGGCGGCTTCGACCACAGACGGATGCGAGACGAGGATGCTTTCCACCTCGGCGGGGCCGACGCGTTTGCCGGCGACTTTTAGGGTGTCGTCCGAGCGGCCGAGGATGAACCAATGCTCGTCCTTATCACGCATTGCCCAGTCGCCGTGAACCCAGATGTTTTTGAATCGCCGCCAATAGGTTTCGAGATAACGTTCCCTTTCCTGCCAAAATCCGCGTGCCATGCCGATCCAGGGCTGACGGATCACGAGTTCGCCGACCTTGCCGGGTGCGACAGAGTTGCCCCTGTCGTCAAGGATATCGACGTCCATTCCCGGACACGGTGCAGGGAACGAGCACGGTTTGATCGGCAGCAGCGGGTTGCCCATCAGGATGCCTCCGGAGATCTCGGTGCCGCCGCTGTAGTTGATGATCGGCACTTTGCTGTCGCCGACTTTTTCGAAAAGCCACCACCATGGCGCCGGATTCCACGGCTCGCCGGTCGAGGCGAAGATGCGTAAAGAGGAGAGGTCGTGGCGTTCGAACGGAGCGCAATACGGAGCGCGGACACTCTTGTCCCCAAGGCTGCGTTTTTCAGCAGCCTGATCATGCGGCGGGCTCTCCCCGGACGCCAAAGCGGCGTCCGTGCGGACAGGAGTGTCCGCGCTCCATTCGGCGAAAGCACTGCTGAACCGAAAATCACCAGGAGTTTGACTAAGTTTTGCGACGACCGGATTGTTCTCAACATAAGTACGCACATTGTAGAAGTGCTCGTTGTCTCGAATGTATCGGTCAAAGTAATCAGCCTGCCAAACCGAACCGTCAGTTCCTCGCAATTGATTGACCTTCCTCGCCGATACACCTTTGATTCGTTTCATTAGGCCCGAAAGATCATGTCCTTTGTAAAGTCTGAGAAGAAGATGAACATGGTTCGGCATGATTACCCACGCCTTGATATCGCAGCTTATACCGTGTTCTTTCAAAATCGTCTCCTGCACAATGCGTGCGACTTCGGGCTTTCGCAGTATGCACTTACCCGCGCCGCTATCAAGATATTCCTCAACCCGTTTTCGGAACTCCTCGGAATCATCGGCGAGCTTATCGCGTTCCAATTCCGTTCTTAAGCGGTTAAGCACGTTCTTGGGAAGGGAATCTGCAAGACGAAATGTTATGAACTGTGTGACTTCGCCATCAAAATGTGGAAGTCCCCCGTGCCGATACCAGCCTCTACTCCCACTTTTTTCTTCGTGCTTCGCACTCATGCGGACAGGAGTGTCCGCGCTCCATTCTTCGCTAGCAGCAAGTGATCTCACCAGCGTTGGCGAGATGCCTAAAACCTCGACTTTATGCTTCGCGCAAAATTCCCACATCCGGTCGGGTGTCGGGTAGTCGGGAGCTCCGTCGTAGATGCAGATCGTTGCGCCGTTTATCAATGCGCCGTAGATCAGCCACGGCCCCATCATCCAGCCAATGTCCGTGTACCAAGAGATCCGCGTACCTTTGCCGACATCCGTCCCAAACGCCATATCTTGAGCTGCCTTGATCGGAAAACTCGCATGCGTGTGAGCAATGCCCTTTGGCTTTCCGGTCGTGCCGGAGGTGTAGAGGATAATGAGCGGGTCTTCGGCAACGGTTGGTTCCAAGAAACCAAGCTTTGAAATATCCTCTTTGCTCAAAGTTTGTAGGTTGTCACTGCGCAAGAGCATATGCGATGGTTCATCGGCAGCAATTTGGATATCATCAAACATTCGAAGGACAACAAAAGTCTTTTTCAGCGTAGTACAACCCGCGCTTGCTTGTTCTGCAATTTCTAAGGCATCGAATTTCTTGCCTCGTCGGGGAAACCCGTCGCAAGTGAAAAGCGCTTTGGCCCCGACAGCGTTCAGGCGACTGGCGATAGCCTCGACTCCATATCCTGAAAAAACTGGCATCGCAATCGCCCCGATCCGTCCGATTGCCAAAAGAGCAATGGTCGTTTCGATCATCATCGGCATGTGAATAGCAATTGCATCTCCTTTCGTAAGGTCATTTGTTCTCAGCAGGGCTGAACACCATTCGACTTCCGCCTGCAGTTCTGAATAACTAAGCTTTCGAGCGCCTCCTTCTTCGCCCTCCCAGATCACCGCTGGTTGGTCTTTCATCTCGTCTGTCTGCCAGCGGTCGAGGCACATTTCGGTGATGTTGAGGCCGGCTGGAGCGCGGACACTCTTGTCCGCATCGCCGGTTCCTCCGGCGAGATCGTTTTCGTGCTCCGCACTCATGCGGACAGGAGTGTCCGCGCTCCGAAACCAATTCGGGAACTCAACACTGTCGGATGTGTCGAGCAGTTTTTCGTATGGCGGGTCGAATTTGATGTCGAGAAAACGCAGGACTTCGGCGGTGAACATCTCGACATCTTTGATCGAATACGCGTAAAGCTCATCCCAAGTCGAGACGCCGACCTGTCTCATAAATTGTGTAAGCCGCGCCCGTTCAATAACTTCGGGTGTTGGCGTCCAGGCAATGGGTTGATCTTCGAGGAGATTTGTGTCGTGCATATGAAAATTAGCCACAGATTAACACAGATCGACATGGATGATTTAACAGGGATACAGAGGATGAAATGGATAGGCGGAGATATTTTGCGTAGTTTGAAAATCCTGTTTATCTCCTTTATCCCTGTTAAAGGATTCTGTTAATCTATTGCAAATTAACGCAACCAATTTTGTGCGATCTCATCTTAACTTTGCGTTCTTAGCATCTTGGCGTGGAACGGATTTTTCACGCAAAGCTACAAAGACCGCAAAGGAAACCAAATGAACGAAAACACATCGCAGATAAAACTTCCAAACAACCTATTTGCCGGTAAAACGGCGATTGTCACCGGGTCGTCGCGCGGCGTCGGGCGGGCGACCGCACTTCGACTGGCTGAGGCCGGGGCGGATATCGTTGTCAATTATTTGAGCAACGAGGCCGAGGCGTTAGAGACGGTTGAAATGTGTATAAATAAAGGCGCCGGGGCGTTTGCGGTGCGAGCCGATGTATCGGAATATGCGGGGGCACAATTGATCGCAAAGCAGACACTCGAACGCTTTGGACGCATCGACCTGCTGGTTTGCAACGCCGGTGTCTGGGACGGGGCGCCGATCGAAGACATGTCCGAAGAATTGTGGAACAAGGTCATCAATACCAATTTGAAATCGGCCTGGGCGATGACAAAGGCGTGTGTTCCGGCGATGAAAAAGCAGGCATCGGCCGCGATCGTGATGGTCTCATCGACCTCCGGGCAACGCGGCGAGGCCAATTACTCAAATTACTCGGCGTCGAAAGGCGGCCAGATCGCTTTTACAAAGGCGCTGGCCAGTGAACTATGCCCGAAAATACGGGTCAATGCAGTCGCTCCCGGCTGGATCGAAACGGCTATGATCCGCGAGGTATTTGTGGACGAGGCTTACAAAGAGAGTGTCCTAAAATCAATTCCGCTCAACCGAATGGCGACGACTGATGATGTTGCGTTATCTATTTGTTTCCTGTTGTCCGATTGGTCAAGGCATATTACCGGCGAGATATTAAACATTAACGGCGGAGCCGTACTTTGTGGCTAGGTGCTCTCCGCATCATTCACGTAAAAAGCCCCACCCGCTACCGCAGGCGGTACTGACAAAACAGGCGGCGCGTTGCTTTGCGGTTGACAGGCTTTGAAAAGATATTGTACGTTAGGAATAACCTGACAAGGTGAAGTTTAGTGAAGTATTTTATTCAATTACATTCTTGTTGGTGTTGCGTTAGCTAATGCGGCACGCTTGAGGTACATGAATATCCCGGTCGGGAAACTTGAAAACCAGAAAACGTGGCGATTTAAGGTAACTTGCTCCACGGTAAAAACTGCTAAAGACTATCGGCGATATATAAACCGTCGAAACACGCAAGAACTTCTTAAAAAAGCTCTCGTGCATCTTTAGCACGAGGGTTTTTTTGATTTTAAATTTATGACAAAACGATCGATCGAGACAGATATTGTTCATGCGGGCGAGCGTCAGCCGCTGCCGCAGGGTTTGCCAAACTCAACGCCTATATTTGCGAATTCGACCTTTGGTTATAAGTCGATGGAACAGGCGGATAAGGTTTTCAGCGGCGAGATCAACGACTATATCTACTCGCGGTACGCCAATCCGACAGTCGCCGCGTTTCAGAACGCGATGCAAATACTTGAGGGCGGCGCGATTGCCAGGGCGTACGCTTCCGGCATGGCGGCTTTGCACGCGGCTCTGCTCGCGAGCGACCTGACAACGGGTGCGGTTATTCTCGCGTCACGTGACCTTTATGGAGCGAGCTATGACCTGATCTACAAAGTTTTTGGCGCGTTCGGCGTCAAGACGCAGCTTGCGGATTTTGCCGACCTGGATGAGGTGCGGCGAAAATCCGAAGAATTGAAACCGCGTGTTCTGTTTGCCGAAACGATCTCAAATCCGATGCTCAAGGTGCTCGACATCGCCGCTGTGGCTGAGATCGCACATTCCGTCGGGGCAAAATTTATTGTGGACAGCACGTTCGCGACGCCGTATCTCGCCCGGCCGATCGAGCATGGTGCCGATCTTGTCGTACACAGCGCGACCAAATATCTGGGCGGCAATGCCGATGCGACGGGCGGCGTCGTTATAGCCCGCGACGCGGCGGACGAACCGGCTCTGACAAGCGCTATGAAACTCGCGGGCGGCATATTGAGCGTTTGGGAAGCTCATCAGATCTCACGTGGTCTGAAAACGCTCGCGCTCAGGCTCGACAAACAGTGTTCAAACGCCGAAAAATTGGCGGATTCATTGGCCGCTAACGATGCGATCCGCAAAGTCTATTATCCGAAATTTGCCGACGACGGCCTTGCCGAAAAAGTGCTGCGGCCCCTGCATTATGGTGCACTGGTGTCGATAGTGCTTGCCGATGATACACGTGAAGCGGCATGGCGGTTTATGAATTCGCTGCGGCTTTGCGTTCGTGCGACGAGTCTGGGCGATGTATTTACATCGGTTTCGCATTCGGCGTCTTCGTCGCACCGCGAACTGTCGGAAAAGCGGCGCAATGCTCTCGGCATTACCGAGGGACTTGTGCGGATATCGGCCGGCATCGAGGATGTCGCGGACATCCTCGCGGACATCGAGCAGGCATTAAAGATTCGGAATAGCTGACGAGTGATGAGTAATAGCTGGTAAGTCTTATCCTGTCTTCAATTATCAGTTTTCAGCTATCACTTATCAGCTATTCCGGAGAGATCAAAATAGGAGAAATAATAATGGCAGTAACAATCTTAATACCAACGCCGCTGCGACAGTTTGCGGCCGGCAAATCCGAGACGGAAGTTGAAGCGAAAACGGCGGGCGAGGCACTGGACGCTTTGACCACAGAGTTTCCGGAGCTTCGAAAACACCTATTTACCGAGCAGGACTCGCTTCGTAATTTTATCAACGTCTATGTTGGCGACGAGGATATTCGTTATCTCGACGGGGCCGCGACCGTGGTCCCATCCGGCGAAACGGTCATGATCGTGCCGTCGATCGCCGGCGGCAATATTGCGGCCGAGGCCCGCTCAGCGGACCTTCCTGACCTTACGACCGAGGAATATCAGCGATATTCGCGGCACCTAATATTGCCTGAGGTTGGACTGGAAGGCCAGCGAAAGCTCAAAAATGCGCGTGTTTTGACGATCGGTACCGGCGGGCTGGGTTCGCCGCTTGGGCTGTATTTGGCAGCGGCCGGTGTCGGCACGCTGGGCATTGTCGATTTTGACGTGGTTGATCGCTCGAACCTTCAGCGGCAGATCATCCACGGAACGAAAGACGTTGGGCGGGCAAAGATCGCGTCGGCCAAGGATCGTTTGGAAGACCTGAACCCGAACGTGAATATCGAGGCGTTTGAGACTGCTCTGACCAGCGAGAATGCTTTAGAACTTTTTAAAGAATTTGATGTCGTCGTCGACGGCACGGACAATTTTCAGACAAGGTATCTGGTCAACGACGCAGCCGTTTTGACAGGAAAGCCAAATGTTTACGGTTCGATCTTTCGTTTCGAGGGTCAGGCGAGCGTTTTTTGGGCGGAGTACGGAGCCTGTTACCGCTGCCTATACCCGGAACCGCCGCCGCCGGGTCTTGTCCCGTCGTGTGCCGAGGGCGGCGTGCTCGGCGTGCTGCCCGGAATCGTCGGCACGATCCAGGCTAACGAGGTGCTCAAGGTCATCCTCGGCGCCGAGGGCATTTTGCTCAATCGTTTGCTGTTATTCGATGCGTGGACGATGAAATTTCGCGAGCTTAAGCTGCGAAAAGACCCGAACTGCGACCTCTGCGGGGATAACGCGACGATAAAAGAATTGATCGATTATGACGAATTTTGCGGCCTTAACCAGCCTGTCAGCGACGCCCCCGCACTCGAAGAGATTACCGCAACCGAGCTAAAGGCGCGTTTTGACAGTGACGCCGATTTTCAGCTTATCGATGTTCGCGAGCCTTTTGAATATGAGATCGCGAGGATTCCAAATGCAAAGCTGATACCGCTAGGACAGATCGTAGAGCGTCTTAGTGAGATCGATCCATCAAAAACGGCGGTGATGCAATGCAAAGGCGGTGTTCGCAGCTCCAAAGCAATAGAAACGCTGAAAGCCGTTGGATTTACCGGACGGCTAATAAATCTGAAAGGCGGCATCACGGCGTGGTCGGATGAGGTGGATCCGAGCGTTCCGAAGTACTAGAAAGTTGTCCGTGGCGAATCCCCGTATTGCGTCCCGTACGGTTTTGCTTTAATTTTACAGGATAACTGTGGGCGCAAATCTCTATCCAACCGTGATGAAATTTGGCGGAACGTCGGTCGGCGACGTTGCCGCTTTTGAGCGTGTTTTTCACATCGTTTCGACGCAAGCTCAGCGACAACCGGTCATAGTTGTTTCGGCGATGACCAAGGTCACGGATGCGCTTTTGAGCGCTTTTGAGGTTGCAAAAAAGGGTGATTTAGCCGAAGCCATTGCCTCACTCGAGCCGCATTTTGAACGCCATGTTGCCGTGTCTAACCAATTCATCGCCGACGGTACACCCAATGCGTTTAACGGCGAGCTGGAATTTGCACGCGGCGAGCTTTCCGATCTGTTGATACGTGTTTCGCGCCGCTCGCTGCCGCTGGCGATGCTCAAGGACGCTGTTGTTTCGTATGGAGAGCAACTCTCGTCGCGGCTGTTGACTGAGGTTTTGAAGGCAAAAGGAGTGAATGCACGGCAAGTCGATTCGCGCAGATTGATTGTCACCGACGACGAATATGGTGCCGCGCAGCCGATCTGGGATGAGACGGAAAAGCTTGTAAAACTTGAGCTTTGGCCTCTCATAGCGGCGGGCGAAGTGCCGGTGTTGGGCGGTTTTATCGCGGCCAATCGCGGCGGCGAGACGACCACTCTGGGACGCGGTGGCTCTGATTATTCGGCGGCATTGGTTGCAGCAGCATTGCACGCCTCGGAATTGCAGATTTGGACGGACGTGACCGGCGTGATGACGTGCGACCCGCGCATCTGCGGCGAAGCACGGACGATTCCGGTTTTGAGTTACGAAGAGGCAGCCGAGCTTGCTTATTTCGGTGCCAAAGTTCTCCATCCAAAAACGATCAAACCAGCGGTCGATCACGGCATTCCGGTTCGCGTCTGCAACACCTTCGAACCGAACGAGACCGGCACGATGGTTCTGGCCGAATCGAGCGAGGCCCCAAATAAGATCAAATCGATCGCCCATAAAAAGAACATAACAATCCTGCGGATCACATCGGCCCGTATGCTCGGCAGCTTTGGCTTTATGAGCGCGTTGTTTCAGGTTTTCGAACGCTACCGGACGGTGATCGACGTCGTTTCGACATCCGAGGTCTCAGTCGCGTTGACGCTCGACAACACTGATTCGCTTGAGCAGATCGTGGCCGAATTATCGCGTCTCGGCGATGTCGAGACCGAGTCCGGCTACGCCGTTATCTGCGTCGTCGGCGAAGGCCTGCGGGCCAGCACCGGCCTCGCATCAAAGATATTTTCGACCATTGACGACGTAAATATCGCCCTCGTTTCACACGGTGCCTCGAGCGTGAATCTGACGTTTGTTATCAAGGAAGAATTTGTGGCGGACGTTATAAAAAGGCTGCATAGAGAGCTGTTTTGATGTGTTAGAATTTGGTTGAGGGAAATATTTATATGTCAGTTACTGTTGAAATCGAAAATTCAAAAAACCTTAGAAAAGTGCGTACGATTGCCGGCGTCAATTCGGATGGAAAGGCGGTTGAACTTGCATTGGAAGAATATGTGCAAACCCGACAACCCAAGAGTAAGGAAACAAAAAATGACGATCTTCCCGAATCGTTTTGGGACGAGCTTTTTTCTCAAAGGCCGATACTTCCAGCCGGTTCAACCAGCCAAGCGGTAATCGATGATCGGAACGAGGCACGATACTGATGTCATTCTGGGATAGCAGCGCAATCGTACCACTCTGCGTTTATGAAACCAGTTCACCCACGGCGGTGCGAATATGGAGACAATTGGATGAAAGCGTGATTGCCTGGAATACTCCGGTTGAGGTTGTCTCCGCTTTCGCTCGGATAGTGCGAGAAGGGAAGATAAGCGAACTAAGAAAAAGGGAAGCTGAGTTCATATTTGTTTCAATCGAGAAATCATCGGCGATCATCCCACCAGAAACTAGAGTCATCCAATTAGCCCGCACATTCCCAGATAAATATGGACTGAAAGCGGGCGACTGCATTCAACTTGCTTCCGCGCTCGTCTGGTGTAAAGAAAACCCGAGTAACAAGGATTTTATCTGTGGCGACGGCAGGTTGCTAAAAGCTGCGGAAGCTGCTGGATTTTCGGTTCATGATTTGTCGTGAGTGCTTTTTATCAATTTAGACGGAGCACTAAGCGTAAATCTGACGTTTGTTATTAAGGAAGAATTTGTGGCGGACGTGATAAAAAGGCTGCACCACGAGCTTTTCTGATATTCCTTTGTGTTCTCTGTGTTCTCTGTGGCGAAAAATTCTTATGGAGCTATTTGAACTCACAAAATCCTTAATGAACATCCCTTCCGTTTCTGCTGATGAGGAAGCGGTCGGGCTATTTCTGAACGATCATCTACAGTCGCTTGGCTGGACGGTCGAGATGCAGCCGGTCGAGGGTTGCGGCGGCTATGTGATCGCGTATTTGAATGACAACCCGCGTGTTTTTCTCTCGACGCACATGGATACAGTGCCGCCGTTTATTGCTCCGAGCGAGGATGATGAGAAGATTTACGGGCGTGGTTCTTGTGACGCCAAGGGCATTATCGCGGCTCAGATCACGGCGGCGGAAGAATTACGAAAGCAGGGAGTCAACGACATCGGACTGCTGTTTACTGTTGACGAAGAGCGTTCGAGCACGGGGGCAAAGGTCGCGAATCGTCACCCGATCGCCGCCAAATGTGAATATCTGATAAACGGCGAGCCGACGGACAACGATCTTGCAATTGGTTCTAAAGGAGCGTATCGCGTGATGATCCGGACGTCCGGTAAAGCGGCGCATTCGGCGTATCCGGAACAAGGCGATTCGGCAATTGAGACGCTGTTGGATATTTTAGAAGATGTTCGGCATACAAAATTTCCGAATGACGAATTTTATGGCGAGACGACATGCAATATCGGCCTAATAAATGGGGGACTGGCATTGAACGTCATACCGCCGGCCGCCGAGGCCGCTTTGCTCATCCGTTTGACGACGCCTATCGAGCCTATCCGCGAAGCTCTCGACAGCCTCATCCGCGGTCGCGGCGAACTCGAAGTTTTGTCGTACAGCCTGCCGGTCAGGATGCTCGCGGTTGATGGTTTCAAGCAAAAGATCGTGAGATTCGCCACCGACATTCCGCACCTGACAAACTGGGGACAGCCCCTTCTGCTCGGGCCCGGATCAATCCTTGTCGCTCATACAAAGGACGAGTTTGTGTTGAAGAAAGACCTCGAAGACGCGGTCGGGTTGTATGTTGATCTGATTAAGAAATTATTAGCCACGAATGTCACGAATTACACGAATAAATAGAATCTTATTTGTGACATTCGTGTAATTCGTGGCAAAACTTGTCTTATAAGTATTTGACCGCGAAATACGCGAAAGGACGCGAAATTAAATCTTTGGCTTTTCTTTTATTTATTCGCGTATCGCGGTCAAATTCTTTTTAAAAAGAGGCTTTTACTTCTTTGAGCAATATGATGACGCCCACACGGCACAACAACCGCGAAAATATTAAGCATCTATTTTCGTCCGCGCTCGACCTCAAGCCTGAACTGCGCGCGGCATTTCTGGTTGAGCACTGTGACAGTATCGCAGTACGTGATGAGGTGATTTCGCTCCTTCAGGCGCAGCACGATGCCGGATCTTTTTTGGAAGGCATATCGGCTGCAAACGTCATTCAGAATTCATATCAAAAGACCGCAAGCGAAAAACTGATCGGCGAATTGATCGATCAATATCGCATAGTCAGAGAGATCGGACGCGGCGGCATGGGTGTCGTGTTTCTTGCCGAGCGAGAGACTTTTCACCAACAAGTCGCAATAAAGATCATCAATCGCGGAATGGATTCCGACGCCATTGTCGAAAGGTTTTTTCGTGAGCGCCAAATAATGGCGGCACTAAATCATCCGTTCATCGCCAAACTACTGGAGGGAGGCCCGACGACTGTCTGAGTGAGAACGAAATACTCACTCTTTTCCGAAAGGTTTGCACGGCAGTTTCGTTCGCCCACGAAAAGCTTATTGTCCACCGCGATCTGAAGCCGTCTAATATTCTCGTCAATGCCGATGGTGAGCCAAAACTGCTTGATTTCGGGATCGCAAAACTCATCGACACAACCGATGCACGTGAAACGCAAACACAGCATCGCGTTCTGACGCCGGCTTATGCCTCGCCCGAACAAATCGATGGTGCGATCGTCGGCACAGCCAGCGATGTTTATAGTTTAGGAAAAATACTCACGGCGTTGCTGGTTCGGTCCGATAGCGAATCGCCTGATGCGACATCAAATTCGGACGCAAACGTGATCCCGCAAATAAAGCTAAATCATCTTCGGGCAGACCTACAAAATATTCTCACTATGGCCCTTCGTGTGGACGTAACGCGTCGATACGGCTCGGTCGAAAGGTTCTCGGACGATATTCGGCGCTATCTTGATGATATGCCGGTTTCGGCACGCCGCGATTCCCTTGCGTACCGGACTCAAAAATTTGTAAAGAGAAACCGTCTCAAGCTCGTATTTGCAGGGCTTCTTGCGTTAAGCCTGGCGGGCGGCATGATCGCGACCGTCTGGAAAGCAAACGAGGCCCGTCACGAACGGGCGCTGGCCGAAAAACGCTTCGAGAGTTTGCGTAAACTATCCGACTCATTTGTAACCGAGATACACGGAGCTATCCAGAACCTGCCCGGCAGCCTGCCCGCACGGTAGTTGCTGCTCAGACGAGCAACAGAGCAGCTAGACGCTCTCGCGGGCGAATCGGGTGATAATCGCGCCCTACAGGATGAACTTGGCCTGGCATACTTTAATTTAGCGTCGCTGCCCGACATGTCATTGGAGGAAAAAGAATCCACTAACAAAAAATGCGTCGCCATTTATGAAAAGCTTCTACTGGAAGAGCCAAATAATATTCACTATCAGGAAAAGCTGGCTTTGGCATATATGGAGCTTGCCGATACTGAGAAGGTCCGCGGCTCCGTTGAAAAGGGATTTGAGTACTGCAAAACTGCAGCCGCGATACTCGACAAGCTTACTGGTGAAGCACCGAAAGATATTGCGCATCTCAAGAATTTGCAAAACGCGGTTTCAGATCTAGCCTCATATTACGCTCTGAAAGGCGACACGAGCGAGAATTTAGTGGCGAGCCTCCGTGGACAGGAAATCGCCGAAGAGTTACGAAACTTAAATTTACCGATCGAGGAAACAGATCAACTTGCCAATCTCTCTCATTTGCAAATTGGAAGTGCGTTGACCTCATTGGGCAATTATAAAACTGCGATAATTGAGATACAAACGGCTCTGGATGCTTTTAATAACGAATCTGCCGAAAAACCGAGCGACACGAGTATAAATTACTGTCTATGGGCGGCGAGTCGCAGGCTCGCGATGGCCGTCGAACTTGATGGAGACGCGAAAAAGGGATTGGAACACGCTCAATAGTCACTGTCGATAATGGAAGCCCTAATGGCGACAAGCCCGAAGGATATCGGTTATCACCGTAATTCGGCAATCTCGCACATTTTATTAGGCCAAATGTTGGTGCGGCAGAATCAAGCCGCACAAGCCGTGACACATTTTCGCCGGGCACTGGAACTGAGCCAGGAAGTTTTGGTAACCGACCCACAGTATTTCGAATCGAAGATCGACGTGGCCCGTTCACAAGGAAATTTGGGCAATGCAATGTTCGTCAACGGCAATAAGGCTGAAGGCGTGGCCTATTTGAGCGAAGCCGTGAACATTTACGACGAGACGGCCCTCGTCGATACCGAAAACGCACTGTTAAAACGTGATTATGCCGAGGCATTGGGATGGCTCGGCTCTGCTTTGGAAAAAACGGACAAGGTAAAATCAGACGAATTTTACCGGGCCGGTTATGCGTTGTGGAACGATTTGAGATCTAAAGGAAAATTGAGTGCCGCCGATCTTTCGATCTGAGATCAACGGCGCCTGTTCGTTTGGAGTTCCAGCTTTAGCTGGCCAACCCTTTAGCCAGATGCCAGCTAAAGCTGGAACTCCAAACGAATACCGCCTCCGTCGTTGTGGGCAATATTTTATCAGAAATTCTGCCCCGGCTCGAAGCTGTCGAGAATCGATGCCAACTCACCTCGGACGCCGACGTCGTCAACGCTGCGGACTTCGTCGGCGAGCGATGTGGCGAGCATCGTAATCTCAAAGCCATCGCGGACGCCAGGACGAGCGGCCGGGATGAACAGCCGTCGGCCCCAGACGATGAGCTTTTCGCCTTTATCCGAGGTGGCGCCGCCCTGAAATTTGACCTCGTATGCTCGCCAACTGCCGTTGATGCGCTTTTCACCTTCGGAGACCATTTGATAGCCCGGGAGCAGCTTGTTTAATGTTTCGTTGGTCTCTTTGACCATCTGCGGGAATTTCTCCGCGTCGTCCTTAAATGTGCCTTTGCTCGTATAATAGCTGATCAGCATCTGCTCTTTCAGTTTGCCGTCCGCGTTGGATTTCGAAATGTCGAGAAATTTACCTCGAGCATTGACGCTAGCGCTTTCCTGCGGGCCATTGACTTTCCAATCCTTCGGGTAATAGATCGAAAACCCGACAAAATTACGGAGCAGATCGCCCTTCAAATTCTGCTTGTTATTTTGATAAAAATCGGTGTTCGGCGGCTGCGATATATTGCGCGGCAGCGGTGGAACCTCGATGTCAGATGTTATTGGCGAAGCTGCCGGTTCGTTGCCGGCCTGAGGCGAAGCTTGATCCGTTTCAGTCAATAGACCGGGTTCCGCCGGACGATTCACCAGGTAAAACCAACCAAAGGCGAGCAGACCCAATAATATGAGCAGACCAACTCCGCCGATCAACTTCGCTCTGGAGGTTTCAGTCTGGGGAGGGTCAGGCGAACGGTTTTTCCACGCCGGCTCGATCACAGTTGCGGCGGCCCTTGTGTCTAACGGCTTCAAAATTTGGACTTTATTTTCAATTTCGGCCGTTTTCGCTTCCGCGTCCGCGAGGATCGCCGGTATCGGCGCGGCCGGAATGCCGATTTCGCCGCTAACATCGGATGCGATTACCGGTTTGGCAGCGGCGACCGGTTCCGAGGTTTCGGCCAACGCATTATGAAAAGCATCACCAAAGTCGCGGGCCTTTACATACCGGTCGGTCGTGTTGAAAGAAAGCGCCTTATCGAGAACCTCATCAACGGCACACGGCAGATCATGCCTGATGGCTGACGGATGTTCGGCCAATCCGGCGTATTGCTCTTTGACAATCTCTTTTGCGGTCGCTCCGCGAAACGGCATGTTGCCGGTGAGCATTTCGTACGCAACAACGGCCAAAGAAAAAATGTCGCTCGAAACCGTCGTAATGCGGCCGTCGAGAACCTCGTGAGCCTTGTACGCAGCGTTATGCGGGTTCGGCTCGCCGTTCGACGCTCCGAAATTTACAAGCTTTGTTTGCTCGGCCTCGCCTTCGGCGGTAGCCAGTATAAGATTTTCGGGCCGAATGTCGCGGTGAATGATACCTTCCTGATGTGCCTCATTTAGTGCGCTGGCCGCCTGTCGTATGACGCGGGCGGCACGCTGCTCATCGAACCTGCCGTGAATGCCTAAAATATCGCGAACCGACAGCGAGTCCGTGTACTCGGTGATCAGAAATTGTGTTCCGTTAGTAAACTCGCCTGAGTCGATAAGCCGGGCAATGTCCGGGTGCGTTAAATGCGAAAGCGACACCCGCTCTTCGGCGAGGATGCTGCTCATTATCTCGTCTGAATCGTCTTCGAGCAGGATGCGTACCAGCACCATTTTGTCGTCGACTATTTTGTCATCCGCCAAATAAGCTAGACCGCTTTCGTCGCCGCCTAAAAACTCCGTTACCTGATAACGGCCTTTAACCGTTCGGCCGACAAAGCTTTCCGGTTCATCGGCGTTGAAATCGGCAAAAATACTGGCTGTGCGCGTCGTGTCGCCGAGATCAACGTGTCCAGCGGGTATTTCGTTGAGGTTCACCTTTCGTCCGAAAGGTTTCGGCTCTGCATATGACTCTTGCTGCGCAGCGGCAAAATTGGTTTCATTCATGAATTCCGGCTCAATATCACCGAACTCGAAGAAAGGCTCGGATTTCTCTTTCGCCGCCGGATCATCTTGAAAAAGATCAATGTTTGGCTCTGTCACAACAAATTTCTGCACGTCGGCATTGATACCGTGGCTCCCTTCGTCCTTTTTAGGTTTTGGAAGAAGATCGGCAAAAATGCCGCCCTGGTTTTTAACACCTTGCGGATCCATTTCCTCGGAGATGAGGCGGGTTCCGTCAGTCGGGCAAAACCGTCGCGAGCCTTCCTCAAAATTCTCTTTACACTTTGGACAATACATTTCCCTGATCACCGCACTGAACGCCATCCTAACGCTAACTTATTGAGATGAAAGTACTAATATTCCTAAAGCAAATACAAACAATGGACGCCGAATTTCAATAACGCATTAATATTGCGCCCCAGGCAAAAAAGTTCGGAGTCTGTATTTTCGTTAAACCTAACCGCCATGAGTTTTTGCGAGCTTGGCGGCGAGAGTGGTGTTTCCCGCGTCGAGAGCGATCGCTTGACGGTACGCACGCATCGCATCCTGGCGTTTCCCTGTCTTAAAATAGCCGTCGCCAACCGTTTCAAATTGCTGAGAAAGCCCACGCTTTTCGCCATTCGCAACAAATTTCATAGCTTGCAGCAAAGCATTTTCGGCAAGATCGAACTTTCCCTGCCGGGAATACAACGAGCCTAAAAGGCTGTTTGGCATAAATCCATCCGGGCTGGACTCGAGGCTTCGCCTTAATATTTTCTCTGCATCAGGAAAGTTTCCCTCGGCGGTCAATGCCCGGCCAAGCAGAAGGAGCGCAGATGGATTTTTTGGGTCACTTGCGACGGCCATTCGCAGCAGTTTTTCAGACTCAGCGTATCGCTGCTCTGACTGCATCACATCAGCAACGAGGACCGTCGTGGCAACATCGGTCGAATGCTGGATCGCATTCTGGTAAGCCGTTTCAGATTCCTTTGTAAGCCCGCGGCGTCTCAATAATCTGCCCAAATGAGCATACGCCGGAGCAAATGACGGGTCGAGCGCGATCGATTTTCGATATGCATTCTCGGTTTCGGTTGATATCAATCCGCGAAGTTCCATCGCAACACCCAACTGATCGAAAGCGAGTGCATTGGCAGACCCGAGTTCGATAGAGCGGCGGGCGAGCTTTTCGGCTTCTTCGTAACGGTCGGCTAAATTAGGTAAGGCGATCGGCTGTGTAAGCACGTAACTTAAGGCAAGGTGAGCTACCGCGTCTTTTGGATCGAATTCCAAAGCCGTGCGGTACGCTCTCTCTGCGTCTTCCCAACGCTGTTGGTCGCTGTACAGATTTCCGAGTCCATAGACGGCGCGCGCATCCTTTGGTTTTAATGCTCTTGCACGTTTATAGGCATACTCGGCGGCGGAATAGTCGCGGGCGTCTCGGGCGCTGTTGCCGTCCATAATAAATTTTTCAAACTGCGCCTCGGCTTCGGCGGTGGTTGGAGTAGCCGGCTCCTTCACGGCCGGTTTGATCTCAATTTTTGATGTTTTAGAATCGACTTTGCCTGTACTCTTGGGTTTCGCCGTAGCCGCATTATGGGTAGATGCGGATGTGGTTTTGGACGTTTTCGATGAAGTGACGCGTTTCCTGGGCGAAGCGGTGACTTTTGAGGCCGCCGGCCTATGCTTTGCCGACGCTTTCTTAACGGTCTTAGTGCCGGTTTTCGCTCCGCCAAAGAGCTTATTGCTGCTGCCCAGATCCTGGCCGAACACGCATATAGTCAACGCGCTCAACACCGCGATTAAAACTAAAATCCGAAAAGCACTGCTCATAAAAAACTCCATTTTCGGTAGGGGATTCAGTTTCGACAAAACATGACATTTCACCAATTTATTGCTTTCTTGCTTTGCGTTCTTCGCGGCTTTGCGTGATAAAAACGCTGTTTCACGCAAAGCCGCTGAGAACGCAAAGAATAAGCTAAATCGTTCTACACCGCACCTACACCATTTTCCGGGCGATCTAGTTTTGGGTAACGAGCCGAAAGCCTAATTCATGGTCACGTTTGCTCGCTTTAACGTCCTGGCGAAAAGTCGATGTAATCCCAAATTCACCCGCCGATTTTGTAAACGCCGCTCCGCCGCGGATCATATTTCGAGGCTCCTTGTCCGGCAGCATCGTACCTTTGCTTCCGGGGTAAAGACTTGCTTTCGTGCCTGTCCACTCATAGACGTTTCCGATAAGATCCATTACCCCCCAATCATCCGGGCACGACGCCGTGCCGACCCTTTCCGGTTCAGTGCTTTCCTTGTCAACCACGGCGCATTTCACCTGAAAAGTATCGCCCCACGGATAAAGATTCTTCTTGCTGCCGTTTCGGGCTGCGTATTCCCACTCTTCTTCGGTCGGCAGCCGGTATGTGACACCGTCACGTTTCGTCCGCCATTTAATGAACGCATTAACGTCCTCAATATTTACAAATCGGACCGGCATTTGGTTTAGTCCGCCAATCGGCTTGTCGTTTACCCAGTCCGTCGGAACCGGCCTGTAACTGGTTTCACTAACGAATGCAAAATACTCGGCATTCGTTACCTCGGTCTTGTCCATCTTGAACGCTTTAACATCCACCGGATGCTCCGGACGCTCATTCTCACGACCGGCATTCCTACCCATAACGAACGATCCGCCGGGTATCACCGCCATATCGACATTGAATTTTGCCGTCGGCGATGTGGCCGGAGACGGAGTTGCCGAATTAACGTTATTTCCGCCCGGGCCGCGACCGCCGCCGATAACCCCCAGTATATACGCGGCCCCCAGACCGGCGGCTCCAATCAGAAAGAGTGCGAATAATCCAATGATTCCCAAAACAAGCGGAGAGAAGAATGATTTTTTTTGCTGGCGAACCTGAGTCGCAACCTCCGTTTCGCTTGTTCCCCAATTTTGCTGAACGGTTTTGGCCATTTCGTCCTGCATATCGGAGGTGTCTTGCCGATCAGGCGTCTGCGTTTTCGCTGAGCCGGTCACAGATATCTCATCCGGCTTTGGAATAGCAGTTTTCGAATCGCGCATGCCGGGCTGCAGTTCCGCAACCACCTCCTGCGGTTTTCCGTCGCAGACAACGTCGCCCAGCCAATCCTTGAACCCGTCGTGACTTACGCGAAGGTGATGATTGCCGCTCTGTATGCCGTCGAGAAGCAGCGCTCCGTTATCGCGGGTTTCGCCGACCGACACGTTATCGACAAAAACCTTGGATTGCGGCGGTTTGGAAACGATCTTGAGCGATGAAACGGGTAATGACCGCATGGTCGTGCCGGGAAGTGTCGCCACCATCGGCATGATCGCGTTTGTAAGCTCCTGGACAAATATTTCGACCGTGGCCGTGCGTTTATTTTTATCTTTTTCGAGCGTGTGACTAACTGCAGCTTCCAGTTCAGGTGAAACATGGATGCCCGCGTCGGCCAGCGTCGGCGCCGGGTCGCTGATGTGCTTTTTCATTATCGCCGGTATCGACGATCCCTTAAACGGCACATCACCCGCAACCATCTGGTAAAACATTACGCCAAGCGAGTAAATGTCGGAGCGCGAATCCGGCTCCTCATCGGCCCATTGTTCCGGAGCCATATAGTACGGCGAACCCATCAATCCGGTCGTCTGCGCCTGGATAAACGACCCCAGCAACTCGCCAGATTTGATCTTTGCCAAGCCAAAATCGAGGATTTTCACCGCTTGTGAGAGATTCGGCTTATCGCTGCAGATCATGACGTTCAGCGGCTTTAGATCGCGATGGACAATCCCTTGATGATGGGCCGCACCGACACCTGCGCAAACGGCGGATATAAGATCGAGCGCCTTTTCCGGCGAAAGAGCTTTGTCACGGGCGAGCAGATCGTGGAGCGATTCGCCCTCGACGTACTCCATCACGAGAAACGGCAGGCTGCCGTCGATCACGCCATAATCCGTAACACTGACCACATTCTGATGGCGAATCGCGGCGGCCGCCAAAGCCTCCTGCCGAAAGCGCGTGACGAGTTGCGGATCGTTGCCGACAAGATCGGGCAAGATAACCTTGATCGCCAACTGCGTTTTCAGATATGCGTGCCGCGCCTTATAAACGACGCCCATTCCGCCCTGGCCGAGACGGCATTCGAGATGATATTTGCCTTCCAAAACCGGCGCGCCGCTGATCGTATGCACCGTCGGCATCCCGTCATTAGGACAGGTTCCGACATCGTCGGCGAAACAGTTTTTACAAAGTTGACACTCTTTCATTTCGATTTTTCCGATGCCTCATACAAAAAAGCAAACGGTGGATTTTCACACTTGGTTCCATTAATTTAACACAGGTATGCCAAATGCATTTTACCGCTTTTTGATTTTAATTGCTTTACGTTTGGCAATCAAGATTAAAACGGAAAGGCGCGGAATAGTATCGGGTAAATTAAATACGTTGTCTATTGATCCGCCAGATGAACACGCCGCAACAGATCCGTGTAACGCAAATCATCATGCAAGCTGTCGAGGTTCGGATCGATCTTGATCGAAACAAGATCGGCTTGGCGCGCGGCGTAAGATTTTTCGAGCCATGCGAATGCTGTCTCTTTATCACCGACAACTGCATATAGGGACGCAACCCAATACGGATTTTTCTCACCGCCATCGGATGCGGCAAAGTCTTCGATGAGTTTCCTGGCTTCGTCCGGCCTCCCTGCGAGTGCCAAAATATGAGCGCGCCCGGGCAGATCGGTCGGATTTTTTTCGACTGCGGCAAAGGCTTTCTCAAATTCATTTTTTTGAGCGTAATTTGCTGCTAAAAAACTGTATACACCAAGATTTTCAGGGTTTGCGGCGAGCATCAACTCGGCTTGCTGGATAGCCTTGTCGGGTTGACGCCAATAATAATAAAGTTGCCATAATTCCAGCTGCACACCGGTGGAAAGCGGATCGAGTTCCCTAACGGCGAGCAATTCCCGCTCGGCTTCCTCGAACTTGCCACGGGCCAAAAAATTATTTGCCAGCCAGAGATGCGCCGTGCGGTGATTCGGGCTGCGGCGAATAGCTTCGCGGTAATATCGCTCGCGTTCATCTAGATCGTAATTTCGCATTGTCTTGACCGCGCCGAGCACTACATAAGCGCCCGCCAAATTTTCGTCCAACTCAAGCGCCCGCTGAGCATGGATCTCGGCAAGCGGAGCGACCGACTGCGGCGGAACGACTGAGTTGAATTCCATCACCGCATAAACGCTCGCCAAGCCCTCATGTGCCAACGCGTAGTCAGGGTCAATTTTCAACGCCTCATTGAAATATACGACGGCCTTGTTTAAATCTTCCGCACCGAGTTTGTTGCGGTAATACAGGCCTTTCAAATAGGCCTGATAAGCCCCGACATTTTGCGTATAGCGTGACGCGGGCGGTACTTCACCACAGAGCTTAACTTTAAGTTCGGTGACAATTTGGCAGGTTATGCCGTCCTCGATCGCAAAAATATCTGCAAGCTTTTTCTGTTCGAAATTACTCGCCCACATCACGCTGCCATCTTTTGTGTTAACCAGCCGAACCTCTACCCGAAGCTGTTCGCCGCTTTGTTTAAAACCGCCCTCGAGAATCGTCTCTACGCCCAGCCGTTCGCCGATCTCCTGGGCCGAGACATCTTTCGCCTTAAACTGAAACGCGGAGCCGCGCGAGATGACCTTGAGCGTTTCGACGCGTGAGATCTCGTTAATGAGGCTTTCGGTGATGCCGTCAGAGAGATAATCATTGGCCGCGTCGCCCGTCAAATTCTTGAGCGGCAAGATCGCGATCGAACGCTTAGTCGCCACGGTTTCGGCCAAAGTCTTTGCTGCGATATTGTTTTGCTGTCGGCGATATGCGTAAAACCCGAGAGCTGCGAGCGATATTAAAACAGCTGTGAGAACCGCAACCAGTAGTTTTCGATTGCGGATTGCGGATTGCGAATTGCGGAATTCCGAGTGGGATTTTTTTTCATAACTCTTATTTTCTTCAGTTCGAAATTTGAAATTTGAAATTTGTGATCCGTTTTGACTCTCAACTCTCAACTCTCCACTCTCAACTTCTTCCGTCACTTCGCCGACGAAACGGTAACCGCTTCCACGACGTATTTCTATAAATCGCGGCGATCCATTGCAATCGTCGAGGGCCTTGCGGATCGAGCCGACGCATTTCCGAAGCGCATCGTCATATACATCATGTCCATCCCAAAATTGATTCAAAAGCTCATCGCGCCCTACGATACGCCCCCGGTTTTCGATCAGGAAAAGCAGAACGGAAAACGGGCGTTTTGCGAGATGAATTTCGTCGCCGCCTCTCTTAAGCGTCTCCAGCTTAGCGTCCAGACTAAAGTCGCCAAAAACAATACTTTCGTGGTTTCCGTTTTTGTTTTCCATCAACTTTACAGAATTTCCGTTAAAATTCCGGTAAATTTCCGCTTGACTACCGGATTCAAGCGTTGATCAAGAGATAAACTACATCTTTAATTCTAGCTTATAACGCGAATCATAAACTCATTCCACCTTTAAGGCAATGGAATTTGAAAAAGAGTTTAGAAAAATGTTTTTCGCTGAATTATTTCGTCGTTCGTTTTTGTCCCCAGAAACGGTTGGTTCGATAGCCCGGCGAATTTGTTTGAAGTGCCGAGAATCATTAACTAAAAAAAGGAGACAATTACAATGCAGTTGAGAAAATTATTTTTTTGCGTCATGGTAGGTTTTATCGGATTGATACCTGTCAGTATATTCGCACAGCCAAACTCGATCCATGTTATCACCACTTTTGATTATCCCGGCACGGGAAATTCGACGACGCCGTTTGGAATTAACGGCCATGGCGATATTGCCGGACGCTATGAGTCTGGCGGTGTCACGCGCGGCTTTGTCCGCTTTCGCAACGGCACCTTTAGCTCGCCACTTGTGGCTCCGAACGACACCGGAGGCTTTACCGCGGGCTTTGGCATAAACAATGCTAGGACCGTCGGTGGCGAATCCTTTACCCTTGCGACTAACACTTTC
The DNA here is from genome assembly GCA_043748725.1 of Chloracidobacterium sp. Classification (GTDB taxonomy): domain Bacteria; phylum Acidobacteriota; class Blastocatellia; order Pyrinomonadales; family Pyrinomonadaceae; genus OLB17. The sequence continues at coordinate 1,725 of JAYVER010000217.1, read as the reverse complement.
CACGGCTTTCTTTGGAATAACGGAGTTTTTACAACATTCGACTTCGGCGGTCCAGTCTCAACCGCTGTTACCGGTGTAAACGATGCCGGAAACTTTACCGGAGCATTCGGCAGCACCATCCTGCCCAATAAGGGCTTCGTCAATATAGGCGGGACTTCGACTGCGATAATTGTTCCCGGAGCTTTCGACTCTTTCGCGGAAGGCATCAACATCTCGAATCGTGTGGTGGGGACATACCGCGACGGCAGTTTCGTTAACCACGGCTTCATCCGAAACGCAAACGGAACAATAACGAATCCGGTAGATTTTCCCGGCTCAAGCTCGACGTTGTTATTCGGAATTAACAATAGCGGCTGGATAGTCGGAAGCTGTACCGACGCTATGGGCCACACACACGGATTTGTCAGGAAAAATGCCAACACCTATGTGTCATTCGATTTTCCGAACGCGACCGGAACTTCCTTCAACGGAATTAACAATCGCGGGCTTATTTCCGGCCGCTACACAGACAGCGCGGGCATTCGCCACGGTTTTATAGCCCGGATCAGGAATAGGCATGGCGATGACGACGACAATAATGAAGAAGAAGACAATGATAACGACGATCATTAGTGCGGGGTTTTGAGGAGTTCAGAGTGCGCGATTTATCGCGTATAGGTTTAGAAACTATACAAAAGAACGCCATAAATCGCGCACTCTGAGCAGCCGAACGCAGAGCCAAATTAAATTAAAGGAGTTTGAAAAATGAAAAACCTGATTCTTTTCCTGACGGTATTTTTGCTTTCGGCGTCGGTTTTTGCGCAGCCGGACCCGAGACGCGTTCCGCCGCATTCGAGACCCAAAACCATCGTCGTCGAGCCTTCTACCGAAACCACGTATATTCCGGTTGACGCGACGGCTACACCGTGTCAGATGACTGTCAAGGACTCGCCGGTCATCAACGGCGTAAAACTTGGTTTGACCCCGGACGAACTTGGCAAAACGTTCAACATCAAGATTATTCCGGGTGCGCCTAATCAGTTGGGAATATCAAGTTTTTCGATTTTAGGAAAGAAAAAATCTTCTTATTTCCTGGAAGGAGTTACCTACATCGATTCCGCTCTCCCAAACGGAATCAACGAAATCAATCTGTCTTTTTTCAATAATCGCTTATATTACGCGGTGAGTGTTTTTGATAACGCCGCGTCAAAGAAAACGGCTGGCAATTTTGCACTGGCTCTGTCGGACAAGCAACATTTTTCAAGGGCCTGGTTCAGGGCGTCATACGAACAGGCCGCAAATGTTGACACGGTATATCTGTTTTGCCCGCAGGAATTGCGGTTTACAGTTCACCTTGATCCAGCATTTGATTTACTCAAACTCGAAATGCTGGACCTCAAGACGAGTGTCCAAATAACTCAGAAGCGAAATCCGACAAACGGTTCGAAACCGCAATAAACTTACCGGAGTTAAAACCCTTGGCAAGCAGAAAAACCATCGTGAAAATTCGTGTATTAACTATATTCATTGCCGCTCTCGTTGCAATGCGGTGAGGCAAGCCGCAAAGGAGTTTTGAAATTATGTTCACCCGAAAATTAAAAATTATCGTTCTGGTTTCGCTTATTATCGGAGTGTCCTTGACAACTTTTTTGACTTGGTACGGCCACCACGAAAGCGTTGATGTAACTATAAGAGTCCTTTGAATAACCGGAATCTTTTCACGGTTTGGAAGGAATCGCGATTTTT
>JAYVER010000216.1:0-4286 GCA_043748725.1 Chloracidobacterium sp. | reverse complement strand
ATCGCCGAGCCGTACCGTACCGGCTGCCTGAATCTGATCAAGCCACTCGAACAGCTTGAGCTGGCCGAGGAGGTCGCGATATTGGCAGAGGGCTATATCGAACGCGGCATTTTTCACCGAAAATACATCGCCGATGCAATTCACGTCGCGATCGCTTCATTTCATAAGATCGACTATCTCGTGACGTGGAATTTCGGTCATATTGCCAACGTCCGAAAACAGGCGCGACTGCGTCTCTTCAATACGGCGGCCGGTTTTTTCTCGCCGGTGATCGTCACACCGGAATTTCTCGTTCACACGGTTTAAGTTCAGAGTGCGCGATTTAACCCAAAGTTCCGTGTGCCAGATTTATCCAGCATAGGTTTAGAATATAAAGAAAAGAACGCGATAAATCGCGCACTCTGCACGGCCTATTGATTTACCGGCGTCGCCTCCGCAAATCGCGGCATGGAGATCGACTGATTTAAATTGACTCCAAATTGGGTGCCCGATTTCACCTCGGCTTCCTTGCCTTTGAGATACCGGTCGCCCAGAAATCCGCCGCCGGCCCCGAGTAGGCCGCCAATCAGAGCACCTTTGCCGCCGCCGATGGCCGCTCCGAGTATCGCCCCGCCCGCAGTTCCGCCGCCGAGGAATATCAGCTTGCGGTGTTCCATTTTGTTCCCCGACGCAGTTCCCTCATTATCGCTGGTTGTTTTACCGTCCGTAAGATCGGTCAACGAGCCATTGATTGCGCGTCTCCGTCCATTAGGCAGTCGGACCGAGACAAAACTGGCGTCGATCTGGCCAACGTTTCCGCCCTTCGAAGCGGGTCTGACGGTATTGACGCGGCCGGTGACAATACTTCCGGTCGGAATTACAACCACGCCATTCGATGAATAGACGGGTTCGGTGACCGTCGTCGTGAACGTGCTGCCGACGGTTGCGGTTTTCGAGCTTATGGTCTGGTTCATGCGGACTCGCATGACCGTCCCCGATGTAACTGTATAAACCGGTACTGCGGGCACCACTTTTCGCTTAGTGACGACCTTTCGATGCAATACGGGTCTGTGTCTTTGTGCAAAAGTATCGGCGGTGCCGACAAGCAGCAAAAGCCCTAACAGGGCGGTTATTTTTTTTAGATCAAATATTCTCGTCATAATCACTTTCCTCCTGATGACATTACATTGGCGCGTGTGACATGCCATGGTTCCATTTGGCAACCGTTTTGAGTCGCACGAGCCGAAATTCGTTGCACGAAATTTACTTTAATACAGCGGTCAGTTAGGCTTAAGAATATCACCAATTTTAGCCGCAAACAAAAAATCGCTATTTTTTTGAATTCGCTCGTTATTAGTAGTGTATTTGAAACGACAGTAACAGTTCTCGATCTCCATATTTTGAATGACCCCCGGTGTAAAAACCGGGGGTCAAGTCGTTTAGGAGAAGATTTAAACAAGTTTTTGCAGGAGAAAACTTTTACAATGCAGTTAATGTTTCCGACCTTTCTGCTCTTTGCTCTGAATTTGCTCGATGCTCTATTGACGATCATTTGGGTGCGGAGCGGCGTGGCGACGGAAAGCAATCAGCTTATGGCCGGTCTGCTGGACATTGGAAATGCACCTTTTTTAATAGTAAAGATCGCGATCGGAGCCATCGCTGCTGTCGTTTTGTATCGCAGCCGGAAACGACCGGTCGCCCGGTACGGACTCGCCGTCGCCCTGGCGGTTTACATCGGTTTGATGGGGATTCATATTTTCACGGGACTGTCGGCATTTGGATACGTCTCAAATACGGTGCTGCACGATCTTGGGGTACTTCCCGGCCAGCTTTTCGCCCTCATATATTGATTTCTGATCTCCGTGTCAGAACCGGGAGCGGTAGCGAACACCGTCTTGCCATCCCTACGCACACTATAAAACGGCCCATCACCGTAATCACCCCCATTGAATTCGAGTTTGTGGTATAAATACTTTGTACAACAAAGGCAATGACAGACTTTATTCATTCCGGGCAGGCGCAAGCTCCACAATTGGAAATATCCAACGGGGAACGAAATAAGCTTGCCCGTCACGATCGCCCCTTCCACGATTGGTATAGGTTTGTCTTATCTTATCCGGCTCATTTGGTCAGGCAATACCTAGAAGAATTCGATCTAGGTGTCGGTGATATTGTGCTCGATCCTTTCTGCGGAACGGGAACAACAATCGTTGAATCGAAACTGGGGAATGTTAAATCGCTAGGCATTGAGGCGAATCATTTTGCTCATTTTGCTAGTTCAGTAAAGGTCAATTGGAATGTCGATTCGGAGGCAATGCTTAATGTCGCGCACGGCATTTATGACCGTGTAATCTCAGCGCTTAACAAACGCGGAATCTCTGATGAGCCGGAACAACATATTATAGTTCCTTCGAATCTTCGTGGCTTTTTACCTGAACAGGAACGAATCATCTTGCGCGGATCGATGAGCCCAATTCCGTTGCACAAAGCGATAGTCTTGTTGGATGAGATAAATCGCTTCAAGAAAACGAGTTTTCACGACCATTTGAGATTGGCGTTTGCGAACATCCTTGTTTTTAAGGCTAGTAATCTACGATTTGGCCCAGAAGTTGGTGTAGGAAGAGCCAGACACGACGTTCGGGTAGTTAGCGAATGGCTGGAAGAAGTCGAAAAGGTAGCTGCCGACATACAACGTGTCAGCGAGACTGAGTATCCGACCGCCGAAGTGATTCTGTCTGATTCCCGAAACGTCGCAAAGTTATTAAAAGGGAAACAGATTTCTGCCGTTATAACGTCGCCGCCTTATCCCAATGAGAAGGACTATACACGAACGACGAGATTAGAGTCCGTGATGCTTGGGTTTGTGAAAGACAAAGCTGAACTCCGAGCGATGAAAAAGACCTTATTGCGTTCCAATACGCGAGGCGTTTATAAGGAAGACATAGATGATTCCTTTATTGCGAACATTCCAGAGATCGGAAGGATCGCGGACGAGATTGAAGCGAAACGAATTGAATTAGGTAAAACATCGGGATTCGAAAAAATGTATGGTCGAGTTACAAGGCTATATTTTGGCGGTATGGCTCGCCATTTGAAGGAACTAAGTACCGTGTTAAAGCCGGGTGCTCAACTGGCATATGTAGTTGGCGACCAGGCATCATATTTGCGCGTAATGATTAGAACGGGGCATCTTCTTGCTGACATTGGCGAAACGCTGGGATATGAAACAGTCCGTATTGATCAATTCCGAACAAGGTTTTCCACGGCGACTAAAAGTAATCTCAACGAAGAGGTCGTAGTTCTTCGTTGGCAGGGGTAACCAACTGTTTTATATGTCCACTAAAAAGGCAAATCGCTATGAGAAACTCATCGAAGAAATATTCTTGCGGGGTCATAGACAAGGGACGAAGGCGATTCCGTTTACGAAAATCGAATTTGAGAGCACGGCTAAGAAGCTTCAAATTGTTCTACCGCAGAATGTTCCAGATGTCATATATTCTTTTCGCTATCGGACTGATTTCCCGGCAGCAATAACAAAGACGGCTCCGAAAGGACAAGAATGGATTATTCGTGGAGCCGGGAAAGGAAAGTATCGATTTTCGCTTGTAAAGAAAGTGTCTTTTGCACCTACTGACGACTATGCCGAAACCAAAATTCTAGATGCGACTCCGGGAGTAATAGTGAGGTATGCTCTCGATGATGAGCAGGCACTTCTGGCAAAGGTTCGGTTTAATAGACTTATCGATATTTTCACAGGGCTAACTTGCTATTCACTACAAAATCATCTGAGAACGTCAGTTACCGATATAGGCCAAGTTGAAACGGATGAAATCTATGTCGGTATTGATAGTCGCGGCGTGCATTATATTCTTCCTGTTCAAGCAAAGGGTGGAAAAGATAGATTGGGTCGGGTGCAAATTGAGCAGGACTTTGCTCTATGTAAACAGAAATTTCCAAGCCTTGTGTGTAAGCCTATCGCGGCCCAATTCCTGCCTGACGGTGCCATCGTATTGATGGAATTGGAACAAACTGGTGAAGATATCGTTAGGGTGTCTGAAAAACACTATCGATTAGTACCGTCCGATCAACTTTCCGAGGAAGAACTCGCCACATACTCAAACAGACCAAATAATTAATCGAAAATCAGAGTCTGCGATATTCTTGGTAAGAAAAAGGCTTCGCCTATTGCAAAGCCTTTTGTAATTACCGTGACCTGCTCCCCTAAAATTACACCAGTAGGAAGGCAAGAATCAAATAAGATGAGAAAAGGAGATTCTTGCGATGAAAAAGGTACATACGGACGAGCA
>JAYVER010000215.1:0-4295 GCA_043748725.1 Chloracidobacterium sp. | reverse complement strand
CGAGCAGTGAGGAGTAGCAATGTGAAAATGTGAAAGAGTGAAAAAGTGAAAAATGTTCTCTCGACGCGAAATACTTTTTCCCTTTTAACCTTTTTCCCTTTTGACCTTTCATATGCAGGAAATCCGGGTTTCCAGATTCGAACTGACAAGTGCGCACGTCTTTTTGGCGGTGTTTGTGGCTTCGTGCGCAGTTGCAGCGGCGTTGATCGGCAGCTTTCCGCTTGCTGCCTCGATCGCGACGGTCTTTCTTTTTGCTGGCGTCCATAATTTTATGGAGTTTCGGTACTTCGCCGCGCGGATGCCGTTGCGTTGGGGAAAATCGCGTCTTTTTTACTCGGTCGGCATCGGCGGCGTGATTGTGCTGGCCGCTGCGTATCTCACGCTGTATTTTGCCAGCGGCAACTGGATGTGGAGCCTCGACAGTTGGACGATGCTGACCGCCTCGTGGAACACGGCGTTCATCCTGTGGCTCGGACTGCTATTTTATTTGCGCGGCAGACAGCGTCCAAAAAGCGACTGGGCGTGGGCTTTTCCAATGGCATTCTTACTTGCCGCTCTAGCTTGGATAGTACCGCAATATTGGAGCCTGTCGCTTGTTTACATTCACCCGTTCATCGCGATGTGGTTTCTCGAAAGACAAATACGACGAACCCGGCCTGAATGGCTGCGGGCATATCACTATTGTCTGGCGTCAATCCCGATTTTCCTCGCAGCGATTTGGCTTGCGTTCGCGGGTCGTCCTAATCTGACCGAGGAAACCAACCTATTCTGGCGGATCACGCAGCATGCAGGCAGTCATATACTGCCCGGCATCTCGAGCCATCTGCTCGTCGCGACGCACGTCTTTCTCGAATCTATCCACTACGCCGTCTGGATTCTGCTGATCCCGTTGGTCGATTGGCGTGCCGTTCCCTGGAAACTGAGCGAGATACCCCTTTTCTCAAATGCGAAAGGCTTTCCAAAGTTGATCGCCGCCGCAATTGTCGTAAGTTTGCTGATAGTCGTTGCTCTGTGGGGTGGATTTGCGATTGATTACACGACAACTCGTGATGTGTATTTTGCGTTTGCCATCGCTCACGTTATGGCTGAGTTTCCATTTTTAATTAAGATGTTATAAACCGCAAAATACGCGAAAGATGCGAAAAATAGGAGTTCAAATTAAACAAAGAACTGACACTTTCGAGTGTCGTTCTTTATTTCGAATTTTTCGCGTTTTTCGCGGTTAAATCTCATGTTCCTTTTTGACGACATCGATTTTGTCCAAACGCAAAGCTTGCCATTGAGCGAGCTTTGGAAATTCCTGCCAGTCGGTTATCTCTTTACGATCCTAATCGAGACGCCGATTTTGATCGCCGGCCTATCGCCAAAGGTCTCGCTCAAGCAAAAACTCTGGTGCGGGGTGTGGCTGTCGGCCTGCACATATCCAATCGTGATATTAGTGCTGCCCGCGATCTTTTTCGGTTCTTCGCGTTTTCTTTATCTTTTTATCGCCGAAACATTCGCCCCGGTCGCTGAATGTGCTCTGTTTTGGCTCGCGTTTCGAAATAAAAACCTGCTCGATACCGGCGATTGGGTGCGATGTCTAATCACTATTATCATCGCAAATCTTGCGTCATTCGGAGCCGGTGAGGTGCTCAATCATTTTGGATGGTTCGGATGGTTTTGATTAATATTTACAGGGGGTGAAGAGGATATAAGTGATAAGAATACCCCTACAAATCTCTTTGCTATCCTATTTATCTCCTTCATCCCTGTTAAAATACTCCCATGGATTTGCGAATCACCGAAATATTTCTTTCGATCCAGGGCGAGTCGTCGCACGCCGGGCGGCCGTGTTCGTTTGTGCGGCTGACAGGCTGCCCGATGCGGTGCGTTTGGTGCGATAGCGAGTACACATTCACGGGCGGCGAGCATATCTCGTTTGACGAAATATTTGTTAAGCTTGACCAATTTGGCTGTAACCTGGTCGAGGTTACTGGCGGCGAACCGCTTGCACAAAGGCAGGTTTTTCCCTTTATTGCCGAGCTTTGCGACCGTAATTACGAAGTCCTGATCGAAACCGGCGGCTATGTCTCGACATCGGAAGTGGACCAGCGTGCGAAGATAATACTCGATGTAAAATGTCCGGCGTCGGGCGAAGCAGAACGCAACCATTGGCCCAATCTGGAACAACTGCGGCCCGATATGGATGAAGTAAAATTCGTCATCGCGGATATGGGCGATTGGGATTTTGCTAAAGAAGTTATCCAAAAATACGACCTCGTCAACAGGGCAAAAGAGGTGCTCATCTCCCCGGTTCACAGCATCGAAAACCTCGCAGAGATCGCAGAAGTCGTTTCGAAGAGCGGCCTTAAGGTTAGACTCAACCTACAATTGCATAAAATTATTTGGGGAGCGGATACTAGTGGAGTCTAAGGCTATAGTTTTGGTGTCGGGCGGTATGGATAGCTGCGTCACGGCGGCGATTGCTGGCTGTGAAAACGACGATCTTGCATTTCTCCACATCTCCTACGGGCAATTGAGCGAGACTCGCGAGCGGATGGCGTTCAACGACATCGCCGATCATTACGGCGTCAAGAAACGGCTCGATATATCGATCGAGCATCTCGCAAAGATTGGCGGATCGTCACTGACTGACGAAAACATCGCTGTGGCCGAGGCCGATCTCACGTCGAAAGAGATACCGACGAGTTACGTACCATTTCGCAATGCGAATATGCTCTCGATAGCGACAAGTTGGGCAGAAGTGATCGGTGCAAATGCGATCTATATTGGAGCCGTTGCAGAGGATTCGAGTGGCTATCCCGATTGCCGGCCTGAGTTTTATGCGGCGTTTCAATCCGCTATCGACACGGGAACAAAGCCCGACACGCATATCGAAATACGCACGCCGATCATCCATTTATCAAAAGCAGAGATCGTAATAAAAGGCTTCGAACTCGATGCCCCGCTCCACCTAACATGGTCGTGTTATCGCGAGGAAGAATTGGCCTGCCGCATTTGCGATTCTTGTGCTTTGCGGCTACGCGGATTTGCTCAGGCTGGTGTCGTTGACCCCATTGAATACAGAAAGATTTAGCCACGAATTACACGAATGTCACGAAATAGAAAGATATAAATTCGTGTTATTTGTGTAATTCGTGGCTAAACGATCTTTAGATTTTTGCGGTCAATCTTTAATTTCTTCAGATCGCCCAAAGCTGCAAACGCTATATTTTCCGTCCGGAAAAATTCGCGGACAATGGACTGAATATCGTCGATTGTTACCGCATCGAGTTTAGTGAGTGTTTCCTCAATGGAAATCTGTCGTCCGTGGGTCATCTCGGACTGAGCCATCGCAGCAGCTCGGGAGGCTGAATCTTCGAGACTGAGCAGAATGGACGCGACGGCCTGCTGTTTTGCGAGATCAATCTCGTCGTCCGTAACGCCATCGCGAACCACATTTCGCATTTCAGCAATTGAGAGATCGACGACCTCTTCGACCTGCTCGGGCGAGGTCGCAGCAAATATCGAAAACATCCCGCAATCCTGATACGAAATGGCCGACGCTCCGACGCTGTACGCAAGGCCGCGTTCCTCGCGCACCTTTTGCCACAAACGGCTCGACGTGCCGCCGCCGATTACGTTTGCCATCACATCTGCCGCGTAACGGCGTTCGTCCGTCGCCGAAACGAGCGGCGTCGCGATGATCAAATGCGCCTGTTCGAGATTGGGGTTGTGTTTAATGATGATCGGCGAAGCCGGTTCCGGCGTTGAGAGTTCAAACTTGAGTTTGTTCTTGCAGGCGATAGGCAAGCTAAATCTTGAACTCTGAACAAGATCCAGCATCTGCTGATGTTCAACATTCCCCGCCGCCGTAATCACCAGATTTCCGGCTTGAAAGGTTTCTTCGTGATATTTTCGAGTAATGTCGTTGTTAAATGTCCTTACCGCTTCAGGCGTTCCGGCGATAGACATTCCCAACGGATGGCCCGGAAAATACGCTTCGCTGAATATCTCGCCCAGATATTCCTCCGGCGAATCGTCGATCATCTTCATCTCCTCGATGATAACGCGCTGCTCGCTTTTGAGATCGGCCTCTTCAAAACGCGGATTTGTGAGAATATCGGCAATCAGATCGAACGCCTGTTCGACGCGATCGTCGATGACCTTGATCGCAAATCCCGTCTCTTCGTGCGTCGTGAAAGCATCGAGGTTACCGCCCAAACGGTCAGTTTCGATGGCGATGTCGAGAGCCGAACGCTTTTTTGTGCCCTTGAAAACCGTGTGCTCGATAAAATGTGAGATGCCGTGCA
>JAYVER010000214.1:0-4299 GCA_043748725.1 Chloracidobacterium sp. | reverse complement strand
TCGACACTATCAATACCGGTATAACCCAGTCTCGTGTTTCCTTTCATGATCGAGTAGTACAAAGCAGTTTCTACCCCATCCTCTAGAATTCCTGCACGCTTTAGAAGTACATCCTTAAACGTTTCGCCGGTTCTCGGTTTTGGCAGATAGAGTCCGTATTGGTAAAAATCGATCGACCAGCAAGTGTTGTTGTGAATTCTTAGCCAAACGTCGTTGCCTTTCTCGGGAATCTTCTTGCGTTGGTCGCCCTGCATCATTTTCTGTAGGTTCGGGTCAAGTGCCTTACCAAATCGCTCGAACGTGGCGTAGACGGTAGGCTTATCCTTAACAATCCGCACGTCGTTAGAGGAACCACACGAAGATGTCGCCTGCGCAAAAACATTAGCGACACCGAGCAAATAGATAACGACAATTAACCACTTCATAGAAGTCACTTACGTAGTCTTTTTCTTCCTCGTCAATCCTGACTTCTTCTCGGATTTACGGACGAAGCCCATGGCTCCGTAGAGTGGGGAGTCGTTGCCGTAGGCGGGGTCGCCGGCGACGCCGAGGCCGATGTTTGATCGTTGTTGGTTGAGGGCTTTGTATTTGCCGTCGCGGACATCGCGTTTCATTTTGAGTTCTGTTTCAAGGTCGGCGATAGCAGCGTCATCAGCCGCGGCCGCCTCGATATCCGTCTGAAACGCTGTCTGTGCAATGCCCATGAACTTAACACCCGCTGCACCCTCGGACCAAGCATCATTCATCACGTTACACTGCTGCTTAACTTTCTTATTATCTACACTTGCCATACTATTTCTCCTCCAATATTAATGAATCAACCCACGAATTATGTCATACAATTCACAAATTATACGACCCAACCCACGAATGTAATGACCAAACCCAAGAATTATACGACCAAACCCACGGGTTATGTCATACAATTGACAAACTATACGACCAAACCCACAGGTGAAGTGATATAAATTATAAATTAAACGACCAAACCCACTACTTAAGCGACCTAACTAAATAATTACACGAGCCGACCTCGTAATTTTCTTACCTGGACAATAGTTGAATTAACCTCAGCAGTCACGGAGATCGTTTCAATTCTTACTTCGTCCCGGTTTGTACGAGTCCAAATCGGTAAACTCCCGCAAATCGTCGATAGTTGGTAACTCGGTGGGGGTCCGTGAGCCATCGACCGAATATACTTCGATTCCGCCAAGCTTCCTGTTCCGATCGAAGACGAAGACACACGAAAGATCGACGCCTTCGGTTCCCCAGTACCAATCGGAAAATGGCGAAAGCCCAGTAGTTCGATCCGGTGCGACGCCATCGAAGCTGAAGTCAACGCTTGCACAGCCACATCCGCACCGCGATTCAACTCGTAAGTGATCAACTTGCGACAGGTAGTCCTCAGTACCCGTCTGCTTGTGCTCGATAAGCCAGATAAGAAGCTCTTTTTCTCGCTCAGTCAGTGGGCGATCTTCCCAAATGATCAATTCTTTATTTGACTTCGACTCTTTCATCAATTGAACCGCAAAACGAACACCCTATTTTACGTAGAACTAAATTGAACCCTTTCAACTCCTTTGTATCTGCACGAGATTACTTACCACACCTGAACCATACTTCACCTCGCCAGCTTTGGTGACGTTGTAGAAGAACTTTTGCATGTCCCAGGCGGCGGTGGGGCAGCGTTCGGCACAGAGGCCGCAGTGGAGGCAGACGTCTTCGTCTTTGGCCATAATGCGCATCGTCTGCGGTACAGGTTCAGAGACGTAGAGGTCCTGCGTGAGATTGAGCGCCGGGACTTTGGTGTGCTGCCGAAGCTCGGGCTCGGGCTCATTGGCCGTGAATGTGATGCAGCTCGTCGGACAGATATCGACGCACGCGTCGCACTCGATGCATTTCGGAGCGTGGAAAACGGTCTGCACGTCGCAATTGAGGCATCGCTCGGCCTCTTTGTAACCGGCAAGCGGGTCAAAGCCTTTTTCAACCTCTTGCTTGCGATTCTTTAGCGTGATCGATTTGTCGGTTTGCGGGACAACGTAACGCTGATCGTTCTCGACCTCGCTGTCGTAAGCCCATTCGTGGATGCCCATCTTTTGCGAGATGAGATTGACGAACGGGTCGAGGCGGTTGGTCAGCAGATTTTTGCCGTTGCACAAAAGATCGATCGATACGGCGGCCTGATGTCCGTGAGCGACAGCGGTGATGACATTCTCAGGACCGAAAGCGGCGTCGCCGCCGAAGAATACTTTGGGATGCGTCGATTGGAAAGTCGTCTTATCGACGACCGGCATTCCCCAATTGTCGAAGTCGACGCCTATATTTCGCTCGATCCACGGGAAGCTGTTTTCCTGCCCGACCGCGATCAGAACATCGTCTGCGGGATAGAACACGTCATCTTCGCCGGTCGGCACGAGGCTGCGCTTTCCGTTTTCGTCATAGACCGCTTCTACTTTTTGGAACATCATTCCTACGAGTCGGCCCTTGCTCCCCTCCTTACGAAGGAGGGGTGCGGCTTTAGCCGTGGGGTGGTTCTCTACGTTATTATCCACGACCTCACCGCCCGGCGAGAGAACCACCCCGGCAGCCGAAGCGGCTGCCACCCCTCCTTCGTAAGGAGGGGAGCTTTCTGATGACTTGCCGTATTCAATCACAAACGATTTCGGCACATGGTTGTCGATGATCGGGATGTCTTCGTGCTGGGCGTCCTCTTTTTCCCAGGGGCTTGCCTTCATGGTCGCAAACGGCGAGCGGACGATGACCTTGACTTCTTCCCCGCCGAGACGACGGGCCGTGCGGCAGCAGTCCATCGCCGTATTTCCGCCGCCGAGGACGATCACACGTTTGCCGATCTTGTCGGTGTGCTCAAACGCCACGCTTCCGAGCCAATTGATGCCGATATGGATATTCTCCGCGCCTTCATGACGACCGGGCAGATCGGGCAGGTCGCGGCCACGCGGGGCTCCGGTGCCGACAAAGACAGCATCGTAATCCTGTTCGAGGACGCCTTTCAGGCTATCCACATAATGCTTGAAATGGCTGTGAATACCGAGTCGCAGAATGTAATCGACCTCTTCGTCAAGCACGCGTTCGGGCAGACGAAACGCCGGGATCTGGCTCAACATAAAGCCGCCGCCCTTGTACTGCTCGTCAAAAAGATGAATCTCGTATCCGAGCGGAGCAAGATCGCGTCCGACCGTTAAGCTTGCCGGGCCCGCGCCAAGAAGCGCGACCTTTTTACCGTTCGGTTTAAACGGCCCTTTCGGCATATACGGAATAACGTCGTCCCGATTGTCGGCAGCGACACGTTTGAGACGGCAGATTGCGACGGGTTCCTGTTCGAGACGCCCACGCCGACATGCGGGTTCGCAAGGCCGGTCGCACGTGCGGCCGAGTATGCCGGGAAACACGTTCGAATCCCAGTTGATCATGTACGCCTCGGTATATCGGCCCTCGGCGATCAGTCGGATATACTCCGGCACCGGCGTGTGCGCGGGACATGCGTACTGGCAGTCAACAACCTTGTGAAAATACTCCGGGTCTTTTATGTCTGTCGGTTTCATGTTTCTTTGGAACGAGTTTTTACCGCAGAATCTTTACAGCACAATGATAATTGAAGTAGCAAATCTTTGCTAATAAAAGATTTAGAAATCACACAATTTTTGCTGTGAGCAGTCGAGCTTGCGGCGATGAAGGCAAATCCATAAGGAAAAACCAGCCACAAATGGCATAGATTAAGCAAATAGCTCTTATCTGTGTTATTTGTGGCATTTGTGGCTAAATCTTGTCTTTTTCTTCCCTTTTTCCGATGAACACATTATGATTATGAGGGCGGCATTCGCTGTTGCTTAAGACCTCAAACCTCATGCAAACAATAATCGCGACTTCGTTCGAAGGATTGACCCGCCTTCCCGAATATATGGGCTATATTTTTGTGTTCGTGCTCGGGGCGGCGATCGGCAGTTTTTTGAATGTTGTGATCTACCGCGTACCGAACGAGCTGTCGCTGATGACCGGCTCAGCCTGTCCAAATTGCAAGACGGCGATCAAGTTTTATCACAACGTGCCGATTTTCGGCTGGTTGATGCTTGCGGGTCGTTGCCCTAACTGTAAACAACCGATTGCATGGCGTTATCCGGCGGTCGAGCTGCTTACGGCTTGTCTTTTTATGCTTGTTTTTTGGCAGATCGGGTTTACTGAGTTTCTGCCGGTCGCGCTCGTGTTTGTGTCGGTGATGATCGCTCTGATCTTTATCGACGCGGAACATATGATCCTGCCAAATGTCATAACTTATCCGCT
>JAYVER010000213.1:0-4312 GCA_043748725.1 Chloracidobacterium sp. | reverse complement strand
GTGCCGAGGCTCGACAGGCTGACCGAGGCAGTTCCCGTCGTACCCATTCCGATACCGATCAACGTCGTCGTGTTAGCGTTGCCAACGATGTTGCAATTCTTGACCGTATTACTGGTCGCCCCGTCAGTGCCGTTCGACTGCAGCCAAACCACCGCAGACGTTGCGCCGGTATTTGCTTCGGTTATCGTCAGGCTGCGGTCTGTCCCCGTCCCGCCGATCGAGCCGTCAATCGTCACACGGTCGGCTGCATTAAGTCGGATAAAACCACCCGCCGGCGCTGTCGTGCTTGTGATCAATCGGGCGCTCGTTTTCGTATAAATTTTTACCGTAAAGTTGCTGCCGGCCGGTTCCTCCGTAATCGGATTTAGCGCCTGTGTGCCGTCCTCTCCGACTGTCAGATCGCCGTTAATTTCAATATTGACATTGCCCGTTACAACACCAGCATTGATGGACGCAAATACACCGCCCGCTGCGGTTAAGGTTGGGTAATCGCAGCCCGAAGCGCACACGGTCTTGGTTCCGGTGATCGCCGTTGCGATCAAGTAGCTGTTCGGTGTTGTCGGTGGAGTGCTGGCAGCCGGTGGATTTGCGGTAAAGCCGCTCGCGCCGGTTGACGGGTTTGTTGTTACATTCGGCGTCGCCGCGCCGTCCTGGGCCGCGATGTAGTATTGGATCGTGTCGCCGGGAACAACTCCGCCCACGACGGAATAAGTGAATATACAGTCGTAACTGCTGCCAGCGGTAAAGACGCAGGAGGTTGCCGGCGTGTAAACTCCTGAAATCCCCTTGCGATAATAAAGAGCCGGCCGACCCACTCCCGTTGTCGGAACACCCGAGGCATCGGTAACCGAGATAGTCAATACGCGGCTGATTGTGTTTGTCGTATTACCCAACACCGTGTAAGTAATTGTCGGCGGTGTTTGGTCAACACCGGTAAAGTTGCCCGCATCCGCTCCAATATCAACCGGCGTAAACGAAGCGCGCGTTTGACCGTCAAAATCGTCAGATGGTGGCGAGATCAACACCCCATTTCCTTCGACAACTGTAGTTAGTGATGGATTAATATGAAGGTCAACGGTAGCCGAGGTTCCCGTCGGCGCAATAAACATTGGATCGCTGAAAAAGCTGCTTCCGTCTTTGCTTGTGTTGCTCTGCCAAAGTGCAAAGGTAGCGCGATCCGCCGTTCCGTCAAAGCCAAACACAAAACCGGTGCCAGTTCCGTTGAATACATTGGAATTCGAAATGAATGTGGTCGTGGCGTTAAGGCTAATGCAATAATGCTTGCCGGTGCCAGTACTGTTTGATCGATTATTAACAACAATATTGTCGCGGAAATCGCTTGTATCGCTGCCGGTAATGCGTCTAAAACCATAGGTTGCCACTGAACCGGTCGCCACGCTCGTGCCGCCAATAAAAATACTATTGAAATAGTAATTGTTGGTTCCAACGGGATCGGCCAAAATCCCATTAATCGTTATCGATGCCGACGTAACACTGCTCCCGGCGGCATCGATACCAAGTCGGATCATGTTGTTACGATATGTTGAACTACCGTTAAATTGATATATTCCACTAATAACAGCTAAGCCGGTACTTGACGTCGAGAGGCTATGAATAAAATTGCGTTCTATGGTATTTCCGGTGCTTGAACTATTACTCCAATAAATACCGTAAATATTGACCGCCGCCGTCGCATGGGTCTCGCTAAGTGAATGAATCGTGTTTTGGCCGATGGTTTGTCCTGTAGTTGAGCCGGTTTGCAAGATTCCGATGACCGGCGCGGTTGAGCCTGTGCCAGTATGGTTCGCTGATGTGGTCATGTTTCTGATGGTGTTTCCGGTAATCGTGTCAATACCGGCGGTAGAAGTAATACCCATCAGAATATTGCTGGTGCTGGTAGCAGATGACGGTAGATAATTATTGTTTATGTTGGCAATCGTATTGTTTGTAATAGAAACGCCTATAGTCGAGATCGTGTTGTTAATACCACGAACAATTTGGTTGGTCGGGTTGGTTGCGCCAGTGTTGACGTTGATACTATTTGCGGTTGAAGTACTTCCGATTGTATTACCGCTGATCGTCATACCGCCGGACGATGCGGTTGTCGTAGCAATTCCTTGAAAGCCCTGCGAAATCGTACTCGCCGCGAAACTTATCGAGCCTATATTGTTGTTCGAAATGCTTGTGGTTGTCGGTGAGGCGTCACAGAAAATACCAGATGAGATTGAGCCAGAATTGGTCAAGATGGAAATATTGATAGAACCAGTCCCCGTACTCGCTCCGATGGTGTTTCCAGATGTGGTTCCGATGTTCGCGTTGCCCGCGCCGAGATAAATTCCTGTCCACGGACCGCCGAGAGTAACAGCGCTAATGTTTGACGTAAAATTGAAATTGGCAATTGTATTTCCCTGTACGCTTGACGCGGTTGTACTGCCGACATTCAAACTGATTCCTCGGAATCTGTTACCGATTGAACCCGCAATAGTCCACGCCGTTCCGCCCGCGCTGGTGGTGCTTCCACCGATGAAGTTGTTGCTAATAACAAAGTTGTTGCCCGACGTATTGTTGATTTGAATACCCACGTCATTTGCGGCTGTTGTCATCGTTCGGGTCGACGTTTGATAAAGACTGTTACCAGTAATTGTCCAATCTGTGTTTCCGCTTGAAACCAAAATTCCGGCATCGACCCCTGCCGCATTAAAGAAGTTGAAAATCGAATTATTGGTTATTTGAACGCCGCTATTATTCAACGTCGCTGTTGTTGTCGTTCCAAGCGAGTAAATAGCATTAAACGGCAAATTCGCTCCGGCGGGGCCAATATTATTGTTATTGATCGTGTTGTTGTCGTTGCCGGTCGTGCCGGTCGTCGTGCTGAAGAGGATTGTCCCGGTCGTGGTCGCGGTTGAGGATCCGTTTATAGTGGTGTTTTGAATTGTGTTACTCGTTGCGTCATTTATGAAACGTATCGTGCTATTACCGACCGCGATCGAGGTTGACGTGTTTTGAATGGTAAGTGAATTACCACCGGAATTCAGCCCGTCGATAGTAACATTGTCAGCCCCGTTCAGGTCGAGCATTGGGGCACCACCAAAATCCGCACTTATCGTCCTGGCCACTCCACCGGCAGGTTTTATCGTAATAGAAATGTATGAGGCCCCACCCGATCCGCTTGCGTTAAGCACGATCGTATTTCCGAGTTCTAAAGGATTACCGCAAACGTCTATTGTGATCGTGCCGGTATGCGTTCCGATATTTATTGCCGCAATTGCCAAAAATAACGTTGTATAGCCCAGGTTGTTCGCGCTGTTGGTGGCCTCTACCTCGATAATGCTGTTCGGTGGCAGAACGTCGTTGCAAACACCCGGAGCCATTAACGCTGGTTCGGGTGCGGTTATGCCCCCTCGCGAAGCGTTGGCAGATGAGTCGGGTGAGCCGAAGCCGAAGAGACTGAGGGCTCCGCTCCATGGCGCGGCGTATGAGACGGCCGAGATGGCGATGATAGCGGCGGCGATGCTTGCAGCAATCGGGCGAGGCGTTCCACGAGTTTTGAACATAACCTTGTTGCTCTCCGGGCTTTGGTTCATTGACGACTCTAAAACGCACAAATCGCCGCTACGAGTTGCAAACGGCAAACTTCGCGGTTTACGGGTTAACGATTTAAATTGATGTCCAAATTATAAGTCTATTCGGGCGATTGTCAAATGATTTAAGACCACTGAATTACTGAGGATGTAACCCCGCAAAGACGAAGAAATATTTCTAACACGGATTGCCGCCGAAAAAGATGGATTTGCACTGATCTGAGCATTCTATAAATTTTCAGATCCGTGCCGATCCGTTTCGATTCGGTGTAATCCGTGTTAAAAATTCTTACTCCGACATGAAAAATCAAACAAAAAAAGGCGGTCCGAAGACCGCCTTTTTAGGGTTAATAGATGAGACCCCGGTTTTATTCCAATCCGGTAAAGTCAACGTTTTCCAAGTTATCAGTCACCTGTATAACACGCGACTGGAACCGGTACTGTCTTGACGAGACGCCCATGACATAGCTGGCACCGGAGGCGACATTGTCAAACTGGTAGAAACCAAATGAGCTTGTCGTCGTCGTTTGCCTTACGCCCTGAGCATCGGTTAAGACCACCGTGGCGTTACGCAGACCCGTACCACTCGGAGTGGTAACGCGCCCGCTGATCGAAACAGGGGCCGCTGTGACTCCCAGGATCGATACAACACCGTTGATGGTGCTGAATGGCACCGTGGTTCCACTAATGTCATTAACATCGGTTCCGGTCGGGTTGTCGCCAAAGGTGAC
>JAYVER010000212.1:0-4362 GCA_043748725.1 Chloracidobacterium sp. | reverse complement strand
CTGTTTGACGTAAAACTAAAAGCCATTGAGAATCTCGCCTCTGTCGGCATCAAGGTCACACTCGTAACGACGATCGTCAACACGATCAATAACGACGCGATAGGCGACATCGTCAAATTTGCCGCGCAGAATATTGATAAGGTTCAAACCATCGCTTTCCAGCCCGTCTCATTCACCGGCCGCGACGAGGATGTGTCGGATAAAGACCGCATTGCCCAGCGTTACACGCTCGCCGGAATGACGCATGATCTAAAAGATCAGCTTGATGGGACGCTCCAACCGCTGCGCGATTGGTTCCCGCTTTCATCATATTCGGCGTTTACCTCAGTAATGGATATGCTGCAAGGGGCGGATGCACCTTGGGGTTGGTCGTCGTGCAACTGCCATCCAAACTGCGGCATTTTCACGCTGATCGTTGTCAATAAGCATTCGGGAGCGATGACATCGCTTTTCGACTTTTTCAACTACGAGCAGTTTATGAAGGATGTGTCGGTTATCACTGACACTGCCCGCGGTAAAAAGCTCACTATGGCGCAGCTCGGCATGGCGATCATGCGAAATTACGATGCATCGAGTGCTCCCGAGGGATTTCCGATCTCGCAAATATTGAACCTTTTCAGGCCTTCGTCTGCAAATGCAAATTCCGACCGCAACGACCGTATGAAGGCCGAGCCGAAGGACGAGGCTGACGATATATGGCGTGTTCTCTGTGTCGAAGGAATGTGGTTTCAGGACCTGTTCAACTACGATTTTCGCCGCACCGAAATGTGCGTCATTCCATATGGTACGCAGGAGGGCGAGGTTAGCTTTTGTGCTTACAACACCGGCGTCGGCTGGCGTCAGATCATCGAGGAAATGCACAAGACGGCTTCCTTAGGCGAATGGTATCAGGAGCACGGCCGCCACGCGGTTTATGCCAAGGGCAAGGAAGTGCCGGGCATTAAAAAAGTTCGCAGCCTGAGTCTGCCGGTGATCGCAAAGGTGCTTGAGAGCGATCTCGACAAACCCAGCGTTTCGCCGTATTTGATCGAGGAAGAAAGTCGCGAAGTCGAACTCGTTTGACGAAAAGCATTAACCGCGAAACATACTAAAAGACGCGAAACGACCGGATTTTTTTAGTGTCGTTTCGCGTTTTTCGCGGTTAACTGAATAGAAATGAACAGTCTTATATTTTCAAACATGCTCCATCGCCCGGCGCGGACAGTTGTCAGTATAGTCGGCATCGGGATAGGCATTTTGCTGATCGTGCTGACGATCGGGCTCGCGAACGGCAGCCTTCGTGAGCGTGCCCAGCGTGAGGCAAATGTCGGAGCCGAGATTATGCTGCGGCCGTCGGGCAGCATGGGGTTGAGCGGCTCGGACGGGCTGCGCATGCCCATTTCGATGACCGCCGAGCTGGAAAAGGTCGAGGGCGTGGCCGCTGCCGTTCCTATCGCACAGAACACCGTTGCGGCGACCGAAGGAATCACCGGCAGCCGTCTGGTTGACGGCGTACAATACGATAAATATGCGGCAATCGCGGGACTTCAAATTATTCAGGGGCGGAAATTTGTTGACGGACGTGACGAGATGATGGCCGATACGGCGTGGTTTGAGCGGCATAAATTGAAGATCGGCGACAAATTCAGCATCTACGAGAAAGATTTTGAGATCGTCGGCACGTATGAACCGAGCGCGGGAGCCCGGATCAAGATACCGCTCGCGACAATGCAGACGCAGCTTGGAGCGGACAACAAGGCATCGGCGTTTCTTGTTAAGGTAAAAGATGGTTTTACGCCGGAGGCTGTCGGCGAAAATCTGCACTCCAAATTTCCGGATAATCAGATCATTTTGACGAGTGAGCTCGAAGAGTTATATGCCCAGGGAATTCCTGCACTAAATGTATTTCTGGACGTTGTGGTCGGTGTCGCCGGTGCGATCAGCGGGCTGATCATTCTGCTGACGATGTACACGACCGTCACCGAGCGAACGCGTCAGATCGGCGTTATGAAATCGCTCGGAATGTCCAAAACAGGAATAGCCTGGACGATTTTGCAGGAGGCGCTTCTTATAAGCAGCGGCGGGATCATTTTTGGCGTTTTGGCGACTGTGGGTCTCAAATATGTGTTTGCCAGATGGACGACGCTAACCGTCTCGATTGATCCCAAGACCGTTATTACGATCATTATCGTTGGTCTTATCAGCGGGACGATCGGAGCTCTCTATCCCGGCCTGCGGGCCGCCCGGCTCGATGCTGTCGAAGCCTTGAATTACGATTAACTCATTGTTTTGTAATGGCTTGCAGCCCGGCAATCGTCCCCGTGTCAAGCTGATAAATTCGGGCCGATGTTATCCCCATTATCTCGGTCTCGGCGGTCGATGTTGATGTGCCTTGCAGATATTCGAAGTAATCGGCGTTGCTAAAATACCTCCGTCCCATCGCTTCCACCACAAAATCACCCGCCACAAGCGTCCCGACCTTTGATGGGTCGGAAAGCGATACGAAAACCAGGTCGTCACGGCCTATTTTTCTCGCGTAGTACTCGAAGAGCATCGGTGTTTCGCACGCGACGACGGCTCTCTGTCGCGAGCGGCGGGCGATCTCCGCAACAATATCGCGGGTGTCGGCGTCGTAAAATTCGTCATGCGGAAAATACGTTCCGGGCGTGGCGAAATGAGAGCCGAGAGAATTTGTAAATAACCGAAAATGCGGTGCGAACGTGAGGGAATTGTAGAGAGGAAATGAGATCAGCACAACAAATAAAGTTGTTTGGAAAACGGCGGCAAGCACCGGCTTTTCGGCAAACCTATTAGATATCCACTTGACCGAATAATAGAAACCAAAGGCCGCCGCGATCAGGACTAGCGGTTCGGCGACGGCAAAATAGCGGGTAAATTTGCCGCCTATGATCGAGAACGGCATAAACCAAAAAAAAGCCCAAAGCAGCAGAAAAATACGGCCGTCACCCAGCTTTCGCCGGAACATCATCGGCAGGCCGATAAGAAAAAAGATCAGCGTAAAAAGCGATGTTTTAACCCCGATAAAAACATAATAAAACGTCCACGGCACACCCGCGAGCCAGGCGGTCAGCTGGTTTCGATAAAAATGCCCCATGAATTCATAACTGTCGTGGCCGATACGGCTTTCGGTCGAATATTTAAGCATTTCATGCCAGGTTTCGGGCAGCAGAACGGTCGGATTGAGTAATAAAAAGACGACGCCCATTATGAAGAAAAATTTGAGCCACCGCAATTTTCCCATCTTCCATTTTTGTCCGGGAATGGCCTGGAAGGCGGAGTAGTAGGCCGTTGTGATGGCCAGCAAATGCGGGTAATATTTCGAGGCCATGAGAGCCGCAAATCCGGCTGCTGTTGCCCATGAATGCCACAGCCAATTAGCAGACCCGCGTTCAGCGGCGGTTTGGCCGCGTATCCAAAAGAAATTTGTCAGCAAAAAGAAGAAAAGAACGAGGCTGTCCTCTTTGGCGATGCGGTCAAAGCCGATCGCCATCGGCTCGACTGCCCATAGGGCTGCGGAAATAAGCCCGATACTCCGGCCAAAGAGCTCGGAAACGAGCAAGAAGATGAGCAGCGTTATAAATGTCCCCAAAAGTGCGACGGGGAACCGCAACGCGGCTTCATCAGATATGCGCATCTGTGGCGGCAGCACAAAATTGTTAACTTTGTCGGACGTAATAATGCTCAACGTTTGCAGACCTTTCATCAAAAAAGGATGTTCGCCGTTTTTACCTGAGAGGCCGTTGGCACGGTATTCTTCGACGGTTTGCAGCTTATTTAATTCGTCCTCGCTTAAACTTTCGGCACCGAGATTGTTAAAGCGCAAGGCAAAGCCGATCATAATAAAAACGGCCAGAATGATGGCTGCAAATTTGCGGTTTTTGGCAAAAAAGAGGTCGTCTGAAAATTTTTCCGGTCTTATACCGGCGGTTGTTGGCGGAAGGATATGGACTGGCAATGTGTTTTAGTTATTCTCCCGGGTTTTGGCTGAATGTGAAGATTATCCGATTTGCAGTTTGCTCTGTCAAAATGATGCAATGCCATTTGCCGACATGTTATTCTTGTTAACTAAATTTGGCGATTGGAGACATGGTGTGTTTCTACGAATACTTGCGGCGTTACTATTTGTAACATGGTTAATACTCGTTCTACTGGGCAAGGGACGATTTGTGCATATTTTTCTCCTGAGTACAATTGGCGTCGCTTTCGTCGAGATAATAGTGGTGTGGCGGACACGAATGGTGAGATAAAAGGAGTGTCTGCAATTTCAGATAGCAGATCAATTTGAATTTTGCTGACTGATAAGTTTTAGCCACGAATGCACGAATATCATAACGGTTACTTGACTTGAATAGACTATTAGTG
>JAYVER010000211.1:0-11181 GCA_043748725.1 Chloracidobacterium sp. | reverse complement strand
GTCGCAGACGGCCAGCGACCTCCGCGCTCATTTCGGGCCATTCAGTGTCGCGTTTACAAAATGTCAGGGCGACGGCATCGATCTTGCGGAACGCGCGGCAATCTCGGGTAGAAAATTTATCATCGCCTGCGGCGGCGACGGCACGATCAATGAGGTCGCCAACGGCATTTTACGATCCGGCGAAGATGTTGAGCTAGGTGTCCTGCCGTCCGGCACCGGCGGCGATTTTCGCCGAACGCTCGGTCTCCCGCTCACCAATCGCGAAGCCGCCGTGAGCTTACGCGATGGCCGCACAAAACTGATTGACGCCGGAAAGGTAACCTTTCAGGACGCCTCCGGCAAAACCGCTCACCGATATTTCCTAAACGTATCATCTTTCGGTCTCGCTGCGGCTGTCCTGAAACGCGTTAAATCGGCGAAGGCTTTTGACTGGCTGCCGGTCGAGGCGGTTCGCGGCCGTGCAAATTTTGCCGTCTCGACCCTGCAAGAGGTTTTCGATCTCGACCCGGTCAATATCCGGGTTCGATTTGACGATGGCGAGGAGAAAACCATTCAAACGGTCAATTTTTGCGTGGCAAATTCCCGATACTTCGGCGGCGGCATGATGATCGCTCCTCACGCTAAGATCAACGACGGCTTTCTCGATGTCGTCAATATAGGCGATATCAGCACCGCAAAGATCCTAATCAAAGCCTACTCGCTCTATCGCGGCACTCATCTCGACCTCAACGAAGTAAAAAGCACGTTAGCTAAAAAGATCGAGGTTTCGGCAGATGATCCTTCGACTGAGATCCTTCTCGAAACCGACGGCGAACTGCCCGGCAAACTGCCCGCAACCTACGAGATTGTCCCAAATGCTCTCCGTGTGCGTGTGCCTAAACACAAGTTTTGATTAAAAAAGCCTTGCAAAAAATGTGGCGTTTACATTAAACTTGCTTTCAAATAAATGCCGAAGTCTTTTCCAAGGGGAAATGACACGGGGGAACCAAAGTTTTGCATTATGGCAAAACAGGGGCGTATCTGAGTTTCAGAAGAAGACTTCTTCGCTTCCAGCCCGACAGCTAACCTCGTAGGCGTAACGGAGAAGGACACTTTTACCGAGGTTGTGAAATTGTGCTTCACAACCTCTTTTTGTTTGTGTTTGGATATTTGGTTCATTGGTCAGATGGGGGTAAATCGAATGAAAATAAATAAATCCATTTTGGCTATCGTCGCTTTGGCATTCTTTTCCTTCGCGACGACCGCCCAAACAACGCAAGTCCAGGACGATGAAGACGTCCAGTCCTGGAACGATGTACAGCTTACGATGCCGCTCGCAAAAAAAATCGATTTCTTTACGAAGCTGACCCTGCGTTTTGGAAAAAATATTACCAGACTGAATGATGGCCGCTACGCCATCGGACTTGTATTGAAACCAAGCAAAGCTCTATCTATCTCACCTTTTTTTTGGTACATTAACGCCCGAAACGCAAGGGGAGAGTTTAGAATAGAGAACCGTCTTAGCCTGTCGGCAACATACCGTTTCCCCATAAAAAAGTTTGGGCTGACGCATCGCAGTACCTACGAATACAGGATGAGAGCCGTAAACACCTGGCGATACCGGGCACAGATGACATTTGACAAAGACATTCCGAAACACATTATTCCGCATGCAAAATTCTTTTTCGGCGATGAAGTCTTCTACGACTCGGCAACCGGTAAATTTTCGCGTAATCGATTCAGCATCGGGATCACGAAAACCATTAACAAAAATCTGTCGGTCGATATCTACTACATGCGACAGAATGACGGATTTTCGCATCCCGGTGACCTAAATACTATTTGGACAGCTTGGAAGATCAAGCTTTAACGGAGGAAGAGCATGATGAAAACGATCTTAAACGCTTGCTTTGCAGGTCTCCTCATTTCCCTGCTGCTTACAGTTGGATGCCTTCCCAGCCCACCGGACAGCGGCTCAAACGCCAACACGATAACCGTCTATGGATTTTCGATCATGAAAGAGTCCCTCGAAAAGGAGATCTACCCAGCCTTTGCGACGAAGTGGAAAAGTGAGCACGGCCAAGATATTACTTTCGTATCATCATTTGCCGGCTCCGAAACCGTAACAAATCAGATAATCCAGGGAGCCCCGGCCGACATTGCCATTCTTTCGATCGAGCGGGACGCCGACCGGCTCGTTGAGAAAAAAGCCTCGCCCGCAAATTGGCACGAATCACCTAATAAAGGCATAGTAAACAAAACGCCGTTCGTTATTTTAGTTCGTGCCGGCAATCCAAAGGGCATCCACGATTTTGCGGATCTCGGGAAACCGGGCGTCAGGGTGATCCATCCCGACCCGGTCAGCTCAGGCGGTGCTCAATGGTCGATCCTTTCCATTTATGGCTCGGAACTCAAGAAATCTGAAGCTGAAACAGGCACGGCCGATCCCGTTCGGGCCTTGCATACGCTGCAGGCTATCTGGAAAAATGTGATCTCCTCGCCCGGTTCGGCACGCGAGGCGCGGACTCAATTTGAATTAGGACAGGGCGATGCCCTAATCACTTATGAACTCGAGGGGCTGATCATGAAACAGGCAAATGCTCCTATCGAGATCGTCGTGCCAAAATCGACAATTTTCAGCGAACATCCGGCGTTGATCGTAGATCGCAATCTCGACGCAAAGAAACGTCCGGTGGTTGAGGCGTTTCTGAAATATCTGTGGAGCGACGACGCTCAGAGGGCATTTGTTAAGTTTCATTTCAGGTCGGTGACCAACGAGACATACAATGACGCGAATAAGGAGTTTGCTAAGATCGAGCAGCCGTTTACGGTCGATTATTTCGGCGGCTGGACTAAGGCATATCCTGATATTATAGAGAAGATCTTTCGCGATCAGGTGCAGCGAAAATAATGAGTGCAAATCTATCACGCATTAGACACGTACGCGGCTTCGACGTTGTAAAGCCGCTCAGCATCGCCGTCATGGTGGGCATTATGCTGCCGCTTGTGCTGCTGCCGCTTGCCTCAATATTCATCTTCGGAACCAGCAACGGCCTGGTGAGCTTTTGGGCGGCATTGACCGCGCCCGAGGCAATCTTTGCACTTAAACTTTCGATAGTTACGAGCTTTTGGGCCACGGTTTTTAACGTCATATTCGGCCTTTTCGCGGCCTATGTTCTGACGAAATACAGTTTTTGGGGCCGCAACGCCCTGATCGTAACGATCTCGCTGCCGACAGCGATCCCGACGGCGGTCGCGGGTTTTGCTTTGCTGCTGCTGTGGGGGCCGTATGGAACCCTGTCACGTCTCTTTGGTGTCGACAACGTTCCGCAGATCATGTTCACCGCGTGGGCGATAATTCTCGCAAATATTTTTGTTACATTCCCTTTGGCTTTCGGCGTTATAAAACCGGTCTTCGACACAATGAACCGCTCGCTCGAAGAGGCTTCGGCTACAATGGGTGCGACGCGGTGGCAGACATTTTGGCATGTGACGCTGCCTTCGCTTCGGGGAGCTATCGTCAGCGGCGCTCTGCTGACATTCGCCCGTGCCGTTGGTGAATTTGGTTCGACTATCCTGGTTTCCGGAAATCTTGCGTCGCGGACGCAAACAGCACCGTTATACATCTTTGCAAAATTCAACGAAGGCCAAGTTGAGGCCGCGAATGCCATCGCCATCGTTCTGGCGTTGTTTTCGTTTGTAATATTCAGCATTTTGTTCTTTGCCCGTGATTGGCTCGAAGCCGATTAATACGTTCTATGGATCTCGATATTCACGTTACGCCAATGAATTATGGCAAAGCCGCTGTGACCGTTCGTGGTCTCAGCAAGAGTTTTGGCGAGGCAATCGTGCTGCAAGACATCAATTTTACTGTGGACGAAGACGAGATCGTCGTGCTGCTCGGCGCATCGGGCAGCGGCAAAACGACCATACTCCGCATTATTTCCGGGTTGGATACGCCGGATTCGGGACAGGTAATACTTCATGGCAAAGATGTAACACACGTTCCCGCCCGACAGCGTGGCACCGGTGTGATTTTCCAATCTTATGCCCTGTTTCCAAAGATGACCGTCGAGAAAAATATAGGCTACGGCCTGCGTCTTCGACATCGGAAACGTAAAGAGGTCAGAGAGGCTGTCGATCGCCTTATTGAACTTGTCCACCTCCAGGATCATCGAAAAAAATACCCGTCCCAGCTTTCCGGTGGCCAGCAGCAGCGCGTTGCGATTGCACGTACACTTGCCTACAAACCCGAAGTGCTATTGTTCGATGAGCCCTTTGGTGCACTCGACGCTCAAATTCGGGGGATGCTCCGTAAGGAAATACGGGCATTGTTAAAAGAAATAAAGGTGCCGTCAATATTCATTACGCACGATCAGGAAGAGGCACTCGAACTCGGCGACCGCATCGCGGTTCTCAATGCCGGCAAGCTCGAGCAGATCGGCACGCCATTTGAGATCTATAACAATCCGCGAACCGAACACGTCGCCACTTTCCTCGGGCCCGCCAACCTGATCGAGGGTGTGATCAAGGATGAAAAATTTTCACATCGCGATATCTGGCTCGATCTCGAGGACGATTCGAAATTTAAGGAAGGCGACAATGTAACTCTGGTATTTCGTCCCGAAGATGTGTTTTTGCGAAAACCCGAAAACCTGACGCAGCAATATCATCGCCTGACAGGCGGCGTGGTCGATGAAGTCAGCTTTGTCGGCGCATTTGAACGCGTAACTGTCAGCCTGAACCTCGGCGAGAAAAAAACCATCACTGTCACCCGGCCAAAGACCGAGACTTCGGCATTTCCGTTAGCCATTGGCCAAAACGTGATGGCCGGACTGGTCAGGTATCGTATTTTGAAACGTTAAGCATTTCACCATTGGGTTCCGCAAACTTGCGCTCAAACAGGCTCGCAGTCTAAGCTAGACGAACCCCGAACTTACTTATGGAGAAATCATTTTGCGAGCAATTGGTCGAGTCATTTGAATCTCGTCCAGACAAAATCGCGATGAGCGTCGTCGGCAGCGATGGCGCTACTTATACCTGGAGTGAATTGCTTCGCGAAGTCCGCTCAATAGCCTTTCGCTTGACACAGGAAGGCGTTGAGTTTGGCGACCGCGTCGCGCTCATCGGCGAAAACCACCCGCACTGGGCGACGGCATATCTCGGCACATTATTTATCGGCGCAGTCATCGTTCCCCTCGATCCGCACGGTGAGATCGAGACGATCACCAATTTTATTGAAAATTCCGAAGTAAAGGTCGCGTTTTTATCGCCCGATCAGACTGAACGGTTTTCACAGATCGAAGAAAAGCTCGGCCGAAATATCCCCGCGGTCGTGTGGCAAACAAGCTCCCCTCCTTACAAAGGAGGGGTGGATGCCGCTTCGGCAGACGGGGTGGTTCTCTCTTCGCCAAGCGAGAATATAGCTAATGGGCAAACGAAACGAACCACCCCGGCCTTCGGCCACCCCTCCTTTTCCAAGGATGGGAGCTTTTTAAAGTTTGAAGATTGGGCGACGACCGAATTTCCCGATAGTTTTGTGAGTGAAACTCCGAAACCATCAGGCAACGATACTGCCCTCTTGATGTACACCAGCGGTACGACCGGAACCCCAAAAGGCGTCCCGTTGACACACGGGAATATCCTGGGCGAGCTTTCCGGCGTAAACGACATTCTCAAATTAACGGATAAAGAGCGGATCTTAAGTCTGCTTCCGCTGTTTCACGCTTATTTACAAATAATAAATCTCTGGGTTGCGACGATATTTGGCTGTCAGGTCGGTTATCTGAAAGAACTGACACCCGCCGAATTGAGCGAGTCGATGAAGCTGTTCAAGCCCACGATCCTCACGACGGTGCCGCGTCTTTGGTATCTATTCCACAAAAAAATATTTGACGCTGTTGCAGCAAAGCCAAAACCGGTTCAGGTACTGTTTCGCACGATGCTAAGAACAAATGGATTCTTTCGCGACACTTTCAATATCAATTTGGGAAGCAGGATGTTCGGACAGGTACACGCGTCTTTTGGCGGTAATTTGCGTATCGCCATCTCCGCCGGTTCGCGGTTTGACGAAGCCGTCGCTGAGGATTTTCACCGCTTAGGTTTCACGATCATTCAGGGTTACGGACTGACCGAAACCAGCGGAGCGGCGACGGCAACGCCGGAGGACGATAACCGCGTCGGATCTGTCGGAAAGCCCATGAAAGGCGCCGAGATCAAGATACTCGACCCTGATAAAGACGGCGTCGGCGAAGTGCTCATTCGCGGGACGATGGTTTTCGACGGCTACTTTCGCAATCCGGAGGCGACGGCTGAGGCTTTTACGAAAGACGGCTGGTTTCGGTCGGGCGATCTTGGGAGGATCGATGCGGACGGCTTTCTATATATAGTCGGCCGCGGCAAAGACGTCATTGTGCTCCCGTCCGGCAAAAACGTGCACCCCGAGGACTTGGAAGTCCATTATCTGAAATGCCCTCTGGTCGAAGAAATGGCCATCATTGGCCTAGCCGAGACCGGCGAGACTCATGCCGGAGCGGAAAAACTAGCCGCCGTCATCGTACCGGACTTTGCCTATTTGAAGCAGGAAGGTATCGCCAATTCGAAGGAAGCGATCCGCCACGCACTCGACAATCTGGGACGCGAACTGCCCGAATATCAACGCTTTCGCGACTACATAATCCGCGTCGAGCCGCTGCCGCGCACCGCGACCAACAAGGTCAAGCGTTTTCAGCTCAAAAAAGAGATCGAAAGCGGCGAGATCGCGACCGAAGCCAAGGAAACCAAGACTTGGGAGTTGACCGCTGAGGACAAAGCGCAGCTTGCGACCAGCACGGCAAAATCCGTCGTTGCGGCGATCAAGCAAAATGCAAAAGACGGCGATGTCATCCATCCGAAGATGAATCTTGAGATCGATCTCGGTCTCGACAGCCTCGGGCGTGCTGAAATGTTCGCGGCGCTTGAGCAGGCTTTCCAGACAGAATTCGTCCCGGACGAAGCCGCGACCGCATTGACAGTTGCCAACGTCATAGAACTTGTCAACAAACACGGCGGTGAGGATATGGAAGCCGTTTCCGTTGATCTCAATTGGAACAAGATACTAAACGAGTCGGATGACGATCTCCCAGAGGTGCAGGAGGTGCTTCGCAACCACCTGGTATTTTCGGTATTCGCGTTTACAGTCTATAAAATCTTCAATCTATTCTGCCGTCTCTTCATGCGGCTCGAAGTTTCAGGTCTTGAAAATCTTAACTCAGTCGTCCAACATGTGGATTCGGAATCCGCAATCCGCAATCCGCAATCCACATTTCTTATCTGTCCTAATCATCAAAGCTTTCTTGATCCGTTCGTGCTCACGTCTAACTACCCGTATCGCATCTTCAAAAACAGCTTCCACGTCGGCGCGAGCGAGTTTTTTGAGGGCGGCTTTATGAAAGCCGTCGCTCGGATGATGAACGTCGTCCCGATCAACCCCGACACCGAGCTGATGCGTGCAATGAAAGCCGGTGCGATCGGTCTGCGTAACGGCAAAATTCTCAACATTTATCCGGAAGGCGAACGAGCTTTCGACGGCGAACTGCACGAATTCAAAAAAGGCGCCGCAATTCTCGCCACCGAATTAGACCTTCCGATAGTCCCCGTCGCTCTCGACGGTCTCCAAAACGTCTGGGCCCGCAAATCGTGGAAGATCCGCCCGGCAAAAGTGAAGGTTCACATCGGGAAGCCGTTTTATGCGAAGGACGTGGTCGGCAGTCAGCAATCGGTAGTCAGCGATGCCGCAGCGGGGTCAGAACCGGGAGCGATAGCGACTGGGTTGGCTGTCTCGAATGACGATAAATATGCGGTAGTCACGGCGCATCTCAAACAAACAATTGCCGACATGATCGACGAGATGAGGAAATAGGATTTGCGTCTGCTCCACAGGCTGTTCACCGTTAATCCTCACTTCCCTTTTCAACAGATTTAAGCGAAAATTAGGTCGTAACACCAGCCTCATCACTTTTGGAGACAATATGCGTATCAAAGCCGTTTTCCTCATCGTTTTTCTTTTTGCGTTATCCGTCGTCGCCTCGTTTGGACAGGCTCCAGCAATGTCTAAGGCTCAGGATGAGCTTGCGAAATATATCAAGGACAATTACGTCAAGACCGAAGTCATGATTCCGATGCGCGACGGGGTTAAGCTTTTTACGTCTATTTACGAGCCGAAGGGCAAAGCCGAGAAATACCCGATTCTGATGAGCCGCACGCCATACAGCGTTGCTCCCTACGGAAAGGACAAGAATGGCAAAGACCAGTTTAAGGACAGCCTTGGTCCTGATTATCAGTTCGCAAAAGAGGGATACATTTTCGTTTACCAGGATGTGCGTGGGCGTTGGATGAGCGAGGGAAAATTTGTCGATGTGCGGCCCGAGACCGCTCAAAGCAAGCCGGGCACGACGGACGAGTCGACCGACACCTACGACACGATCGACTGGCTCATCAAAAACGTCGCCAACAATAATGGCCGCGTCGGCACTTACGGCATTTCGTACCCGGGTTTTTATACTTCGGTCGGCGCTATCAATTCACATCCGGCGTTAAAAGCCTGCTCGCCGCAGGCACCGGTCAGCGATTGGTTCCACGGCGATGATATGCACCACAACGGGGCACTGTTTCTCGCGCAGAATTATTTCTTCTATACCTTCTTTCAGCCGAGTGCTGCACCGACCAGCGACCGGAATTACATCAAGCCATGGAAAGGCCGGGACACTCAGGACGGTTACGATTACTTCCGGAAAGCAGGCGGCCTGAAAGAGGTCGCCGACAGTTACGAAAAAGGCATCGGCGTCCGCCAGCCGTATTGGGATGACATGATGCCGCATCCGACCTACGACCAGTATTGGAAGGATCGGAACGCCCTGACGCACCTCAACGGCATTAAGTGCGCGACGATGACTGTCGGCGGCTGGTACGACAACGAAGACCTCTACGGTGCGCTCCATACATACGAGTACATTGAGAAACAGAATCCCGGCATCTTTAACGTGCTGGTCGTCGGGCCGTGGTTTCACGGCGGCTGGGCACGCTCGGACGGCGACTGGCTCGGCACAGCCTACTTCGGCTCGAAGACCGCCGAATATTACCGGGTGAATATGGAGCTGCCGTTCTTTAACCATTTCCTCAAGGACAAGGGCGACATCTCCGCGATAAAAGAGGTTAATGTCTTCGACACAGGCTCGCATGAATGGAAGAGCTTCGATAATTTCGAGCCGACAGCCAGTACCGATACAGCTCTTTACCTGACCGCGAACGGCGGACTTTCATTTAGTATGTCGAAAGACATCGGCGGCTTTAACGAATACGTATCCGACCCGATGAACCCAGTTCCCTATACGCAAAAGATCACGCTAAGCTATCCGCGCGATTTTATGACGGAGGATCAACGATTCGCGTCCACGAGGCCGGATGTTCTCACATACGAAACCGAGCCGCTGGCGGATGACATTACGGTTGCCGGAGCTATCAAGCCGAGCCTGTTTATTTCATCGACCGGAACCGATTCGGATTTTGTCGTCAAGATCATCGATGTGTTTCCTGACGACTATAAATTCCCGGACGGCGTTCACCCACCGCCTGATTCCGCGGGCAGCGTATTCCAGCCGGGTGGTTATGAAATGCTGCTTCGCGGCGAGCCCATGCCGGCGAGATTCCGCAAAAGCTTCGAAAAGGCCGAGCCGCTGACACCCAACACGGTTACTTCTCTAAGCTACACAATGCCCGGCATCGTTCATACATTCAAAAAAGGCCATCGTATAATGGTGCAGATCCAGAGCACGTGGTTCCCGCTGGTTGCACGTAATCCGCAAAAGTTTATGGCGAATTATCAGATGGGGACGCAAGCGGACTTCTCGAAAGCAACCGAGCGTATCTATTTCGGCGGCAAAAATACATCCGCGATCGTTTTGCCGATCATGAAAAAATAAAACAACACGGAATTATTTAGGCGCGAAACGCGGAAAATACGGCTGAAGCCGCCTAAACAATTTGCTTTTGTGTAAACTGAGGTAGTAAGTCCAGGTTTTAAAATAAAATTAATTATGCCCTTAATCTCAATCGTCTGCGGTACGTTGTTAACCCTTATCGGAGCTGTCGGATACATTTACGGCCTAATGAATGAAAAGGCGAGCGTAACCGCGTTGATACCGGCCTTTTTTGGCGTCGTTCTATTCATTCTCGGTCTTTTGGCTCAAAGCAAAGAGAGCCTGAGAAAGCATCTGATGCATGCCGCAATTGTGGTTGCTCTACTGGGATTTATTATGCCTGTCGGTCGGCTTGTTTCCAAGATGGCCGAGCTGACTATGTCGGCGGCCGTTGTCTCGCAGATCGCGATGGCGGTGGTGTGCCTCGCCTTTGTGATACTGGCGATCAGATCATTTGCCGCTGCCCGCAAAAACCGCCAAGGCTAGACGGACGATCACGCTTCTTTATTCAACCTAATTTCGACCAGCAGTCCGTCGCCGGTATTCCGCGCGGCTATCGTTCCTTTGTGCGCTTTGATCGCTCGTTCTGCGATTGCGAGCCCGAGGCCGATACCGCCGGTTTTTCGCTCGCGGGCCTCGCCGACGCGATAGAACGGCCGAAAAAGATTGGCCAATTCGTCGTCCGGCACGCCGCCGCCGTGATCTTTTACCTGCAAAATGGAATTTCCGTTTTGGGCTATCAACGAAACGTCTACCGTCGTGCCATTTGCTGTATAACGAACGGCGTTTCGAAGCACATTTTCGATCGCACTTCTGAGGAGATTTTCGCTGCCGAGCACGGTGGAGGCCTCATTTGAAGAGATATTGACCGAACGTCCCTTGGCCTGAGCTTCAAAATCCGCGTCCTCCGCAACGTCGCGAACCAGCTCGGCCAGATCGATGCGGACGGGTTCGATAAACTCGCTTCCGCTTTCGAGTTTGGCAAGTATCAGCAAACGCGAGATCATCTCGTTCAGACGGCTCGACTCTGTTTCTATGCGATTAAGGATCGGCAGCGTGTCGGGGCTTGATTTTCGTTTGGCGATTTCGAGTGCAACATTAAGACGCGCTAAGGGCGAACGCAATTCATGCGAGATGTCGCGGTTAAGCCGCTGCTGCGACGTGACGAGCGATTCGATGCGTTCGGCCATGACGTCAAAATCGCGTGCCAGATCGGCAAGTTCGTCGCGGCGGCGTCCAACCTTTT
>JAYVER010000210.1:0-11213 GCA_043748725.1 Chloracidobacterium sp. | reverse complement strand
CTCGCTGCCCGAGACCGACCGGATACTCAACCATGTCGAGGAAATTCTAAAAAACACGCCCGAGGTCGAGAGCTTTTCCCGCCGTACCGGGCTGCAGCTCGGACTTTCCGGTGTCACGGAGCCGAATACGGGTGATTTCGCCGTCAAGATGAAACCGAATCGCTCCCGCGAGACCGCAAAAGTGACAGACGACATCCGGAGTGAGATCGAAAAAAGTGAACCGGCTCTCGAAACCGAATTTATGGGCATTTTGTCTGACATGATCGGAGACCTGGCGAGCGCGCCTCAGCCGATCGAGATCAAGCTTTTCAGCGACGACACTAAGGTTCTGCATGCGAAAGCCGCCGAAACGGAAGATGCCATAAAGAAGATCGACGGCGTCGTCGACACTAAAAGCGGGGTGATAGTGAGCGGCCCAGCCGTCACATTCAAGATCGATCCGCGTCTTGCGGCAAAGTTTGGCGTTAACACCACTGACATCGCAACAGCAGTTGAAACCGCAATGACCGGGACGAAAGTATCGAGCATTTTGCAGCATAGCCGTCCCATTGCGGTACGTGTCGTTTTCCCGCCGGATGCGCGAGCCTCTCTCGACGTGCTGAAGGGGTTGCAAATCCGTTCTGCGAGCGGCCAGCAATTTCGGCTCGATCAGGTCGCAACCGTGGAATACAATGAAGGCCAGACCGAAATGCACCGTGACGGCCTTCGCCAATCGGTCGCCGTAACCGCCCGTATCAACGGCAGCGATCTGGGAACCACAATTGACAAGATCAAAACCAAATTAAAAAAAGACGTAAAATTTCCGGCCGGAATGTCCATCGAATACGGTGGACTCTACGCCGAGCAGCAGTCGTCCTTCCGCGAGCTCGTCATCGCTCTCGGATTGGCGATCGTGCTCGTCTTTTTGGTGTTGCTAATTGAATTTCGCTCGTTCGCACATCCGGTAGCGATTGTCACAGGCGCGGTTTTGGCCCTCGGCGGCGTGCTTCTTGCGTTGTTGGTTACAGGAACAACACTTAATGTCGTCAGCCTGATGGGAATGATAATGGTCGTTGGCATCGTAGCGAAAAATGGCATTTTAATGCTCGACGCCGTCGCCGAAAATCTCGCTAAAACGGGCGATCTGACCGAGGCATTAATGCTCTCAGGCCGCCGCCGTTTTCGTCCGGTTCTAATGACATCACTAGCCGCGATCCTCGGCATGCTGCCACTCGCCCTGGCACTCGGCTCAGGCTCCGAACTTCTCCAGCCTCTGGCTATCGCCGTGATTGGCGGACTGCTGTTTGCTCTGCTGCTCTCGCTGATCGTCACGCCGACAGTTTACGCGATATTAACCGATAGGCGTTTTACGAACGCTAAAGCGTGATAATGGGTAAAAAGCGAATCTTGAGGTTAGTGAACTTCGTCCGTAGCTTTCGGTGGAAAGATCAGAATAAAGGCGACGATGAAAACCAGAAGAAGTATTGATGCCGTGTAACGGCTCAGCGCCAGTCCGCCGTTGGCAATGGGCTTGTCCAGAAAATCTCCGACTACCGCCCCGAGCGGCCGCGTTACGATAAACGCGGTCCAAAACAAGATCGTCCGCGAGACATTTGTCCAAAAGTACAGGGCAATGACAATAACTAATATCCCGCCAAACACCGCAGCCGCGCCGGCGTAGCCCAGTCCGAGACCTACGTCATCCGCGACCCAGTCGCCCAGAGCCGTTCCCAGCGTTTGCGAGAACATTATAGTTCCCCAGTAAAACATTTCGGCCTTTAGCGTGCTTATGCTCTCAACCGAAACCGTCCCCGTGGACCAACGCCACGTTAGCAGCGACGCCATTAGGAGCACAAACAGGATAGAGGCCCCGCCTGCATAGCCGATACCCAGCGACCTGTCGAAGAAATCGGCAAGCGTGGTGCCAACCGTCGTTGTGGCAATGATCGTTAACCAGTATAGAAAAGGATGAAACTGCTTGGCGCGAATCTGCACGATCACGGCGAGGACAAAAATCGCGGCGAAGATTCCCGTCCCAATGAGATAACCCAGATTCATTGACATGGATACCATATCGCCGCCCGTCTCACCGAGTGTCGTGGCCAGTATCTTGATGATCCAAAATATTAGGGTTACCTGCGGTACCTTGCTTAAGCTATCCAATCTTGCTGCGTCCATTGTTTCCCCCTTTCACGTTCAAAGTCAGAATACTAATTGCAAAATGAATAGAAGATTAATTGAAAGCATATTGTCTGGATCCCTCGTCAAGAGTGTCACCCTTTATCAACCAATGCGTCCCGTCATTTATTTTTCATCGTTAATCTTCTATTAACTATTGAATTGCTAACCTAAAATAACTCGAAAGAGAATTTGATAACTGGAGTAATTATGAAAAAGATAATATTAGTTTTGGCGTTAGCGATTTCGACCGCAGCCTTGGTTTCAGCAAAGCCGAAATACATCGGCATGACGCGGGCTAAAGAGATCGCGAGCAAGCAGGTGCAGGGAAAGATCAAAAGCTCGGAGCTTGAAAATGAGCACGGGAAAATGATCTATTCGTTTGACATCCGCACCGCAAACGGAGGAACTACCGAGGTCAACATCGACGCAACAACGGGCGCAGTGATAGCCGTCACCGTCGAAAATGCGGCAGACGAAGCGAAAGAAAAAGCTGACGATAAAAAGAAGAAGAACTAGACATAACTCTGAACGAAAAAGAAGGGGCAGCCAAAATAGCTGCCTTTTTCAATATTTGAGGTTACAGTCCGTTTCGAACATTAGGTTGTACCATATTTACGCTTGTTTTTTATTTTCCGTAAACCAAAATAACAAAGGTATTTGGTATCATCGGCGCCCTCGGACGAGGTTGGGCCGTGGTCGCCGCGGGGGCAGTTCCGAACTGAGCGGTCGGCAGGTAAACTTTATGCGTTTTGGTGTCAACGGCTAACGTCCGTGCTCTGGGTTGAGTCTTTACGTTTTCTGCGATACTGAATTTATCTTTTGAATCTTCGTGGACAACGGTCAGCGTCCCTTCCCCATTCGATGCAAACGCATATTTCATGCCGGGATCGAATTCCGCTCCGTCCGTCCCGTCGCCGGTCGCCAGATCGGTTATCACTTTCCCGGAAACCGCATCCATAACGATCATTTTCTTATTGCCGCATACCATAAATAGCCGCATCGTCTTACTGTCGAGCGCTATTCCAGAAGGTTCCTCACCCGGAGCGATAGGCCACCGTGATTTGACTGTCATCTTAGTTGAGTCGATCGCGACGACCTGGTTTTTGTCTTCGATATTTACAAAAACCGTGCCTTTGCCGTCCGATGTCGCAAACTCAGGCTTTCCGCCCAGATCGATCGTTCCAGCGACCTTGCCGTCGGCAGCATCGATAACGGTTACGTTAGCGCTGCCCCCGTTAAACGCGAAAACACGTTTTGAGGCCGGGTCGTAGGTGATCGCATCGGGATTTTTTCCTGTCGGCGCGGTTCCCAATACTTTCAGGGTTTTCAGGTCAAAGATCGTGACCGTATTATCGCCGCCGTTGCTCGTAAAACCTTTCCCAAGTTTTTCGGCAATTGCGATGCAGTGAACCCTATTCGTGCCGGGGATATCGCCGACCACTTTGTCGGTCGTTGTATCAATAACCACGACGTGCGTCCCGTGTGAAACATATAACCGGTGGGCATCCGCGTCGGCGATTAGGCCGTCCCAGCCGGTATCGCCCCCAACTTCGATCTTAGTGAGCAGATGATAACCGGATTGTGATTTTTTCCCGCTCGAGTACTGGGCGTTTGCATTAGCCGCAAAACTCAAAAGAGCGAAAAAGCCGATGAAAAGAGTAAAAAGTAGCCATTGTCGATTTTTCATATTCTGATTGTCTTATAAATCACGAAAAAGACAAACCAACTTATAGGCCGATGTAAGTTTTTTTATGTTTGAGCTTTTGGTCGAGTGAAATTTCCGGTTTTTATCGAGGAAAGTACTTCCTTTTGTAAGGTAGCGAACATAATCGTTCTATACATTCCGATACGCTGTTTCATGTCCCCGAAACCAAGCAGAGAGGGTGTCCGGGACAAAAAGATTTACCGGGAGGTGACAAGAAGATGGAGAAGATCAATATAAAGGTAGTCAAGCGGGAAGAAGATCAGAAGAGATTACAAACGCCCGTCGTCCCTACACAGGAAATCGCGGCAACAGTTAAGGATTGGGTGGTGGAAATTCGCCGGAAACGTGAGGCGGAAATGGAAAATTCCAAAGACGAACTATTTCCGCCCCCACTTTCGAGTAGGCGACCGGACGCGAGCCTCTAATTTTCAGGGTAAGGTATGTTGCCGCCTAAATAGGCGGCTCTTTTTTGCCCGATCATACCTAAATAGCCTAAAATCTATCGGATATTATGGCGCGACCATTGATACTCTCGCTGGACGGCGAGGAATTCTCCGTCGGCATTAAAAAGATAGACCGCGATCAGCTTTACGGCTCGGTCGAGGTCGAGGCGTTCGATGAAAAAGGCAACCCGGCGACTCTGATGGTTTTAGCGGCGGATGGCAAAACCCTGCTCGATAAAGGTGGTACGGCGCTTGCGACATTAGACGATAAAGGCAACTCCGTCGAGCGTCCCATGTTGAAGACCGTCGATATCGAGGGTAAGGAATTGGAGCCCGTTCCCTCGTCTTTCGCCCAACCGAACGAGCTAAAGCAAGCCGAGCTCGAAGATTATTTTTCGCAGATAATAAAGTCGGTTTACCTCGTTTCGCCTTTCGAAGACGGCAATATCGACATACTTCTCGACAATCTTTCAACCGGGCAAATATTCACGTTTCCGTTCAGTTACCGCGGCGGGACCGAGTACGACAGCGCTTTTGTTATCGGCAATAAATCTGACGCCTTTATCATCGTCGGCAAGCAGGCGACATTTCAATTCGCCAAACTTAACCAGGCAGCCGTGTTGGATGCCATCGAGGAAGAAGAGATCTCGGGCGACGATATCGATTTTGATCTTTTTTGAGCTTTGTGCTCTTTGTGTCCTCTCTTTGTGTACTCTGTGATTTGGGATTTCAAAGCCATTATCACAAAGACCTCAAAGCGAAGACACAAAGAACACAGAGACGAAGAGCTCTTTTATGGCTATAAATATCAGCAATCAAAAAAATCGTGACGCCGTCGTGGCCTTTGAGGCGGTTATACCTAAACGCGACGTTCATTTCGTTGACCCGCAGGGCAATCCTGTCACCACGCAAAAGCTCCTGAAAACCGACATCAACCACGATCTGCCCGCACTGCTCAAAAAGCGGAAAACTCTGGCTGCGATCGGTAAGGCTCTTATCAAAGACGATCCGGAGATCGACATCAACGAATTTGGGATGTTTCTGGCGGACACCTCGCGTGTATATGTGTCGAAGAAAGGGATAATCCATCTGGTCGATGAATTTGAAGTTCTAAAGCATCCTGATGGCACCCTGCGTGAGCGGCGCCCGCGTCAAAAAGAGCTGCAAAACGTCAACACTGACATTCCGCTTCGATGGAGCGGTAAATACATCAAGAAGGAAGAGGCGGCGCATAAGTTTATATTTACGCACAAGCGCCAGTTGATCCATGTCAACGGACTTACTTTTGATTTTTTATACGAGATGGCAAAGGAACTGAACGAGCGAAATTCGCTACTGCTCATTCGCGGCGGCGAAAAAGGCGACGAGCCCATAGTTATGCATCGCGGCGGCCGGCCGTACAATGCTTTTCTCGAGGGCCGCATAAAGGGAGATTCGTATTGCCTGATCCTGCAGATGTCGAATATGGAGTTAAAAAGGCCGAAGGAGATCGTCAGTGAATCTTGATTTCGACAAGGAACGGCTGGCTTGTAAAAAGGGCGATTATTGCACTGGCGACGCCATTCATCTCGCCGATCCCTCGCTCGCGCCCCGCGCGCAGGAATACAAACGCAAGTTGAGCGGCAAAATGCGGGCGGTTTCGGCCCAGGACGTTCATCGCATCCACGCGGAGCGCGGCTATTACGTGACGCGAAAATACGACGGTGAATTCGCACTCATCTTTTTTGACGGCGAAAAATTGATCTCGGTAAATCCCGGCGGCACCGTCCGCATGGGTTTGCCGTGTTTTAAGGAAGCCGAAAAGCTGCTCAAGGCCGTCAAGGTCAAATCCTGCGTGCTCGGTGCCGAGATCTATATGAAAGTTGAGCCCTCTAAGGCTCTTGCAATCCAACAGGTTGTCAGCGTTCTTCGCAACCCGAAGACAGAAGCCGAAACCGAACGGCTTGGCCTCGCCGTTTTTGACATCGCCGAATACGACGGCGAGCCGGTGACGGCGCTCAAAAAAATGTTCTCGCTGCTCGAAAAATGGTTCGCACATGGCAAGCTCGTCCATCCGGTTGATCATGTCGTCGCCGACAAGACCGAAAAGATCATGGAAATGCTCGCCGATTGGGTCATCGGCGAGGGCTCCGAGGGCATTGTTCTCCAGCACGACCAGGCTAATTGGTACAAGATCAAGCTGCGGCACAATCTGGACGCCGCGATCATTGGGTTTTCGGTAGGCAGCGAAGATCGGAAAGATCTGCTCCACGACCTGCTGGTCGCGGTGATGCGTAATGACGGGACATTTCAGGAACTGACGCGTGTCGGCGGCGGCTTTACCGACGAAAACCGCAAGGACATCGCCGCCGAGTTGAAACGCCGCATCGTGCCGTCCGATTACGTTGCCGTCAACAACGATTACGTCGCCTACGAGATGATCGCGCCGGGGCCGGTCATCGAAATGTCATGCCTGGATATGATCACCGAAAGCGCCCGCGGCGGGCCGGTAAACCGCATGGTGCTGAAATATGACGGCAAACGTTACGCCGCACTCTCGCGAATGCCGCTGGTCAGCGTGATCTCGCCGCAGTTCGTGCGTATGCGCGACGATAAGGAAGCAAACGTCGAGGACGTCAATATCCGCCAGGTCACCGAGATGGTTCCCGTTGTTTCGGCAGACAAACCCGCCGAGGACCCCGCCGGCGACCCGAGCAAACTGCTTGAACGCCAAGTTTACACCAAGACAATGCGTGGCAACCTTATGGTCAGAAAACTCCTGATGTGGAAGACCAACAAAGAAGACCGCCCCGAATTCCCGGCCTATGTCGTCTATTTCACCGATTTTTCGCCCAACCGACAAACCCCCCTCGAAAGCGACATCCGCATCGCCGCCACCGAAGCCGCGGCCCGCAAAATGTTCGAAAAAATGGCCGAAGAAAATTTTATCGGAGGGTGGAAAAGGGCTGGAAAATAAGCTGCCCAGCTTACGTAAATCGGACTTTTGTCTCGGTGACCGTTACAAATCGTTCCGGCAAACGGTTTGCGTGATTCAGCAGCAGGTCTTGCAAAACTGCTATTTTGCTGACGGCGCGTTCATCATCAAGTCGAAGAAAAACGACGCCATGGTGCGGACGCCGTTCGCGAAAAACCATTTCGCCAAAATCCTTATCGTTGGTGATCAGAATCCAGTGCTCATCGAATGCTTTGTTGAGAATCTCGGCGTCGGGCAGTCCCTTAGTCTCGTCGAATACCGAAAACACTTCGTGGCCTTCTCCAAGTAGCCATTCGGCCACTCTAGGCCCGGCACATTCATCGACCAGAAAACGCATTTTACGCGGTTTCCACCACAAGGGGCATGAATTCGGTACGGCTCAACGATTCGCCGGCAAAAAACATGCAGGCCTGTATGTCCTCTGTGGTAAGTCCTTTGTATTCGTCCAGAATTTCGGCAACTGTTGCCCCGTGGGCAAGTAGATTTAACACAAACTCGACGGTCAGACGCGTGCCCTTAATTACAGGCTTGCCCATCATGACCTTTGGATTTAGCGAAATTCGTTCGAGCAATGCCTTATCGTTCATCTTTCAACCTCCACCTGCACACATTATATCATTCTCCACTCCCCGACAAGGACGGGAAAAGGTGACAGCATGAATGGTGGGCGATACAGTTTGGGTATGTTCGATCCGCCCATCCGGGCACCGTTTTGAGAGATTACCTTGCTAATGTACTCTCCGGATATTTCGCGCGGGGCGTTTATTTCGAGGAAATAATGTAGAGAACCATCCCATGTTTCTAACTATCATTCGGTTTAGCTGTTGCAATATCAAGTGTGCGAGTGACGATCCGAGTGACTTACTGGCTGTGATAATATTATTATTGAATTATTGAGGAAAGATTATGGCGACAGTCTTTGAAGATGACATTAGGTTAAAGGAAGTTTTCAAGTCGGCAATTATCGAGGTTCTCCAGGAGCGTCGAGAGTTAGTGCAGGAAATTTTGGAAGGTGTGCTCGAAGACGTAGCCCTTTCAAAAGCGATCGAGGAGGGAGAGCGGACTCCGTTAGTGGATCGTGAACAGATATTCGAATTGCTGGAGACTGCCAATTGAAGACGGAATTCCGAGAGAGCTTTCTCAAAGACCTGCTCTCGATCAAAGATAAATCCCTCCTCGCGAGAGTAAAAGAAACAACTCAATTGGTTGAATCGGCGGATACTCCCGACGACTTGACGCATCTAAAGAAAATGCACGGTGGTCGAGGCTATTTTCGTATTCGGATCGGTGACTATCGGGTCGGACTTAAGTTGGAGGGCAATACCTTTTTCTTCGTCCGGTTTTTGAACCGAAAAGAGATTTACCGGTACTTTCCTTGATCTATGGCACAGCCCTTTGTTGAATTTGCGGGGGACAAGAGGCTTCTCTGGATCGCGGAGGAGTGGATACGGTACGCGCCGCAGCTTGCCGAGTGGGCGATGGAGCGGCTGGTGAACCGCCGCGACGTTTGGAGCCAGTACACGGTCAAGCCCGACGGGCGGATCGGGGTCGTTATGCTGCCTATTAAGGAGCGGCGAAAGCTCGGCACCGACATGGTGACGATCACAAAGCTCGAACGCCATTTCTCGGGGCGTTCGCCGGGGCACCTCGTCGGCATGTTCTCGATCTCGGATCACAGCACTTGCAAATGGTTCGCTATCGACATCGATCTGCACGACGAAAAGGTCACTAACGCCGACGAGATCGTCGAGGCGAACCTAACCGCGACACTCGAATGGGCTCGGCGGTTGCGCGAGCTGGGATTTGATCCGATGGTAATGGACTCGAACGGCGTGGGTGGCTATCACATTTGGGTGCTGCTTGATAAGGAATATCCGCTTGAGCAGACATTCGATTTTGTGGATAACCTGCGTTCCGATTGGGAATC
Source organism: Chloracidobacterium sp. (assembly GCA_043748725.1). Classification (GTDB taxonomy): domain Bacteria; phylum Acidobacteriota; class Blastocatellia; order Pyrinomonadales; family Pyrinomonadaceae; genus OLB17. Next base: position 2,004 of record JAYVER010000210.1, on the reverse strand, counting down.
GCTCGGTCTGCCGCGCAAGCCCGAGTGCTTTCCGCCGAAACGTGCCGTCGGCCCCGACGATCTACCGTACACGCTGCGGCTGCCGGGCCGTCATCATACTCGGCACCATTATACGCGGATATATAATTTTGAGTTTGCAGACGAGAACGAATGGCTCGACGGCGGCGAGGCGATCGAGGCGATGCTCGCGACACGCCCCGCCAAGCTGCCAAAGGTGAAGAAGACACGTAGGCAGTCGGCAGTAGCAGTAGGCAGGCCGAAACCGAAGGCACGCACGCGCAAACCCCGCGTCTGTCTCGATCTCGACGGCGTGCTTGCCACCTATGATAGCTGGCAGGGGTTTGAGCGGATCGGGCCGCCGCTCGCGGGCGCTCTCGAATTTGCCCGCGAACTCTATGAGATCGCCGACATTATCATCTATACATCCCGCTGCTCGACTGACACCGGCGGCGAATACGACCCACCGACGCTTTCGCCCGGCCAATTGAGAATTCACATCATCGAATGGTTAGAAAAATATAAGTTTCCGTTTACCGATGTTTTCATCGGACAAGGCAAACCCCGCGTGTCGGCATTTATTGACGACCGGGCGGTGGCGTGCAGTCCTCAGACCGACACTGAAGCATATGCGAGATCGCTTGAGTCTGTACGGACAATCCTCCGAAGAAAATCAAAAACCCGACGATAGAAAAACATTTTTTCCAAACGAGCCACCGGTCGGTAGCGGGTCAGTTTGAAAATATACGATGTTGTTTCGCGAAATTGTACTCAGCGAACTCAGCGAACTCAGCGAACTCAGCGTCCGACTCAGCGGCCTCTGCGTTAAAATCACTAAACGCAGAGAACGCCGAGATTTACGCAGAGATCGCAGAGTTTATTTCAAACGACATTAGAAGTGAGATGAAAGTAAATTGACTTTCAATCGAAACTGACCCACTACCGAAAATATAGTAGAAAGTGAGGAGGGGTTCCCATGAACTCGTTTCCCAAGACGTGTTCACTTAAGGGAACCCCTTTTTGTGGTTGGCTAGTCAGCAGAAATAAAAAAACTTGTTGCGATCTTACTTAACATTCGGCAGCCATTTCCGAATAGCAGCCGCACGCAAAATCCTCGACCTTATCGCGGTCGCATATTGACAGGCCACCGCGCTTATAGTTGATCAATTTATTTTTCCGCATTTCGAGGGCGATACAGGTCACGCTTGGGCGATAGACGCCTAATATTCGGGCGATCTGCTCATGCGTCAATTTGAGTGTTTTCTTGCCGCACCTATCCTGTACGAGCAGCAGCCAGGTGCAGAATCTTTCCTTGGTCGAGTGATACATATTGCAGATCGAACGCTGCGAAATTTGCCGGATGTAGTGATCCATCTGCGGCAACATCGACACTGCAAGCTCCGGGCTTAAGCGAATCAGCTTTGCAAGCACCTCGCTATCGATCTTGATTGCCGATCCGGCCTGTGTCACCTGGGTGCAGTTTGCGACTCGTGCCTTGCAGAACATGGCAGAAAAGCCGACAGCTCCTTCGCGTCCGGTTATCGCTATCTCGACCATGCGCCCGTCATCCAATGTACGCAGTTCAGAGACAACCGCCGTCTCTGGAAAGTAAACATAGTCGAGCCGATCGTCTTCCAAATAGAGAAACTGGTCATCCTCTAAAAATACCGAACGGAGCGAAGGTCGAAGCGTTTCGAACAAATCCGCGGGCAGCGCACGCAGTAGAACATTGCTCGATGTTGCGACGGGTGAGGAGTTGGTTGATGGCCGCCGGGTTTCACGCGGCTCGCGAAGAAAAGTTGCCTTGCGGGCCGATGGTATATCGTAGGAGTAGTTATGATTTTCCCAATCCGAAAAATTACCGATGTATGACTCTACACGTTCCATATTTTCTCCTTGTTTGTTGTTTGGTGAGAAATCCCGCGGTAGATTTCTCACCAGCCCCCTTGACGCTTCAACTCATTTACGAGCGAAGCCGCGCGTTACCCTTACTTGAATAACATTATG
>JAYVER010000209.1:0-4374 GCA_043748725.1 Chloracidobacterium sp. | reverse complement strand
CTTGTTCCACAACTTGTCCATTTCGTCGAGACTTGCAATGTCGAGTGTCGAGCCGCTGTGTTTTAATTCGTCCTCAATAAATTTAAATCTCTGGCGGAATTTACGATTCGTCTTTTTCAATGCCGTTTCAGGCTCGACACCGAGATGGCGGGCAAGGTTCATGACCACAAAGAGCAGATCGCCGATCTCTTCGCCGATGTTTTCGGTGTCACCGTCTTTGATCGCGGTTCGCAATTCGCCGACTTCTTCGTCAAACTTGTCGAATATCTGATCGGCGTTTTCCCAATCAAAACCGACTTTCGCCGCCCGTTTTGTGAGCTTCAGTCCTTCGAGCAATGCGGGAAAATGTACAGGGATCTCGTCCAGGATCGAGTCGAGCTGCTTTTCGACCTTTCCTGATGCTTTTCGTTCGTCGGCCTTGAGTTCGTCCCAGTTGTCGAGAACGTCCTCGGCCCGGGCAAATTTGGCGTCGCCAAAAACGTGCGGGTGCCGCAATATCAGTTTTTGTGTGACGCCTGAGGCTACATCGTCGATCGTAAAGTCACCGCGTTCGGCTCCGATCGTCGAATGAAAAACTACCTGGAGCAGCAGATCGCCGAGTTCCTCTCGTAAATTCGCCGTATCGCCGGTCTCGTGAGCTTCCTGAATTGCGTCAAATGTTTCGTACGCTTCCTCAAGCAAATATTGAGAGAGCGAAGCATACGTCTGCTCATGATCCCAAGGGCAGCCGCCCGGGGCACGAAGCCTGGCCATCACGGCAACAAGTTCATCAAATGATTTGGACATTAGCTAATTAGAGTCTAGTGAGTCTGGTGAGTCAAGAGAGTCGATTGAGTCGTGACTCTCTGCTCTTGACTCTCCAGACTCTCACGACTCTCACGACTCACTTCCAAGACTCAAACGCAAAATGCTACTATCGATTCAGGATTAAAATTATGATCGGCAACGACGATAACCAGGAAGAAGTAACTTTTAAGGTCGCTGACAGGCGAAAATTTAACTCGGACGGTTCGGTGCGGGAAGGCGTGACGCTTGATGCAGCACCGCCTGTCGCAAAGGAGCAGGCCGCCGAACCAACGCCTGAGGTTTCGTCCGCACCGGCACCGGCCGAAGAGGTATTTATAGACCCACTGAGCGCCGACGAGGGCGAAGAGTTCGACGACCGCGAGATTCCCGGTGCTGACGACCCGGCGAGCTTTGTCAATTTTCTATCGACGCTTGCGACCAATGCCGCCGCCGCTCTCGGCGTCGTGCCCCATCCGGCAACCGGCAAGCGAAGTCTCGACCTCGACACGGGGAAATACTGGCTCGACGTGCTTGGAATGCTGAAAGAAAAGACAAAAGGCAATCTTCATTATCAAGAGGCGCGGCTGATCGAAGGCCTCCTGGCCGATCTCCGAATGCAGTATGTGCAACTAGTTCGGGCAACCGAAGAAAAACTCAAGGCGCAAGCCGCACAGCAATTCTCCGGCGCGGACATCCTGGGTAAAAAATAGTTTTCAGAGTTGACCGAGTTTGCTGAGTTTGTCGGGTTTACTCGATTAACCAGACATTCCTTTAGAAAATAAGAGCAAGCAATGGCAACATTTAAGAAATTTGAAGAAATACAATCTTGGCAAAAAGCGAGAGAGATTACCAAAAAAGTATATCTGTTATCGAACGGCGGAGAATTTGCGAAAGACTTTAGTCTTAGGGACCAGATGAAACGCGCGAGCGTCTCGGTTATGGCAAATATTGCCGAGGGACACGGGCGACGCACAAAAACCGAATTCGCAAATTTTCTTAATATTGCGCGAGGTTCCGCCGTTGAACTCCAATCACATCTTTATGTGGCACTGGATCTGAATTACATCAACCAACGCAGTTTTGACGAGGTCTATCTGATGCTTGAAGAAGTGTCAAGAATGACCATTTCATTAGCGCAATATTTAAGAAAGTAGCACATCGGGAAACCGAAAAACTCGGCAAACTCGGTCAACTTCGGCAACTCATGAAACTTACCTTCCTCGGCACAGGCACATCGACAGGCGTTCCCTCAATAGGCTGCGACTGCGAGACGTGCCTCTCCAACGACCCGCGTGACAAACGCTTGCGGGTTTCTATACTTATCGAGCACCGCGATAAAAAGATACTTGTCGATACCTCGATCGACTTTCGCCAGCAGGCCCTGCGGGCAAAGATCAGCCACCTGGACGCAGTTCTTATAACACACTGTCATGTCGACCATGTCTTCGGCCTCGACGACATCCGGCCGCTGAATTTTCGTTACGGGGCGATGGGCGTGTATGCCAACGAGGTCGCCTGGACCGATCTGCGGCGTATATTCCAATACATTTTTGAGCCCACGCATTTCGGCGGCGGTCTTCCGCAATTGATACCGCATACGGTTCAACCCAATTCACCGTTTTGTATTGGCGAAGATGTCGAGATAATGCCGCTTGAGGTCATTCACGGCAAACTGCCCGTGATCGCATATCGCTTTAACGATTTTGCCTACGCGACCGATCTCAAGATCATTCCGCCCGCGTCGATGGACGGCCTTCGCGATCTGGACGTTTTGGTTTTAGACTGTGTACGCATCAAGCCTCATTCGACGCATCTTTGTCTCGAAGAAGCGCTCGCTATTATCCATGACCTAAAACCGAAACGGGCCTACCTGACGCACTTGAATCATGACATCCTGCATGAGCGTGATTCACGGCTGCTGCCCGACAATGTTTGGTTTGCTCACGACGAGTTAGTCGTAGATTAAATTCTTATGCCGTTGACACTTCGCCAAGCTGATTTGCAAGACCTTTCTGAGATCGTTCGCCTGCTCGCTGATGATTTTCTCGGGCAAAAACGTGAGCAATATGAAGATCCTTTACCCGAAAGTTACATCGCCGCATTCCGTGAGATCGACGCCGACCCGAACAACGCATTGATCGTCGCTGAGATGGACGGTCAGGTGGTCGGCACGCTCCAAATTATATTTACAGCGTCGATCAGTTTTCAGGGCGGCAAGAGGGCGACGGTCGAATCCGTCCGGGTTGACGAAAAACATCGCGGCAAGGGTATCGGCCGAGAAATGATGCTTTGGGCTATCGAAAGAGCGAAGCAGAAAGGGTGCATTTTTTTGCAGCTTACAACCAATGCAGATCGCCGGGAAGCACACCGATTTTACGAGAATCTGGGGTTCGTTGGGTCACACCTGGGCATGAAATTAAAGCTTAAATGACTGTGTTTTAAGAGGTTGCCGAAATGTTACACAACAATTCATCTTTTACCTCACACCGCGCGCGCTAAATGGTGTGAAAACTGGACTTAGCAAAAAGTTTTAAAACCACTATATTTTGTGTTGACAAAGGCAAACGACTACCATATAGTCTATATCCACAGCAGGAATAGCCTTTGATCTTTTTGTCCAAAGACCCGCCTGCAAATACATTAAAAACCCCGTGTGAATAACGGCCACGCTTGAAAAATAATAAGCGCGTCAAGGGAACTTTCTCGCTATTTTTCACCCCAAACGACGCTTGGCGTTACGATCCGACTGCGGATGTAAGGAGCATTGACGACCGATTATGGACAGTTATTTAGGACAATCCGCGACAGGCACGGCCAGACAAACCGATAACACAGCTCAAACATCAATGCAGGTTCGCAAGCGAAACGGCTCGCTGGAGGCGGTCGATATCAATAAGATCGTGCGGGCGATCACGCGTTGCTGCGTCAATTTGCCGAGTGTCGATTCGCTTCGCATCGCGACCAAAACGATCAGCGGCTTGTACGACGGAGCGACTACGCAAGAGCTTGATAAATTATCGATCCAGACCGCGTCAAGCCTGATATTTGAGGAGCCGGAATATTCGCTGCTCGCCGCTCGGCTCTTGAATCAGTACATTGAGAAGGAGGTCCGTAATCAGGAGATACATTCTTTTTCGCAGTCGATCGCGTTCGGGGTAAAGGAAGGTTTGATCGGGACACGTGTCGCTCAGTTTGTCATTGATAACAGCCGTAAATTGAACGATGCTGTCGACCAAACTCGCAACGATCTTTTCGAATTCTTCGGTCTGCGCACCTTGTACGATCGTTACCTCTTGAAAAATCCCGTGACCCGTGACGTCATCGAATCGCCGCAGTTTTTCTGGATGCGTGTCGCCTGCGGTTTAGCCGAAAACCCTTACGAAGCCATCGATCTCTATCATCTCTTCTCGTCGCTCGAATACGTGCCATCGACGCCGACGCTCTTCAATTCAGGCACACAGCACGAACAGCTCTCATCCTGCTTTTTGCTGGATTCCCCTCAGGACAGCCTCGATAGTATTTACCGCAAATATTCCGATGTCGCCATGCTTTCAAAGTTTTCCGGCGGCATCGGAATCGCCTACAGTC
>JAYVER010000208.1:0-11228 GCA_043748725.1 Chloracidobacterium sp. | reverse complement strand
GCCGATCTAGACAGCCTGACGCTCAAGAAGAAACCGAACCGAAACCCGCGTCGTGAAAATGAAGTGCGAAAACAGGTTGCCGATCTGATTTTGGATGAAGACCGGTCGCTCGCTCCCTGAATTCAAGGAGCCCGCTTGAGCGGGTGACAGGGCTTCTTTTGTCGGAGGCAGAGCCCTCCTCCGTGGCGCTGATGGGGAATGCAGGCACGGTCGGGCATAGCCCGACCGCAGTGCGACCGTGCACAGCCCGACAAACGAGTCCTTTCTTGTTTGGCATTCGCCGCGTCCACAGCTAGAATCAGATAAATTATGCGGATGAGACAATATATCCTGAATGCCTCTGTGATTGTTTTTGTTCTGACGGCCGCCGCTCTTGCCCAAATACCTCTCGGCACTGCCGTCCAAATCCTGAAAGCCGAAGATGCTCGGGCGTATGACAAGACGCTTGAAAGTCTGATATCCGATCCAAATCCGGCAATTCGAATACGAGCAGCCCTCGCAGCCGGACGCATCGGGAACGACGCTGCTGTTGCTCCTCTGACTGCTCTTTTGGAAAAAGAGCAGTCAGAGAAGGTTCGTGTGATGGCCGCATTCGCGCTCGGTGAGATCGAATCGATCAAGGCCGCCGATGCGATCCTCAAGGCCTTGAAGGCGGAAACACGAGCGGTAGCGAGTGTGGCTCCGAGCCAACCACAAGGCACGCTCGTTTATACTCATGTTTCTGCCCGTCTAGTTGAGGCCGCAGGCAAGATAGCGGCCGCAAATCCCAAAGAAAAAAAATCAAAAGAGCTGGGCGTAGCAATTCTCGCCACACTTGAGGCCGAGAATGCCAAAGGTGCGAACCAAAGCCGCGAAGTTGTTTTGCTCGGTCTCACCGCTGCTTTGCGCGCAAAGCCAGAGGGCGCAGATGCAGTCGTCGCTAAGTTTCTAACAAGCGCTGACGCTCGCATCCGGGCCGACGCCGCAAACACGCTAACCCGACTCAAGGCGAAAAACGCCAACGAAACACTGCGCAAAGTGCTTGCGAGTGACATTGACGCAGTCGCGCGCGCAAACGCCGCACGGGCGCTCGGTGCCGCTGAGGACAAAGAAGCGTCGAATTTGCTCCTCGACGCCGCAACCGAAGATGCCGATTCGCGTGTCCGCGTTTCGGCGATCCGTTCGCTTAGAACGCTCAACGACCCGAAAGTGGCCGGCCGGCTAGTCGAGCATGGCACCAAGCTATTGACGGCCTATAAGGCCAGCAAACTCCGCAATCCAAACGAAAAGAACGAGGCGATCGAGATCGCCCAGGTTCTCGGACGCCTGCTCGCGGGCACCAGGGATGCGGCGGCGGATGCTCTGCTGCGCGAGTACGCCCATCTTGACGACGCCTATGCGCCGGAGTTTGCCGTTGCGCGGATACGGATCGGGGTTATGAACAAAAGCCCCGACAAGACACCTGAGGTTAAGCACTGGCGCCAGATGAGCACATTTGGCCAAATGTTTAGCGAGGTTGCCGTCGCTAAAAACGATAGCGAAGAGTTCAAAAAATTTGCCGCCGAGGCGCCGGGACAACTTCGAAGGGTCATCGATGCCTATATGGCGGACAGTGCAAATAATGCCGCTGACCCGATCAAATTGGTTCTCGCCGCTTCCGACTATCTGCGAGCATACGCTCTGTTCAAGCCCACCGATCTCATCGACACGCTTCGTAGATCGCTCACGCATAGGGACGTCATTTTTAGATCGACCGCCGCCGAACTGCTTGCCGAGCAGCCGGTGTCAAAAGAAAATGTCGAAGCGCTGAAAACCGCATTCACTAAAGCGCTCTTAACGGACAAAGACTATAACGACGCGCAGCTTGCCATTCTCGACGCGCTTTACAAGCTCGACAAAAAGGAATCGGGCGGGACGTTGCTTGTGGCTCTGAGCGCGCCGGATTATCTCGTTCGCAAAAAGGCATTCGAGCTGCTTGCCGACAACGACTTGCAAAAAGATTTTCCCGGCATTCCGGCTTCGCTCGAAATTGCTCATTCTAAACACAAAGATCAGGTATTACCGTATTCGGCGGCATTTGGCACAAAACTCGGGCAGGTATTGAATACCGACGCCGACTACCGCCGGGTGCTTTCACGCAAAAAAGGTACTGTTAAAGCTGTTTTGACTACCGAAAAAGGCGTATTTACGATTGTGTTTTCGCCGGAGGAGGCACCGCTCACGGTCGATAATTTTATCAAGCTGGCTCGTGCTAACTATTTCAACGGTCTCGAAGTCCATCGCGTCGTGCCCAATTTCGTTATGCAGGATGGCGACCCTCGCGGCGACGGTAACGGCGGACCCGGTTGGTCGATCCGGTGCGAGATAAATATGCTGCCGTACGATCGCGGCGCCGTCGGTATGGCACTTTCGGGCAAAGACACTGGCGGCTCACAGTGGTTCGTCACGCACTCGCCCCAGCCGCACCTCGACGGCGGCTACACTGTATTTGGTCATGTGAACGAAACGTACATAAAGGTCGTAGATAACATCGTGAGAGGCGACAAAATTATCAGCGTGAAAATTGTTGAAAGCCGATCGCCACAGAGGGCACAGAGGAAGATCAGAAAGAATTAAGTTTTTGCATTTTTACTTAAATAACCTCTGTGTTCTCCGTGGCTAAATCCCTATGAACGAAATCCAAACACAAAAGCAGATCGAGATCGAAAAAGGCCTCGACCAACTGGCGTTTTATCTCGACGACCTGTTTCGGGTGCCGGGCGTTGGTTGGCGGTTCGGACTCGATGCGATCATCGGTTTGATACCGAATGTCGGCGACACGATCACGTCATTTGCGTCGTTTTATATTCTGCTCGCCGGCGTTCGCTACGGCGTGCCAAAGATCACGCTGCTGCGAATGGCTTTTAATATTGGGCTCGACTATCTGGTCGGATCGATTCCCGTTATTGGTGATGCGTTTGATTTCGTGTGGAAGTCCAATAAGATGAATATGAACCTGATCCGCAAGCGAGCCTCGGGTCACGGCACTGGCAAAACGAGCGATTACATCTTTGTTTTCGGATTAATTTTGTTGTTGATCGGGATTTTAGTCGGATCGATAGTGGCGAGTGGCTTGATAATATATTGGGTGCTCACCAACCGTCCGTTGATTTAAGAAATTAGCCACGGATTTCACGGATAAAAACGGATAGGAACCAATAAATTTATCTGTGTCGATCTGCAAAAATCTGTGGCTAAATTATTTTTATGCCGGAGCAGCGTGTGCTGCAAACATTTTATCGAGCGCGGTGTCGTCGGCCTAATTATTCCGGTTGATGACAAGCTTTCGCCGTGCCTGGACAATGAGGCCGGGGCGGCGTGAGGTTACTTCGATATTTCGTTCAGCGACGCCGCGCGTTTGAACGACGGGGATTTTTGGGGTGTAGGTGACGACATAGTTACTGTCGATCATTTTGGCGACGAGCGGGGCTTTTTCGACCATTTCGTCGACAGACTCCGGCAGGATGAATTCGCCGTTGGTATTTTCTGCGACCTTATCAAGCTGCTCCTGGCTGATCTCGAGATCCAGCTTTCGCGCTTTCAATGTTTTGATAAGACTGCGGTCGAGGTTGATCGTTTTCCATTTCGGCGCCTGAGCGACGTCGCGGGCGCCGTTTGGAAGTTGGGCGGCGACTTCGTCCGGCATCGCTTTGGGTGGCGGTGAATTGGACGTGCTTTTAGTTCGCGGCTCGATATCGGCTGCTTCCAACGCGGTGTAGCTGATCACGTGGACGCTAATGTCGGTTGACAGCAGTCGCTGAAAAGCGTCGAATTTTGCGGACGATTTGACAAAACTGTCCGTGCCGTCGCTTATTAAAACGAGATGCTTGTTTTCGAGCGCGCTCTTAGTCAGGAAATCCGTCGCCAGTTTTAGCGCATCTACAAATGCCGAGCGCCGACCAAAAGAGGTACGTTTTATCGCGCTCAATAATTGAGACTTGTCGTCTGTCCATTCGGCCACGATTGACGCTTTGTCGGCGTACTGCATGAGCGCGATGGAATCGCCCGGACGCAGGGCTTCGACGACGGCACGAGCTACCTTTCGCGTCTGATCGAGATTCTTGACGACGCGCAGCTCGCCGCCGGTGTCCATCACGATCAGCACATTGGCGGGCAGCCGCCGAACACTCGTCGGCTGGTGGAGGATGTTATTTTCGGTGATGACAAGATCGCGGCTGGTAACATCGCGGAAAAAATTGCCGCTCTCGTCGAACGCGAGCACATTTAGCTTGATCTCTTCGGTTACGATCCGCACCGTATCGTCGTCGCGGGGCGTCGGCGTTGGTAAAGCCTGAACGCGACCGCTCTGGGCGATGGCGAAAGTGGAGAAAGCTGCGATTGCTGCCAGAACAAATAGGCTGCGAATAATTCCCAATCTAAAAATCCGAGTCATTAAAGATATGATGCCCGAAGCGTTAGTAACTTTGCTTGCGGAAGAATTTCACGCAAAGACCGCAAAGGAAATCCGAAGACTTAGAGCTTCGGAAATTCATCGACAAAATCGAGCAGATTGCCGACATAATTGGCGAATCTTGGGCACGTGATTCCATGAGCATCAAGCAATGCGTCGGCTAGGGTAGTATCGTAGGTCTGCGAAATAAAGAAATACGGCACGGCGTGATGCGGCAGACCTGTGATGGCGGGCGAGATGCGCGTGTTCATGAACCATTCGGCAAGTTTTACGGGCGGACCAAATTCGGATTTGCGGCCGGTCATATCCTTGGCGATGACGTCAAACAGTTCGGCCGTCGTCATCGGCTCAGGGTCGGCGAGGGCGATGGTTTTTCCTATCGCATTTTTATCGCGGGCGAGGGCGGCTATGCCGTCCACAGCGAAATCGACCGGAATGAGGTTTAGGCGGACATCGTTATTCCCGACATTCAGGACTCTCAGCAGCGACGGAGCCTTGCGTAAATAGTTGATCAGATAGTAGATACCGTCATATTTAGCAGTCTCGCCGGTACGCGAATCGCCGACAACGACCGACGGACGGAATATCGTTACGGGAAGCGTGGCTTTTAGCTTTTCGACTTCCATTTCAGCAAGGTACTTGGTTTCCTCGTAATTATTGCGAAATCCGGCGTTGTGTTCGAGGTCGGTTTCAAGGATATCTCCCAAACGTGTACCGGCGACATAGCAAGTCGATATGTAGTTGTACCGGCGAAGATTTTTTACGGAACAGACAAAATCATTGACGTTTTTCGTGCCGTCAAGATTGACGGCGAACGCAACATCTTTCGCCACGGCAAGATCGTATGCCGCGGCGAGATGAAATACATCAGTCGTCTCAAACTGTATCGTCTCCAGATCCTCTTCGACTATTCCCATCCCGGGTTTTGTAACGTCGCCCTCGACAATTACAAAGCTTTCGAGCGGAGTATTCGTCGCCAGAGCAATATCGTCGATCTCCGCGATCGCTTTTTCAATAAATTGAGGCTGAACCAGCAAATAGAACTGTGTTTCGGGTTTTGCAAGCCGTTCGACCAATCGCGCGGCGATAAATCCGGGAAAACCAGTGAGGAAAATTGTTTCTCTGTAAAGCATATCAGCAATTTTATTCTAGCAATTCCGCCGACAATTTGGCGTTACTGTAGGTGAATATGTCGGAAATCAGTGCGAAAAAAACATTTACTCGGGGTTGAGGCGTATGCTAGAGTTTGAGCGCGCTGGGGAGTTGTATGAGAATACAAGAAATGAAGTCAGGATTTTTGCATCTTAAAAAGAAGGTGGAAAATGAACGACAGGAAAATTATTTCGAAACACCTGCGGCTCAGGATGAATTTATCGACTGGGAAACAGGGGTTGGCCGGCCATTGGCATCCGACTGTGAGCTTGACGAACCGCTCTGGTCGGTCGTGTCGTTCGATCGGACGGAGGCGGGCGGGCTAAATTATGCTCAGGCCGCTGCATTAATGAAAAAACTCGATTCCCACGGCGTTGCCGGTCTGTGCATAGTCACGGACAAAGCCGCATCTCGCATCCGCACCTAAAACTCGATCACAACTTTCCCGAAACTTTCGTTTGACTCCAAATATTTGTAGGCGGCAGTTACATCGTGAGCGGGGAAAACCTTGTCAAGATTTGGCCGTACGGCTCCGCTTGCCAGTAATGGCACGACCTGATCCGAAAACGCTCGTGTTGCCGCTGCCTTTTCTTCAGTTGACCTTGCCCGCAGAACGGTGCCGATGATTTTTGCCCGTTTGCGTAAAGCGAGGCCGAGATCGAATTCGGTCTTTGATCCGGCAGTAAGCCCGACGAGGATGAGGCAGCCTTTCAATGCAAGACTCGCCAGATTTTCCTGAAAGTACGCGGCGCCCACCAGGTCGAGTATGACGTTTGCTCCGCGACCTTTCGTAAACTCAATCACTTGTTTGGCGAATTCCACGCCGTCCTTTGTCGAGATGCCTGCGTCGAGGCCAAATTCTCGACATCGTTCCAACTTATCGGCGGTTCGCGAGGTTCCGACCACGTTTGCGCCATTTGCCTTTGCAAGTTGCAGCGCGGCAAGCCCGACACCGGAACCGACCGCGTGAACAAGCAGCGTCTCTCCCGATGCGAGGCCGCATTGCGTAAAAACAGCATCATGGGCCGTGATGAAAACTTCCGGTACGGCAGCCGCCTCGGTAAAACTCAAATTTTCGGGTATTTTAGTGATTAGGCTCGCATCGGTGACTAGATACTCAGCCTGACTTTCGCCCGCCGTTATGCCGAAGACGCGATCACCAGCCTTCCAGTCATTGACCTCACTTGCGACTTCCGTGATCTCTCCGGCAAATTCGAGTCCGGGTAGATTGGGCGAATAACCGGCCGGGGGCGGATAAGCCCCGCGCACTTGCAGCAGATCGGCGCGGTTAAGTCCTGTTGCCCTCACACGCACCAAAACCTGCGTGTCCTTTGGCGAAGCCGGATCGGGCACGTCGCGAATCTCGAGATTTTCTACATGTCCAAAATCTTTTATATAAACTGCTTTCATATCCAGGCGCTCATTTTTTCAGTTTAGGCTCAACATCATTGGCTTTTAGCGAGTTGCCGGTCGCACGTTGGAGGTCGGCGATCGCTTTGTTTAGATCGGTGCGGGCCCGCAGCTCGTTACTTCGGGCGACGGTTAGGGCCGTTTGCCGGTCTAAGACCTTGTAAACGTCGGACTGGCCGTTGTCGAGCTTTCGCTGCTCGGATTCGAACTGGCGGGCCGTATTCTCTCGTGCGATCGCCGCTGAGCGGAGTCGCGATTCGCCAGTTCTGACAGCCTGAAGAGCGTTTCTGACATCAACCTGAATATTCTGTTCGATCTGCTCGCGCTGTGTGTCGATTCGTTCCGCTTCGACCTTTGACTTGCCAAGCAGTGCCGCGGCCGTTTTGTCGCCGAAAAGCGGCAAATTGAAGTTGACGCCGACGCGGAATACCGGATATTTGTTCTGCAAAATATCGGTAAACGCCGTCCCGCTGCCGCCGATGTTTCTCAGAAAGGCCTGTTGTTGAGCGATTATAGCCAGACACTCAGGAGATTGCGGATTGAGGCAGACGGTTCGCGCAAATGGATTGATAAAGTTTGAATTCTGGCTGCCGCCGATGCCGGCCGAGGTGTAACTCGCTATCAGATCGATCTGCGGTTTTTTCTGATCGCGATAGAGCCTTTGGTCGAGCAGATTGATATCCTTTTGTGCGCGATTGATCTCAAGCTCGGGCCGGTATTGTATTGCCAAATCCATCGCCTCCGTCAATGTCGAATTCGGTACAGGAAGCTCAACCGAATCGACCGGAGTGATCGCCTGTGTCCAGATGGCATCATTGCGATTTGGCGTGATCAGATTTTTCAGAACATTTTCAGCGACATTAACGGTATTGAGCGCGTCGTAGATGGCCTGTTCAAAATTGGCGACCTGTGTCTCGGCGGCGACAATGTCGATTGGTGCAAGCTGGCCTTCCGTGACAAGCCGGCGATTATGCTCGAGCTGCGATTTGGCATCGCGGATGCCGTCACGCTGCACTTGGAGATTGCGCAGAGCGAATGTCAAATCCCAATACGCCCTCTGAACCCCCGCGACAACCTCGATAGATCGTTGGCGAAACTGCGTAACGGTGAGCCCGATATTTCGTTTGGCGATCTCGATCGTCCGGCGGTTAACATCAAACTTGCGGCCCCGGAACAGCGGCTGCGTTACACCGAACGACAAACCGGAATTAAATTGAGGACTAAGGATCGTGATCGAGTTGTTGGATGTAACGCTCTGATTGTTAAAATTGCTCGTCAAGATCGTCCCAAATTTCGGTACGTAGCCCACTAGACCCGCGTTGCCCAATAGCGTGCCTTGAGTAGTGGTTTGGTTCGAGCTGAAAACGCTGACGTTAGGCACAGTCGCTCGCTCGTAGTAAGTTTGTCCCGAAAGTCTGTGCTGATAAATGCCGCGCGCGGATTGCAGATCAAATTCGGCAATTGTCGCCGTTTTACGGGTAACCTCGATGTCCGCGTTATTTTCAAGCGCAAGCCCGATCGCATCTTTCAGCGTAAGCGGTTTCTCCTGAGTAACATCGACGCCGACGCGTCCGAGATCGGGTAATTCCCGGTCGTTCGACCGATAATTCGGCGCGATTGAAGGTACTCCTTTCAGATTTTCGGGAGCTACGTCCTGTGTATCCGGAACCGTTTGAACGGTTGCCGGCGTTGGAGTCGGCGTTTGGCCTTGGGCCCGCAGATCGCCGCCCACAATCGCGATTAGAACCAAAACAAAAATATAATAATGCCGCTGCATAAAAATTGAATCTAAAAAAGCTCGAACCTCTTATTATTTGCCCACCAAGGAACTCGTAGCGGTGGCAAATCGACGCTTTACGCCGCCGAAAAGCCAGGCCGAAAAACGGTTGGCGTATTTGAACAAACGCAGCTCGGCCAGATCGTCAAAAAGCGAATAAAAAACCGGCACCGCGAGCAGCGTCAATAACAAACAAAGCGACTGTCCGCCGACGACAAGGACGCCGATCGAGCGGTTTGTCCCGGAACCCGCACCGCTCGAAAATACGAGCGGGAGCATGCCCGCAACCAGTGCTATCGTCGTCATCAGAATCGGCCGCAGACGGTCGCGATTTGCCTGAATGATCGCATCATACCGGCTCATGCCATGCGCGCGCAGATTATTTGTATGATCGATCTGAAGAATCGCATTCTTTTTGACAACACCAAACAACAGCAGCAAGCCGAGACCGGAAAAGATGTTCACCGTCTGTCCCGTCGCCAGCAGGCTTACGATCCCGAACGGTATAGAGAGCGGCAGCGTCAGCAAAATTGTGACCGGATGGATAAACGATTCGAACTGGGCGGCCAGCACGATATACATAAATATGAACGACAAAACAATGGCCAAGGCAAAGTAATACAATGATTTACCGAGTTCCTTAGACTGGCCGACATATCCGGTCGTGTATCCGGCGGGCAGATTAAGCTCTTTGACATAATCATTGATCGCGGCGGTAATGCTTGTTGCCGATCCGCCGGGTTTGGTGTTTGCAAGCAGGGTGACCTGCCGTTGGCGGTTTGTGCGATCTACAGAACTGGGTCCCGTGCCATTCGTCATTTTTACAACGCGGTCGAGCGTTACCAAGCCGGTCTTGGCCGACGGGACGATCATCCGCCTCAGCCCTTCGAGGCTTGTGCGAAACGGATTGATCGCCCGCACCCTGACGTTAAACTGATCGGCGCCCTGATTAAAGGTTGTCGCGTCCTGCCCGGCAACCAGCGTATTCAAGGCCTGCGAAACATCGCCGACGCGAACACCCAGATCGGCTGCCGTTTCGCGGTCAACTTCGAGCTGGACCTCCGGCTTGCCGCTGATGAGGGTCGTGTCCACATCAACTGCGTCAGGGATGGATTTCATCTTTTCAAGCAGCTTCGACGAATATTCTTCGAGCTTTTTAAGATCCGGGCCGGCGATCAGGAACTGCACGTTAGCGTTGCGAAATCCGCCTCCGGAGAAAGCCGCAACGGGCTGAACCGAAGTCCTGTATTCGCTTGGAAATTTAGTGAGAAGATCGCGTGCGTCGCTCATTATGTCTTGCTGCGCTTTGGCACGATTCGCGATGTCGGTCAATTTTACGTATATTGACCCTGAATTTACGACCAACTGCTGTCCGCCGCCGACTGTCGAAAGCGTATCGGTAACGCCCGGCAGTTTTCTTATTTCGGCGGCGATCTGTTCGAAAATCTGCGAGGTGCCGCTCAGACTCGTGCCCTCCGGCGCGCGTATCGAAACCTCAAACTGCGACTGATCGTCAACCGGTAAAAAGTTTTTACCCACGAACATAAAGAGCGGAATAATGCTCAAAAATACCAAACCGACGAGCGAGATGATCACCCAGCGATGTCCCATCGAAAATCTCAGAAGAAATGCGTAAATACCATCGACATGACGAAACCAGCCCGTGTATTTGGTGTCTGATTTCTCGTTTTCGATCATGCCGTCGCCTTTGATCTCCAATTTTCCCTCGGCCGGAGCCTCTTTCTTCTTCTTGATAAGACGGGCGGCGAGCATCGGCGTGAGCGTGAAAGATACGATCAGCGAAACACCCACGGCAAACGACGCGGTAAGGCCAAAACTCGACATAAACCTGCCGACGATGCCCTGCATGAATCCGATAGGCACGAATACCGCCATGAGAGAGAGCGTCGTCGCCATGACGGCAGGGCCAATCTCGCGGGTCGCATCGATCGCCGCTTGAAACGGATCCATTCCCTTTTCTTCGACAAAGCGGTAGATGTTTTCGAGTACCACGATAGCGTCGTCGATCACGATGCCGACCATCAGCGTCAGCGCCAGCATTGTGATTTGATTCAGCGTGTAGCCCATCGCGTAAACAAGCGCGAATGTCGAAATAATCGAGGTCGGGATCGCCAGTGCCGCGATAAACGTCGAGCGAAAACTCCACAGGAAAAGAAAAACGACGATCGAAGCCAGAATCGAGCCGAGGATCAGATGCTCCTCGATTGCCCGTAAGCTGTTTTCGATAAAGATCGAGTTGTCGCCGATGACCCGCATCTGGTAGCCCTTAGGCAATGTCGTTTCAATTTCTTTCAAACGCGACTTGATCTCGCGTGCGACGGCCACGGTATTTTGTCCGGATTGTTTTGAAACGATCAGCGTTACCGCCGGCTGGCCGTTCAGACGTGCTTCTGTTCTCGCCTCTTCCGATCCGTCTTCCGCATAACCAATGTCGCTGAG
>JAYVER010000207.1:0-11235 GCA_043748725.1 Chloracidobacterium sp. | reverse complement strand
TTCAGTCTTTAGAACGTTTGCCATATCAGAAATGCTCCTTTATTCTAATATTAAATGTACCACGATAAATAAAGCGTGTCAAGTCTTTTTTGTGGTACGATAAATAATAATTTTATGAATACAAATCACAATCCCAAACAAAACGGCGATCATCACCAACCACCAAACAAGAAGAAAGTCCCCAATCTGTTTTATGCGTTCCTGGTTGGCCTCGTTATTGTGTTTGTTGGGGGCGTTATTGAGTTGCATCACGTCAGTTTCTATCAATTGGGAGCCAACGAAAGCCCCTCGCAAATACAATTCTTCATCACTACCCTTTTCAGCTTGTTCGTTTTGGTGGGTATAAGCGTCCAAGCGATCATTTATTGGTTGCAATGGCGGCAAACTAGCCAATTGTTTGATCTGATCGAAAGACCATCGCTTGGCGTCGAAGCAATGGCTTTTGATAGCGCAACGGGCATTTGTGTTGCCCAAATCCGTAATTCCGGCAAAGCTCCCGCCAGAAACGTCACTATAACGATTGTCCCTAATCACCCCACGCTGCAAGAATTGGGGGGCGCTGTATATTTGCCGCCCACCGCGGGTAGCCCCGAGACTATGAAAAGTCGCAGCGTTATCCCTGTCGGAGGTGTGAAAATGGCCCTCACGCTCCCCATTGCCGCTCCCGTTTTGAGTGAAATTGTCACAACTAAAACGAGAGCCTTGTTCCTTTGGGTCGATATGAAGTATGACGGAGTTGTAGATCGTGAAGATCCCTATATCCTTACAAATTTCGCGCGGTACAATGCTGAGAATCCGATAGGACATTTTGAAGATTGCCCCGAATACTGCGATGCTACATAAAAACACCGCCAATAAGGGTAAAATCCAAATTAAGACACTACCGTTTTTTGGCAAAATTCGTCGGGTTGCACCCGACGATATTACATTCGTGGCTTTTAGCCACCAGAAAAGAGTAATGACAAACCTTTTCCGAATAACCTCCGACAATCCCGATTTTCAGGAACTTGTAAAACATCTCGACGCAGAGCTGCGGGTGCGTGATGGAGATGAGCATGCGTTTTATTCGCAGTTTAATAAGATCGACGCGATCAGACACGCGGTTGTCGCTTATATTAACAACCAAGCCGTCGGTTGCGGAGCGATCAAGTCATACGACACGGAGACCGTTGAAATCAAGCGAATGTTCGTCCCGCCCGTACGTCGCGGGCAGGGCATTGCGTCGCAAATATTGACCGACCTCGAAGAATGGGCGACCGAGCTCGGCTTCAAAAAATGCATCCTCGAAACGGGTTACAAACAACCTGAAGCCATCGCCCTCTACACAAAAAACGGCTACCGGGCGATACCAAATTACGGCCAATACCAAAATGTCAAAAATAGTGTTTGCTTTGGAAAGGTGATCGCCGGAAGGTAAGACCGAAGTGAACGATGGAGTATTCCCAAAAAAATTGACTTATGAAACCTTCAATTCTTCGTCTATTCGTTCGGTCAAAAATATCTTAATCAGCGACTGATATGGGACATCGCGTTTATTTGCAACAAGACGGATCTTATCAAGCATCGAGCCGGATAGCCGTAAAGAGATCGTTCGGGTGGTCGGTTTCAGTTTGGGCAAAACTACTGATTTTGCTTTGTCCCAATCTATATAATCTGTCGAATCGTGATTAGCCCAAAATTCCCGCTCCTCATCTTCGCTCTTAAATATTGGAGTCTCTTTTAACTTTTTCCGCATAAATTCTGCCCTCACTTCTCGTCATGTCCCGTACCGAAATGACCCTAATCAACTTGTCGCGAATCGTAAATGCGACAAAAAGTTGACGACCCACATCGGTTTTCCCGAATGCATTGAGTCGCTGCTCTACAGTTTTGGATGATTCGTCAAAATAAACGATCAATGGAAGGTTAAAAAAAATCTCCTCACATTCGCCGTCGGTTACATTATGGCGATACCAGTTCTTGTTTCGATTTCCATCATCCCACTCAAATCCATCGCAATTTTCAAGTATCTGGGACATAACCACTTTGTATATTACTACAATATACGTAAAGTCAACCAACGATTTTCGATCCGTTGCTATATGAACGACGATTTCTTGCCTCAAAACTGCTTTCCGCATAAACTCGTTATATAAACATAACGGAACTCTGGACTCATGAAATCTTATAACGACATTCTCGGACTGATCGGCAATACGCCGCTGGTGCGGATTAACAACATCACAAAGCAGCACAAGATCAAGGTGCCTATCTACGCCAAGATGGAGAGCCTCAATCCCGGCTATTCGGTCAAGGATCGCATCGGTATCTCGATGATCGATTGGGCGGAGCGCGAAGGCGTGCTCAAAAAAGGCGGCACGATAATTGAGGCAACTAGCGGCAATACGGGCATCGGGCTCGCTCTTGTGGCGACGGTTCGCGGGTATAAGTGCATTTTTGTTTTGACGGAAAAGGCTTCGACTGAAAAAGTGCGTTATCTCAAAGGTTTGGGAGCGGATATCGTTGTGTGCCCCGCGGCTGCGAAACCCGGTACGCCCGACCATTATGTCGCTACGGCAAAACGCATTTCTGAACAGACTCCGAATTCGTTTTATCCCGACCAGTACAATCACCCGGAGAATCCGGCGGCCCATTACCGAACGACAGGGCCGGAGATTTGGGATGACACGGACGGCAAGATAACGCATTTTGTCGCCAGCATCGGCACCGGCGGCACGATCAGCGGGACCGGGCGCTATCTAAAAGAAAAAAATCCGAACATCAAGGTAATCGGGGCCGATCCGTATGGGTCAATATTTAAAACGTATAAAGAGTCCGGTTTTATACCCGAAGCGACGCCCTACTTGGTCGAGGGCATCGGGCAAAATTTGCCTGTCGGCAACGCCGATCTGAACACGATCGACGAGATCATAAATATTACCGACCGCGAATCGTTCGATCTTGCTCGCCAGCTCGGGCGCCGTGAGGGCATTTTTTGCGGCGGCTCGACGGGGACGATTTTTGCGGCGGCTTTGAAAGTTGCCAAGGAACTCGACGAAAGCGGCCTGGTCGTTTTTATCGTGTGCGACACAGGCGAGCATTATCTGAGCAAATTCCAATCAGACGAGTGGATGAAGGAAAAGCTGCTGCTCGAACCGCAGCGTATCACCGCGGGGCTGATCGCCGAGACTAAGAATTCCGGTTCGCCGCAGGAGCTGATCTTTGTCGGCCCCGACGAGACCGTCGCTACCGCGCTCCAAAGAATGAACGAGAGCGGCGTAACGCAATTACCGGTGCTCGAAAATCATCTTTCAGTCGGCAGCTTTAGCGAAAACCACATTCTCGCCAGGCTCCTCGCTGATAGGGAACTTATGAATGCAAAGGTCGGCGAAGTGATGGAATCGAGCTTTCCGGTATTGGATATGGACACGAGTTTTGCCGAGATCAAGGCAAAGCTGCAAAAGCATCCGGCCGTGCTGATCGAAGATTTTAAGCGGATCACGGCGATAATTACACGCTCGGACGTTTTGGATATTCAGGTGTAATTGTCTTAATATTTGGAGCAAGCGATGAGTGACGAGCCCAAATCAACAGATAACACGGTCGCCGAATGGGTCATGCCCGAACCGGTATTTCGCACCTCACCCGGCCGCACGCCGAAAAGCGCCCATCTGACGGATTCAGCCGATGAGATCCCGACCGCGCCGGGATTTAACGACCAGGATACTATCGACACCCTCGTTCCCGATTTCGTTGACACAAAGAAAACCCCAGTCGATGAACCGATCAAGGTAACGGCCGCTCCGCTCAAACCAAAAAAAAGCGGCTGCGCCCGTTCGTTTCTGACGGTCGTCAGCCTCGTCGCAATAGCCGTTATCGGCGTAGTCGCCGCGTTGATCTATTTTCTTTTCTACTACAAATCGGCGGATACCGGCACATTTTAATAGGCATATGTCGCATGGAGTCGGTGAAACCGACGTCATATTTGTAGCCCACAGTGCAAACTGTGGGAACGTCACAACCAAAAAGACCCAAGCCGTCGAAGATGGCGGCATAATCATTACCACAAATACTTATTGTCGTAATCCACGTCATTCTTCTCTAACAACGATACAAACTCCGTTTTGAAATAGAATTTCCGATGATGTTTTTCTTGGTTCCGGATGTATTTTACGACCGCATCGACATTTGAACGAGACACGCTGAAGGCGCCAAATCCTTTTTGCCATGCAAACGGTTTCCCGAATCTCTCTTTCATCCAACGTGACGAATTAGCTTTAACAAAACGCATCGCGTCAGACACGCTTAGATTCGGCGGCAGCAAGATGAGCATATGAACGTGGTCTTCGACGCCATTGATTATGATCGGCTTGCCTTTTTGTTCTTTGACAAGCCCGCCCATGTAAGCGAAAAGTTCGGGACGAATATCAGTGCATAATAAAGGCAAATGGCCTTGGGTAGAGAAAACAATATGAGACAAAAGGTTCGTGTGTGTATGGGACATTGCTATTGTTATGCCGCCGTCTTTGACGGCTTGGGTTATATTCTATGGCTTTATATCACCGTCTTCGACGGTTTAGATACTGTCTTGAAAAAAATCCGAGGCATGCGAATTTCATGCCGGTGTGTCGAGATCGCGTTCTCTGCCGTCTGCGGTGGCAAACAACCAAATGCTTGCTCTCCAGTCACGGGTGCGTCATATCTTCGGCCTTTACCCATTCGTCGAATTGCTCCGGCGTTAACAGACCCAATCCGACAGCCGATTCTTTTAGCGAAATGCCTTTTTTGTGGGCATTTTTCGCGATCTTGGCCGCATTATCGTAACCGACGTGTTGGTTAAGAGTAGTCACGAGCATCAGTGAGTCTTGCAGGTAATGTTCGATCTTATCGCGGTTGAGCTCAATGCCGTTGATGCAGTAATCGACAAAACCGTGGCACGCGTCGTGGATCAGTCGGACGGAGTGCAGAAAATTATGGATCATCACGGGCTTGAAAACATTCAACTCAAAATTGCCTTGCGAGCCGGCAAATCCGATAGCAGCGTCGTTGCCAAAAACCTGAACCGCGACCATAGTCATCGCCTCGCTCTGCGTCGGGTTGACCTTGCCGGGCATGATTGACGAGCCCGGCTCGTTCTCAGGCAGCGAAATTTCGCCGACGCCGCAACGCGGGCCCGACGCCAGCCAGCGGATGTCGTTGGCGATCTTCATCAGGCTTGCGGCGAGAGTCTTTAGTCCACCCGAAGCGAACACGATCTCGTCATGTGCCGATAGTGCGGCAAATTTGTCAGGATGCGATTTGAACGGCAAGCTGGTCAGTTCGGCAATTTTATCAGCGGCACGCTGGGCAAATTCCGGATGAGCATTTAATCCGGTGCCGACCGCCGTGCCGCCTATTGCAAGATCGAACAAGCCCGGCATCACGAGCCGCAAACGCTCGATGTCGCGCTCTACCAAACTCGCCCAGCCGCCAAATTCCTGCCCAACGGTCATCGGCGTCGCGTCCTGTAAATGCGTGCGGCCTATCTTAACGACATCGGCAAATTCCTTTGCCTTGGCGTCGATGGCGTCGTGAACTTTTTGAACCTCGGGGATTAGCGCGGTCATACACTCGGCTGCGGCGATGTACATTGCGGTCGGAAAAGTGTCGTTGGACGACTGCGATTTATTGACATCGTCGTTTGGATGAACCGGTGTTTTCGACCCCATCTCACCGCCTGCGATTTCGATGGCGCGGTTCGAGATGACCTCGTTGGCGTTCATGTTCGTCTGCGTTCCCGAACCCGTCTGCCAAACCCGCAGCGGAAAATGGGCGTCGAGCTTACCGGCGATCACCTCGTCGGCCGCCTGCACGATAAGATTTTTTTTGTCTTCCGGCAGTTTACCGAGATCAAAATTGACGATTGCCGCCGCTTTTTTCAAGATGCCTAGCGCCCGAATAACCTCGCGGGGCATCACGTCAAACCCGATGTTGAAATGTATCAACGAACGCTGTGTCTGCGCCCCCCAATACGCCGTCACCGGCACCTCGATCCCGCCCAACGAGTCGGTCTCTATACGATACTCTTTAGAAGTCATTTTTATGGTAGTTGTTTGGATTTTCAACTGATAAGCCTTCGGATTTGGCGGCAGCCAGCAATTCATTGTCCGAAGAAATAAAGACAATGGATGGCAGTCCGCGTTCGGTCTGACTGCGATTCAAGTCTCCAGCCGTTGCAATCTGCACCGCGTCGTAACTCCGAAGACCATACACCTTTACTAAGCCACAAGCATTCGCCAACAGATCCGAAGTTATTTCAAGAATAAAATAGTCAGTCAACAGATGCAGATCGAAATCAGACAAAATTTCGGATGCCGTAGCCGCAGACAACGAGCCACCTTTTGAACGACGGACGACAGCTGATGTCAGCTCGACGGTTGTTAATTCGGCAATGTAAACCAGACAGCTATCGTCTTCACTAAAAAGAGACAAAACCCACGCAGAACCGGCTTCATCGACATACCGCTTTGCTAGCGCGCTCGTGTCAACGAAAGCTATTTCCATTACCGACGTTCCTCAATTATTGTCTCAGAGAGTGGCTTTCCCTTTATCTTTACAGGTCTGGATTCGCGCCTTTTTAGCTTTCGATCCGGCAATCGTTTCAGTCGCCCCTCCGCTAAAAGACTTAAATGCAATTCGTGTTGGCGCCATCGAAGATCGTTCTCGCTATTCGGAGCGTCTGTTTCCGTTAGTGCCTTCACAACTTTTGCCCGATCGGTTGGCGAGAGCCTTTCAACAGCGTCTAGGATTTCCGTCAAACTCATATGAGAATTTTATCACGACTCGTTCAAATTAATACTGCTTTTCGCTCGTTTCAGTTGGCAGCCCCGCCTCGACCCACGCCCCCGTGCCGCCGGTGACATTAAATATTCCCCCGAATGTCATTTTGCTACAAATTCCATTCAGTTTTCGACCAGCAAAGATTCGACATCAGATTTTAATGTCGATTCGAGGATCATCCCCGTGTACTTTTTGGCAAGTTTGCCGTTTTTGTCATAAAGAAAAGTGGTGGGTAATGACATGCCTCCGCTGCCGACATTCGGGTCGTCGCCCGGCAGCAGCATTTGATATGGGATTTTGTGCGATTCAACAAAGGGCTGGATTTCAGCAATATGTTCGTCTAACGATACGCCTACTATTTCAACGCCGCGTGAGCTATAGTCATTGGCGAACCTGACAAACCCTGGAATTTCCACGCGGCATGGCCCGCACCATGTCGCCCAATAGTTAACGACGACGATCTTTCCGCGCTGATCGGCAAAATTCCAGTTCTGGCCACCTTCAAGTCTAGGTAATGTGAATTCGCCGACAAATTTTCTTTGTTCCGTAGGCGTCACGCCGAACTGCCACCACGAAGGCGGTGCGAAAAAGAAAAGGGCGACAGCCCCGACCACGAACATTCCCAGCCATTCCAAAAATTGTCTTCGCCAACTATTTTTCAGTTTGTTCGGCGTTGCCGCGATTGACGGGTCCCGGTTCATTTAATTCTTATCAACAGCATTAAAATCATTTGCAACATCTGCACTTTTGCTATTATTTTTCCCGTCGAACTCGACGCGACAAGAACCGCGAAGTCAGGTATTGACACCGAGTTTTGGCAAAATCACAATTTGCAAAAGCAGATAACCCGCCAGAATTCCAATAATCCAAAAAAATTCGTTCATTTTCTTCCTTTTTTCGACACCCTGCAAAGTAAATATGTCTACGTTGTTTAGATTTATTCCTGATTTGAACAAACGGCCACCGAAACCTCTGTTTCAAGCCCCGCCTCGACCCACGCTCCCGTGCCGCCGGTGACATTATATATTTTCCCGAATCCTGCATTCTCAAGGATGCTGGTGCCGATGCTTGAGCGGTAGCCGCTCAGGCAGATGACGTAAGTTGGTACGTGAGGATCGAGCTTTTCGAAATCGACGGCAAGCTTGTCAAGCGGGATGTTGACTGTTCGCACAGCGTGGCCGCTGTTATGCTCGGCCGCACGGCGGACATCGACGAACTGGAGATATTTCCCGGTTTGGACGAGTTCGTTTAAGTTTTCGACCGGAACCTGCTCGACGGCTTTTTCGTCGCCTTTATAATGACCGATCAGGATAAATCCGTTTACCGTCTCGTGGCCGACACGGGCGAGCCGCAGGGCGGCCTCGTCAACTTGATCTGCGGTTGCGGCGACGATAGCGATAGACGCGCCGATCTGGATCAAGGTGCCCGCCCACGATGCAAATTGGCCGTCGAGCCCAATGTTAATTGAGTTAGGAATATGTCCGGTCCCGTATTCGATGTTCTGACGGACGTCGATCACGACGCCATCGAATTTGCTGATCTCTTCTGATGACAACTCACGCGATTTCGCAAGGTCGGTCAGCGGCGCGGTGCCTTCGAGGTTTTTTGCAGCACTTTTGGGAAAATAGGCCGGGACTTCGGGCTGGTCAGCCGCGACAATCTTTACAAATTCTTCCTTTGACATCGGCTGGAGCGCGTAATTAAATCTGCGCTGGTTTCCCAGTGTTGACCACGTTTCCTTCGACAGCGATTTGCCGCAGAGCGAACCCGCACCGTGTGCCGGATAAACCTCGGTCTCGTCCGGAAATCGCATTATCTTGTCGCGGAGCGAATCATAAAGCATCTCGCCCATCTGGTGAGCGGTAAATCCTTTTGAACCGATCAGATCGGGTCGCCCGACATCGCCGATAAAGAGCGTGTCGCCGGTAAACATCTTTAGCGGTGCCGCTGTATCAGCCGTATCTTCGGCAATAATTGTGATTCCCTCAGGCGTGTGGCCGGGTGTTTCGAGAAACCGCAGCCTGATCTTGCCAACGTGAAGCTCATCGCCGTCAGTTACCTTATGCGTCGGAAACTGCGTACTTGCCCGCTGTCCGTATATGATCTCGGCACCGGTTTTTGCCGCAAGCTCGACATGGCCGCTGACAAAATCGGCGTGCGAATGTGTCTCGATCACATACTTGATCCGCTGCCCATTTGCCGAGGCCTCGTCCAGATATTGCTGCACGTCCCGTTGCGGATCGATGATCGCCGCCTCACCGCCCGAGCCAATATAATATGACGCGTGCGACAGACATCCGAGATAGAATTGTTTGAAATTCATATTGCTGAAATTCTGTACTGTTTCTCCTACAGACCATTGTCGAATTCTATTATAAACCGTATATCATTTCAGATTGCTGAGCAGAACGACATCGCGAATCTCAGCACCGCGCACAAAGGCAAACTGTTTGCCGTCGGTTGACCAGCCGTAGCAGTAGAGTTTTTCCGGTGGCAACCCACGCAATCTCGCCGGTGCTCCGCCACTTAATTCTTGTTTCCAAATTCCGTTTGCCCAGTCGCGGTAGGTCACCGCTTTGCCGTCCGGCGTCCAATGAATGCCAAACCGGAAATTGGCAAGACGCGGCACGTCGAATGTCTGCAATAGCTCACCATTATCAAATGCGGCTATGGCAATTTTCGATTTGCCGCTTTCCTCGTAAGCGGCGGCAAAAAATTTTGAGTCGGGCGAGATGCCAACCCAGCTAAACGCTTTTTCGCAGAGCGGAACCGATTCGCCGCCTTCGATTGGTATCCGACGCAGTGTGCCTAGCTCCGATCGGCCGGAATTATAAACAATCCATTTTCCATCCGGTGAGAGGGCCGGCTGCTCGGCAGGCTCGTCATGTGTCAATTGAACCAGATTGCCGCCATCAATGTCAGCCCGCCAGATGGCGGACGTACCGACCCGATTTGATTGGAAAACTACAAAACGCCCGTCGCTGGTCACAGCCGGATGATGGTTATCGCCGCCATTGGGAATCAACTGCTTTTGATTGCTTCCGTCGGCGTTCATCGTCCAGATCGATATGCCTCTCTCGGATAATTTCGTGTAGGTGATCTTGCCGTCCGGCATCCACCCAAGACCATGCCAGCCATTGTCCTGCCCGAACGAACCGAAAGTGATCTGCTTTGCCGCATCAAAATCGTCTGCGGGAGCGATCCAAACATTCGATTGCTGTTGAGCCTGCACCGCCAGCAAATTGCTGCCGTCCGAATTTAAGCTGAGTGATCGGCCGTAGGAATTCAAATCGGCGAGAAGACGATGCGCTTTGCCGTCAGGATACGAAACTTGCCACAGTTGCGAAAGGGAAGAAGTTTTTTCGGCGGCGGTGGCAATCAAACCGCTTCCGTCGGTTTGCCAAGCCAAGCCGAGAACTCCGCTCCAAGTTTGTGTCGTCAACCGCTCAATCCCGCCGTTAACGACATTCACGGTATAAATCTCAAAGCTCGAACCTTCGTCATTGATTGGCGCTCCGACGGCGATTGTCGCGCCGTCGGGCGACCAGGTTGGTGTGCTCGAGGCGAAGCCAAATTTAGTTGGCGGCACGGCGATAACCTGCTCCTTCCCGCTCTGTATGTCGAACACGACTAATACCGATTGATTCTCGTCGTAACGCACAAAGGCAAATCGTTTTCCGTCCGGCGCGAGCGTGATCGTCCGGCGGATGCCATCGCGGATCTTTTCGGGCGCCCCGCCAAAGACTGGTATTCGATACAATACGCCGCCGCCCTGATAGTTTTCGCTCGAAACGTAATAAAGACTACTGCCGTCCGGCGCGAATTTTAGACACGGGTAAATTCGATTAGCAGCCGGCCGGATCTCAATCGGCTCGCCGCCGTCCGTGTGTCCGAGCCACAAGCTGTTGGCGTCGCCATCTTCAACTGAATACGCGAATAATTTGCCGTCGGGCGAGAGCGCGGCAACGCCAACTTTGCCGCTTTCCGTCAGACGCGTAATTGAAGCGATCTGTGTGGCGGGATCCTTGGCGGAATAGGCGCGCCATAGAAAATAACCACCACCCAACAAAACCAAAACAACACACGCTGCGATCAGAAAGAAAGTAGATTTCCGATTCGTCGTTGAGGGTTTTAAGGTCCGGAAGCCGTTTTCATTAATTTCGTCCGAGACGATAATTCGAGCGAATCGGTGATTTTCGATCGTGATCTCGTCTGTCTCGTCCTCTATTTCGCCAACGAATTTATAACCTTTTCCGGGTACAGTTACGATGAATTTATTTTCACCTAATGTCTCGCCGAGCAATTTCCTCAGCGTCGAAATTTGTACGGTCAGATTGCTTTCCTCGACAAACTGATCCGGCCAAATACTTTCGATAAGCTGCTCTCGGCTCAAAACGTCGCCGCGACTGGCGACTAGGATTTCGAGCAGATCGAAGG
>JAYVER010000206.1:0-4393 GCA_043748725.1 Chloracidobacterium sp. | reverse complement strand
GAATCTCCTTTTCTCATCTTATTTGATTCTTGCCTTCCTACTGGTGTAATTTTAGGGGAGCAGGTCACCGCTATTAAACTCTACGATCTGGATTTATTAGTTTTGATCGAAGAGCCTTTGATATCCTAAAATTCGCTGACTCAAGGCGTTCCACAATTGTTCCTGAAAGTTCGATCAGGCCGGCGGCATTTGCTTCTAAGATAATTCCGACAGTGCCAATGATCTCAATACCCATTTCTTCCGCGATCCGGCGACCTTTTTTCTCATCGATAATCAGCAGAGAGTCGGTCGAGTCAAGGGCGAGTGCAATCGAACTTGCTTCGCCTGCATCTAAAATTTTGAGTTTTTCAATTTGATTGTTGGCACGCGAACCGGTTCGTATTTCGATCCACTTCGGGAGCGGTTTTCCGTATTCGGTAGATACTTCGAGCGTGATAAAAATTTTGGTGAAAAGCTTTGGGAGCAACTCTAACTCGCCGATATTGTCGAGAGCGATCAAGCAACTTGAATCAGCGATAACGACTGAACGGCTCATAACCTGGCTAGATCGCGTTCTAACTCTTCTACATCATATTGAAAGATAGAAACGCCATAAGTGCCAACCGATTCGATAAATTCGCGTTTTGTTATCCCTGCCATTTCCGCCGCTTGCCCGGACGAAAGCTCACCCATTTCAAAAAGCTTTGCCGCGATCACCATTTTGAGTTTGGCATCACTTATATTGATTCCGTCGGGCAGTGATAATTCTAATACACCGTTCATAACTAAATTTTCTGCCTGAATTGATCTGATGTCAATGATCTATTGCTTCAACTCCGCAATTGTAGCGGCTTTTCCACCTTGGTCGGACAGCGGCTTTCTTAGTTCTAGCTAAGGCACTTCTTTTACGGAGCAGTGAATACTAACCGGCAGATTCATTCTGTAAAACTTCGAGAAACTCCGTCGGCGAATAAATCTGAATTGGGGACTTTTTATAATGTTTTATATTTCGAGTGACAATTGCGTCAAGACTTTCAGCAATTGCAGAAGCACATTGAATCGCGTCCTCATAATCCGAGAATCCCAGCCTTTGCGCAGTTGAAAGAGTTGAGGCGTCAACCATGCATATTTGAGACGTTAACAGGAGATCGCTGATAGCAAGATAAGCGCCGTCTATGCCTTTTTCCTTTCGTTTGCCTCGACTTGAAATGGGGATCTTTGAAGAACGTAATCAAGATACACATCACTATCGATGAGTACACGCATCATTTATATTTCTCAGCGAGATAATTGTAGTAATCTTCTTTTGCCTCTTCGTCGGTGGGCGTAGGTTTACCCGCAACCGCAGCGACGCCGCGCAGCCGATTAATAGCTTCACGTCGTTTTTGTAACAACTCCGATCTGTCACCGTTTTGTTCGCCATTTTTTCGCAGATCGCGACTAACGCTTCGAGACACTTCCTCTATGATCTCGACTCGTTCTGCTATCGGTAATTTGAATATTTGCTTTACAATCTCTGTGTGCATTTATTTTACCCCTTCAATTCTGCTATTGTAGCACCATTTCCACCCTGGTTTGACGGGGCGAAGCCGAACTTCGAAACGTGCGGGTGGCCCTTTAAGAAATGGTGAACGTAATTCTTGAGTGCCCCGGTGCCGAAGCCGTGGATTATTCGGACGCGTGGCAGCGAGGCCATGTAGGCTTCGTCGAGAAACCGGTCGATCTCGTATTCGGCGTCGGCCGTCGTTTTGCCGATGAGGTTTAGCTCGGCACTCGAGTCCAAAGTCTCACGTCCAAGGTCCAAAGCCGATTGTGCCGTAAAGCCCTTGGACTTTGGGACTTGGACATTGGACTCGTATACATCGGCGAGCCGGAGATCAGCGATCTTTTCGCGAAGGTGCATGCCGCCGACGAGAATCTGGGCAATGTCTTTGTCGATCCGCTCGACGGTTCCGATGTTGCCGAAAGATGTGACGACGCGGGAGCCGACCTTGATAATTGCAGATTGTGGATTGCGGATTGCGGATTCTTTCCGCTGACTACTAGCTACTGACAATAGACTACTTTTACCGACTTTGGATGCTACGACGCGGTTCAGTTCGGCCTTGCGGGAGAGGCGTTCTTTGTCAAGTTTGTTCTTTAGGGCCTTGTCTTCGAGCGTCTGCATGAAGGCTTTTGACTGGCGGTCAAATTCATCGATCGCGTTGGCAAGCTCACCCTCAAATTCTTTCTGCCGGGATTTTTCTTTTTTCACAGCCTCGACCTCAAGCCCGGCGTATTTCATCGCGACGGCTTCGCGTTCCTCTTCAAGTGCGATCCGCAGATCTTCCGCTTGTTTGGTCTCGGTTTGCAGTTTCTTGAGGTAATTTTCGGCTTCCTGAGCTGAAATATCAAGATTTTCGCGCGCAACGTCGATAACGGATTGCTCGATGCCGAACCTATGTGCGATCTCGATGCCGGACGAAGCACCGGCGAGGCCGAGGAGCAATTTGTATGTTGGCTGGAGTGTTTTTTCGTCGAATTCGACCGAGGCGTTTACGACGCTCTCGTCGTTGGCCGCGTACATTTTCAGCCCGCGATAGTGGGTCGAAGCGATGAGCTGGGCACCTTTGCGGCGAAAATGATCGACGATCGCGACGCCCAGTGCCGAGCCTTCCTCGGGATCGGTGCCCGTGCCGGCTTCGTCGAGGAGGACGAGCGACGGCGGTATGCATTCGTTGATCATCGAGGCGATATTCGACATATGCGACGAGAATGTCGAGAGATTAGCCGAGAGCGATTGGTGATCGCCGATGTCAGCTAGGACCGAGCGGTAGAAGGGAATTCGGGCATTAGACGCGGGTACGGGGATGCCGGAGATCGCCATCAGCGAGAGCAGGCCGGCGGTTTTGAGAACGACCGTCTTTCCGCCCGCGTTGGCACCGGAGATGATCATAACGGATCGGTCCGGGGTGAGGCTGAATGACGAGGAAACGATCTCTGATTGCGGATTGCGGATTGCGGATTGCGGAATCGAAGATGACCCAGTCGCTACCGCTCCCGGTTCTGACTTGGCGGATCCGCGTCTCTGCGGTTCAGTTTTTCTCAGGTTTTCTTCGAGTAATGGATGACGGGCGTTGATGAGCTCGAGCGTGTCGTCGTCGGTGATCTCCGGCACGATCGCGTTGAATTTTCGGGCAAATTCGACCTTTGCTTTTATAAAATCGAGTTCGGCTAAGGCATTAACGGACATCTCGACAGCCGGTAACTGTTCGCGAAGCTCTTCGGTCAACACGAATAATATCCTTGCGACTTCGCGTTCCTCTTTGCCTTTGAGGTTTTGCAGCTCGTTATTGGCCTCGATGGCTCCGAGCGGTTCGACAAAAACCGTCGAACCACTCGAAGAAAACCCGTGAGCGACGCCCGCGACACGCCCACGAAAATCGGTCTTAACGGGAATCACAAAACGGTCATTTCTGACCGTCACGATCTCGTCCTGGATAGCGGTTCCGGCGGCACGCATTGCCGATTCGAGCGATTTTGTCAGTCGCCCACGTTGGCTGCTGATCTCGCGGCGGAGTTTTGCCAGTTCCGGCGAGGCCGAATCGTCGATCTCGCCGCCCGGCAGTAGCTTTTTGTTGATCTGATTGATAACCGCGAGCAGGATAGGCGGAATGTTTTCGACGATCTGCCAGAGCGTCGGTGCCGTATCCTTTTCAGGCTGGATCGCAGAGCGCGCAAACAGAGCCTGATTGCAGACGCGTGCGATCTCGAGCATCAGATTTGGCTCTAGCGAGGCGTTTTTAATCTTGAGGATGGCGACGGTGTCGGACGGGTCTTCGAGGCCGCTGAACGACCACGTTACCTGTTTTTCTTCGTTGAGCGTAATGGTTTCGGTGATGGCCAAGAGGGCTTCGCCGAGTTCGCGACGGTTCGCGAGCGGCCTTAAAAGCGCAAAACGATCAACGCCCATCGGTGTCTGGGCATGGAGGCTGACAAGCTCAAGTAGCTTGGCATATTCCAATGTTTCGAGTGAAAAAGTCATCCTTTCTGCTTCAGGCGCTTCTGAAGCGCTGAAGCACCTGAAGCGCCTGAAGCGCTTATTCGGTAATCTGCACGCCTTTCCAAAATGCGACGTAACCTTCGATATTCATGGCGTCGGGTTTCGCGTCGGGGTAATACCATGCCGCATCTTTATTTATGTCGCCATTTACGGCGACATCGTAATAACTGGCTGTCCCTTTCCATCCGCAAACTGTGTGTGTTTCGGATGGCGAAAGATATTCTTTGTTTATAGAGTCACTAGGGAAATAATGGTTCCCTTCGACGACGATCGTGTCATTGCTTTCGGCCAAAACAGTGCCGTTCCATGTTGCTTTCATAAAGTTAACTCCGAAGAAGAACCCGCCTGCTCACGCAGGCGGTTCTGACAAGA
>JAYVER010000205.1:0-4400 GCA_043748725.1 Chloracidobacterium sp. | reverse complement strand
GCTTTATATTTTTCAAG
The DNA here is from genome assembly GCA_043748725.1 of Chloracidobacterium sp. GTDB lineage: Bacteria > Acidobacteriota > Blastocatellia > Pyrinomonadales > Pyrinomonadaceae > OLB17. The sequence goes on along the minus strand of JAYVER010000205.1, from coordinate 4,383 downwards.
CTGCGCTTTGAAATCCTTGCAATTTTTTGCCAATGCAACTTTATCGGTTTTGTTTTCCTCAATACTTTTCTTTACGTTTTCACGTATCTTATTAAGGAAAACTGCTTTAATTGCTTTCGCGATATACCCGTCATCTGGATCATTGGCCTCCGCCGAAAGCATATTCATAACCTCATCGCATTCCGGCACGCCGGTTGTTTCCTCGGACAAATCGGGTGTCGAACTTGCGGCTGGTCGATTTGCATTCGCACCGGAATTACTGCCACCCGACAAAGACTTTCCGATACTACTGCATCCCGCGACCAAAAATATGCCGCAGAGAATTACTAAAATGAGATTGTCGCTTGCCGAGGGACTGGCCCGCCGGGTACCCCGCCCGTCCGTACTAAAACGCTTTGATGAGTTTTTCATTATTTATCCCTATAAAAATGGCTGCCAGCACGAGATTCATTTCGCAGTTTGCAATGGCGCATCGCCGCCAGCGCAGTAAAAAAAGCTCACGCTAAGATAATAGCAAAAAGTTAATCGCTACTGACGAATCGTGACGCTGCGAATAAGACTGAGGTCAATGTCCTTGGTTGTGCCGTTTTTCATCCGTATATGCAGAATCCCGCGTGCTGGGACATTTATCTGCTCACCGCCTTCGCCGCGTTCCCGGCCATTACCGTCGTCGTTGCTGTAATCACCGCCGCCGGTCGAACCGCCAAACGTTGTCGCTCCGCTCAGGCGAATGCGGAATGTTCCGCCGCCGATCGGCCCGTTTGTCGTGTGCAAAATAACGGTCTGGCGTTTTGTAAGCTTGACGGTTGCCACCTCGCGTCCGGTGCCGCCGCCGTCGCCCTGCGCAAAATAGCAGCACGCAAGCGAGGTCGCGCCATTTCGGGCGAGAAGGTCAAAGTTGAGCACACCTTGCTCATCCCGATTAGCATTAACGTCCAACGTTATGGTTAGTTCGCCCGGCCCGGCAGTAAACGAATAAAAGCTTTCCTTGCCGTGATCGTTCATATTTCCCGTAATCTCAGACGAATTCAGTTGTGTCGGGTAATCGCGGTTAGACGACTGCGCGAATGTGTAAGTTGCGGCTGCGAAAAGCAGCAATAAGCCTGTTGTAAGTAAAATAGTCTTTTTCATTTTTATCTCCTATGATGCTGAAATTGGTTTTGTTGATACTACGCCGTTGTGGCGAACGGCGTGGCCGTCCGCCAGAACTTGTGTTTAATAAGCCGTTCAGTGTGGCTAAAACACAACTCAGTGGATGGTGTTAACCTTGATCGCTGTTATGACGCTGCGAAAGGCGAAGATCCTATTAAATCCACTACAATGAACTGTAATCGTTGTGGCAGCGTTGAATGTTGCAGCATCCTGGAGGGCTATTGTCGTACTCGCTGAACCGCCGGCATCCATTCCATTAATTCTGACGTCAGATCTATCGCCTGTGCTTAGAGTGCAAATTGCTGTCTGATAATCCCCGTCATCGTTAGCGAGCGATGTCTTAGCGTTAATCACGTAGGTGCCTGCCGGAACAGCTACCGACACCACATCGGCACCCAAGTGAATAATGTCGTCGCCATTGGAACGGGCAATATAAGCATCGCTTGTTCCATTAGTCCCGGCCGGGCCGGTCGCGCCTGTATCGCCGGTAGCTCCCGTTGCACCTCTCGCTCCTTGTAGGCCTTGCGGACCGATGGGGCCGGCGGGACCCTGTGGACCTTGCGGTCCGGTTTGGTTAAAGTTAAGTGCCGTTTCATTGGATTTGCATTGTTCGGCTGAATCAATGACCCGCAGGTCTCCGCTTTTTTTGTAGCAGCTGTTAATAACGCCGTCTCCGCCGGGTATACTCGCAAAGGCGATGATGCCCGTGAATAATATAGCCATTGTTGACAAAGCAAGCACACGCTGCCCGCGACGCGGTAGGTTTGTCTGTTGTTTGATTGTTTGTAAAATAGTCTTTTTCATTTTTTCTCTTTATGCCTTGAAATGGTTCTCTGGCACTGCAAGCCAGATAGCATTTCGGGAAATGCGGTTCTTGATGGAACTGCTCACGGAGCCGGATGTTATAGCGGCACCGGTCTAATCTTTCGGCTTTATTGCCTCGAATTAGGTTAAACTATAACGATGGCGGTTTTTCTTGTAATGACGTTTCGGTGACGTTATTGTGACTTTTCAGAATTTTCGGTTTTCTTGTGCATACTGACCAAACCTTTTATCGCTTTGACGACGTAACGGTTGAATGCGAGGATTTTCGCGTCCAAAAAGACGGACAAAACCTCACCTTCACGCCGCGAGCGTTCGATGTTTTGCTTTTTCTTGTAAGAAACGCGGGACGCGTCGTCGAGAAGCAGGAAATTTTTGACCACGTTTGGAAGGAAACCTTTGTCAGCGACAACGCTTTGACGAAAATCATCAAGGAGATCCGCCATGTGCTCGATGATGATGCACACAATCCACGCTACATCGAAACTGTGCCGAAACGCGGCTATCGTTTTATTGCCGACTCGTCAGAACCGCCAACTCCCCTACTGCCTAAGGAGGGGTGGCCGAAGGCCGGGGTGGTGAGAGCAGCGGATGGGATAAAGGCATTTCAAATTCCCAATGACAAATTTGGAAACGAAAATCCAAGACCGAAGACAAAAAATCAAAATTACGGTGCCGCTCGCATACTGGTTGCTCTAATAGTTATCGTCGGTTTGTGCATCGCTGTAGCTCTGCTTTTGTTTCACACGCCTCATCGCACCGTCGCCCAAAGTGTCGACAATGTTCCTATAAGACTGACAAACAATCCGGCGGATGATTATTTGCCGGTGTGGTCGCCGGACGGAAAGAAGATCGCTTTTACGAGCTATCGCGACGGCAACACCGAGATTTATACGATGAATCCCGATGGCGGCGACTTGCAGAATCTCACCCAAAATTCGGCCTTTGACGAGTTTCCAGAATGGTCGCCCGACGGAAAAAAGATCGCGTTTCGCAGTAAACGTCAGCGCGGGATCAATAAGATTTACGTGATGGACGCGGATGGCGGCAACGTCCGGCGCATTACAGATATTCAAGGCAAGCGCGTTACTTGGTCGCCCGACGGCAAGCATTTGGTTTTTACCAGCACATCGGTCGGCGGGGAAAATTATGAAATTTTTACGGTTGATATTGATGGCAGCAATCTCACAAGGCTGACATACAACCCGGAAATGGACAGCGATCCGGCATGGTCGCCCGATGGAGCTAAGATTGCTTTCTCCAGCACTCGAGACGCCATCGGTCAAATTTACGTGATGAACACCGACGGAAGTGATCCGGTCAAACTTACGTCCGGCAGTTTATCAAGCTATCATCCAACCTGGTCGCACGATGGCGAGCAAATATCCTTTTGGACTTACAGCGAGAAAGACCGCGACGACCGAACGGAAGTTTGGCTAATGAATGCCGACGGCAGCAATTTGGTCAATCTCACCAATAATCCGACAAATAACCGCGATGCGTCGTGGTCGCCCGACGATACCAAGATCGTTTTCGCCAGTAATCGGGACGGCAACGACGAAATATATGTGATGAGCGCGGAAACCGTCCGGGTGAGGAAACTCAGCGAAGGCTTGCTGCCCAACGAGCAACCGTCATGGTCGCCCGACGGAAATAAAATCGTATCCGTCAGTAGTCGCGGCGCCTATTCCTCGATTCAAATTATGGACGCGGACGGAAACTATCTCGCACAATTAACCGACGGAACGGCGCTCGACCGTAATCCGGCGTGGTCGCCTGACGGTAAGCAAATTGCTTTTTGCAGAAACCGGGATGTTTTTATTATGAATGCGGAGGGCGGCGAGCAAAAGGATCTAACACATCATATCGAGGACACAGAGGGTGTCGCATGGTCGCCGGACGGTGCGAAACTCGCGTTCATGAACCGCTCCGATGGAGAAATCTACGCGATGAACTCAGACGGTCGTGGATTAGTCCGCCTGACGTATAACCCGCATTTTAATGCTGATCCCGCATGGTCAACGGACGGTTCGCGGATCGCCTTTGCTGCAAGCCCGGATGGCAATTTTCAAATTTATCTGATGAATGCCGACGGCGGCAATCAGGCAAACCTTAGCAAAAATAGTTTCAATGACCGATCTCCCGCATGGTCGCCCGACGGCAATAGCATCGCGTTCGGCAGTGATCGCAGCGGTCATAGCGAAATCTACATTATGAACGCCGACGGCAGCCGGCAGACGCGGCTCACTCGTAATGGCGCATCAAGTTCAGAACCGCGCTGGTCGCCCGACGGCAAGCATCTGATTTTTTGCGGCAACCGCGATGGTCCGATGCAAATATACGAATTTGATGTGCCTGAGAGTTTCCTGCCGCAACGGTAAGTTGTTGCGTTTCGGGTAAGGTGCTAAT
>JAYVER010000204.1:0-11284 GCA_043748725.1 Chloracidobacterium sp. | reverse complement strand
TCAAACTGACAACGAGCGAGGCGAGTAGTGAAGTAATATAAGCCAGGCCAAGCGGTGCAAGCAGACGTCCTTCGACGCCACTGAGGCCAAACAATGGGATAAAGACGAGTCCTACAATTACGGTCGCATAGACTATCGAGGAACGAACTTCAAGCGAAGCGTGATAAATAACTTCAAATGACGGCTTCGGATCCGGCAGCGCGCGATTTTCGCGTAAACGTCTATAAACATTCTCAACCCCAATGATCGCATCGTCCACTAGTTCGCCGATGGCGACCGCCAGGCCGCCTAAGGTCATAGTGTTAATGGAAACATCGAATGCCTTAAAAATCAGAAACGTGACAACAAAAGAAAGTGGAATTGCGGTCAGGGTGATGAACGTGGTGCGGAAATTAAGAAGAAACAAAAATAAAACGATAACGACGAGGATTCCACCATCGCGCAGGGCCTCTTCGACATTGCCGATCGAGCTTTCGATAAAATTTGCCTGCCGGAAAAGGTGGGCGTTGATCTCTATGTCGTCCCCCAAAGAGGCTTGCAGTTCTTTGAGCGCCTCGTCAACCTTTTGCGTAAGATCAAGCGTTGATGTGCCGGGCTGCTTTTGAATCGACATGATAACGGCCGGCGTTCCGTTAGAACCCGCATCGCCGCGTTTTATCCGCGCCCCGAATTCAACATTAGCGACGTCGCCTACCTTGATCGCCGAGTTGTTGCGGTAGGCGATCACCGTATTTTTCAGCTCATCGACCGAGTAAAAGCGTCCCAAGTTTCTGACGAGATATTCCTGACTTTGCGCGTCAACGAAACCGCCCGTCGAATTGGAGTTGGATTTTTCGAGCGCGGCGGCGACTTGGTCAACTGTAACGCCGAACTGTTTTAACTTTTCTGGCGTGACCAGAACCTGATACTGCTTTACGCCGCCGCCGATGTTAATTACCTGAGCGACGCCTCCGATTGTCAGAAGTCGGGGCCGTATAGTCCAATCGGCCAATGTTCGGACGTCCAGCGGATCGGTTTTGCCGGATTTAGATTTGACCGAAACGAGCAAGATCTCGCCCATGATCGATGAGATCGGGGCGAGCGTCGGCGAAACGCCCTTTGGGAGACTTTCACCTGCCTGTTGAAGTTTTTCGGTAACGAGCTGGCGATTGCGGTAAACGTCTGTTCCCCAATTGAATTCAACGTAGATCACCGACAGCCCGATACCGCTCTGCGACCGCACGCGCGATACGCCGGGAACGCCGTTCATCGCCGTTTCTATCGGAAATGAAACGAGCGTTTCGACCTCTTCCGGCGCCAGTCCGTTCGCTTCCGTGAGGATGGTGATGGTTGGTTTATTGAGATCAGGTAGAACATCAACCGGCAAATTGACGGCAGTGTATGTTCCCCACACGAGCAAGAGGGCCGACATTGCCACGACAATGAGACGATTTTGCAGAGACCATTTAATTATTATGCTTAACATGGATTGACGCTTCGGATGACTGCCCAATTTAATCGAGCGCCTTTATATCAGTTCTTCCTCTTACTTACTCCACTTCGATTTCCAGTCCGCCATCATCTTGATTTCGGCCTCCTGTGCTTTGATAATTTGATTGGACAGCGTTTTGATCTCCGGATGTTCGGCCTTTGTTAAAGCTTCTTTTGCCATCGTTATCGCACCGCCATGGTGCGGGGTCATCATTTCGAGAAACATTAGGTCAAAGTCCTTGCCGCTCGCCATTTCCATCTTTTTCATGCCGCCATCCATCATCATTTTCATCGAGCCCATCATTCCGGACATTTCCATGTTCTTGGCGGCAGGTTTTCCGGCATACCATTTTTCACGCCATTCCTTCATTTGCGCTATCTCTTTTCCCTGATCGGCGATTATCTGTGCGGCGAATTTCTTTAACTCAGCGTTTTGGGTCCTGCCGTCAACCATTTTTGCCATGTCAATCGCCGATTGATGATGAGCCGTCATCGTGTCAATAAACTGCAAATCGTACGAAGCACTTGCCGCATTTGGATCACTTTTCATTACCGAATCATTCATCAGCATGTTCGGGTTCATCGGCATTGAATTGCCGTTCATCGCCATCGAGTTACGATTCATCATATTTTGATTCATCGACGAATTCGTGTTGACGTTTGATGACGTCTGACAACCCGCACCCATGACCACGAGTGCAAATGTTATAACCAGACCAAAATATATCCCTATCTTCATTGTTCTATCCTCCATGTAATGTAAGTTTCTACCGGACCAAAATGTTCACCACTACTTTTTCTAAGCGGCGGGTACGGTGTTTCGGAGTTGGTAGATACCTTCCACAACTACACGTTCACCTTCTTTCAAACCTGATTTCACTTCGTAAAAATCCGAGCCTTCCGCACCCACAACAATGGCTCGTTTCTCAAATGCCTCGCCGCCCGTTAGTACAAAGACAAATGTCTGACCTTGCTCATTGACCACGGATTGTTTTCTTACGGCCAGAACCTTCCGATCGCCGCTCGTGTCGATGGTCACATCAACGAACATCCCTTCTTTCAACCGGCCGCGCGGATTTTTCATTTCGTAAACGACCGGAATCGTGCGTGTCTGTTCATTAACGGTTTGGCCGATCGACAAAAGACGCCCGTCCCCATCTGATGTCCCGATCGAATAGACCTCACCCGCTAACGCCGCAGTCGTAAAACTTGCTCGTGTTGATTCGCGAACCGTTGGCAAATCACGTTCAAAAACCTGTGCTTCAATTAGTACAGTCGCGAGATTAACGATTGACAGCAGTTGTGTTCCCGCTTCAACCTGCTGACCGCTCGTCGCTTTGATCTCATTGACGATTCCCGTCGTCGGAGCTGTCAACGGAAAAATTTTCGTGGGCTGATTGACTTGCGGCGATACAAATATTGCCTGGCCGGCCTGCGTTTGTTTTATTTGATTGTCGATCAGACTGATTTGCTTGTCGGCTGCAACCACTTCCTGCTCAGCGACCTTGACAGCCGTTTGTGCTTCCTCGACGCGCTTTTTAGGAGCTGCTCCAACTTCGACCAGGTTTTGAGCTCGCCGAAATTCTCTCTCCGCTTGGGCAAGCTGTGTCCTGGCCTGTTGTGCCTTTGATCGTTGTTCGGCCTGCTGTGCCTGAAGCTGCAAAACGGCGTTTCGCAGATCCAACCTCTTTGACTCAACCTCGCGTTGCTTTGCGGCAACTTCGAGGCGCTGCGTTTCGAGTCCGACCTGTCCGGAAACGTCCAACACTTGCTCGACATACCCGATTTGTTCGCCCCGACCGACCGCAGAGCCAAGGGTCAAGCCATCGCGCAAAATGATTTTTCCGGCAACCGGAGGGACTACAACAGCATGAGCGTCCGGCCGTGCTCTGACCACGCCCGACGTTTTTAGCCCGCTTGTAATACTTCGCAATGTTACGGGCTCGGTCTTAATGCCGAATAGCAACTGCGATTCCTTCGGGACGGTTAAAATGCTGGCGGTGGATACCGCATTTGTAACAGATTCGTTCGCGCCAATGGGTGGTATATCAGCCGAGCCCCGCGTTTCACGCGGTGGCAGGAGAAATATCAGCGCTATTATACCGATCGCAAATATCAATAGTGTGACAGCGGCAAGCGGTACTACTCTTTTATAATTTACTTTGCCTTCGGATCGCCTTCGAGCAGAATAAAAGATGAGACCAATCGCTCCAAGAGTCAATATACCTAAAACCAACAAGCCCACCCAGAACGAAGCGCGGATCGGACCCGCAACAACGGTGACAGGAAAATCGGTCGTAAAATTTCGATTGTCTTCAGTCGTGGCAATAAAGACGATCTTGTAATCCCCGGCGGAGCCAAAACTGTACGATGTTCGATAGTTTCCGTTTGCCTCGGTTCCGACCACAAGGTTTTCAGCCACAACCGTTCCGTCTGCCTTAGTTATCTTTGCCGTGACTTTAGCTTTTTCGACCGGCACCGGACCGCCACCGCCAAAGCCGCCCTCGACCTTTTCGCCGATGCGGACGACAAACTGCTCCGTTTCGCCTCCGCGCGGGTCGCCCGGCGAGCGTTTCAATACGAGATTGAAATTACCGCCGTCGTTTTGAACGTTTCGCTCCGCAGTGACTGTAGTTACAACTGGTTTAGCTCCTGTAGGAGCAGTAGCCGGTTTTGGTTCATCATCTACGCCGCCGTGCGCAAAGGCCACAAGCGGCAAACAAAGGGCCGCCAGCAGAAAAACCGATATGACGCGGAGATGCGGAATTGCGGCGATTAATTCCGCAATCCACAATTGGTGATCTACTTTCGAAAGCTTTTTAACCTTGTGCCTTTTCATTTCTAGTGTTTGTCCGGAGCGCCATAAAGCGTTTGCATTGTCATTGCATCAACGCGGACGGCTTCAGCAATTGCTTTGGCTAGTTTTTCCTCTACACCGTTAGCTTTCAGATCCCCGCCGATCTGAAACTTGTCATCGTGATTTTTTCCGGCAAATTGGGCAAGAAACGCTGCTGGAACACCTTCGCCGCGAACTTCCTTCACAAACGGTCGTCCTTCTTTATTGTCATAAATAATGACAAACTCTTTGCCACCTGCTTCCACAACGGTTGCCGCCCCGATTTGTTTTCGAGCCCCGCCTGCTGCCGAAAAAGCCAAGTACGAATGGTGATCGGTGTCGGGAACTTTCGCGTTTGTTTCCTTTTCAATTAGAGCGATTTGCTCTTTGGGAATGTCTTTATGCTGTTTGGTAAAACTCGCGTCCGGAAAGGCAGCTTTCACCGATGCCGGTGTATCTTCATCTTTCTTCGGAGCTACCGCGTTGTTAGCGGCGGCGGTATTGGTCCCGTTTGTTGCCGTTTTGGTTTGATTGGCAGGTGCCGTGTTGGTGGCCGTCGAACAGGCTGCCGCCAAACCGATCGCCAAGCTCAATGTTACAAGTGTCAAAAACGTGAATATTTTCATTTTTGGTCTCCTCTTTTTCCTTTTATTTATCTTCCTTTGGGTTTATATCCGAAAGGGTAATTTTCGGCTTCTCATATGATTGAATTGATTTTAAAAGTCTGCCACGGTCAATCTGCGTCGGAACTTGCTCTTTATCGGAAGAACCGAGGCTCCCGGAGAAAACCCCGACGCCGGAAGTATTGTCCCGATTGCTGTTTCTAGTTCGGTCAGCGCGTTGTAATAGTCATGGACGATCTGGTTATAATTGGTGATATTTTCGGTCAATCGACGCTGTTCGTTGACGACTTCGAAGACTGAAAAATCACCCAAGCCGTATGCAGCCCGGACACTTTGCAAGTTTGCCTCGCTCCGCGGCAGGATCTGCGTCGAATAAATGACTAGCGACTCAGCTGCAGCCTTGTATTTTCGATAGGCCACCGCGACGTCACGTTTGACGATTGACTCCAAAAACTCTCTTGTCCTCGTAGCCTGGACTTTCTCCCCGGTTGCAGACGCGATGTTACCCTGATTGCGATTAAAGACCGGAATATCAACCGTCACGCCAAAGGTAAGCTTGTTGTCCAAATTTGGGAAACTCCCCCCGCCGAGTCTTGCAGGAAAATCGATGACAGAGTTACTCCGAGAATATTTGACCGTTCCAGCGATATTCGGAACGGCATTCGCCCTGGCTAACCCGATCTTCGCCGAGCCCAATTCTTCACCGAGCCGGGCCGCCTGCAAATCGGACCGCATCAGTAGCGCCGTTGCTGTCAGTTCGCTTACGCCCACGTCGAAACGGGGCGGGCGTTCAGGTTGAGGTGCGAGACGGAGACTTGCATTGATGTCTCCTCCGATCAGGGTCCGGATTTGCAGAAGAGCCGTCTCAAGCTCGCTTCGCGTTTGGATGGCCTGCACTTTGAGACGGTCGCTTTCGACCTTTACAAGATTAACGTCAAGCGGCGCGACATCGCCTTCCTTTAAGCGTGCTTCGGTAAGACGAACGAGTTCCTCATCAGCCGCGATTAATTTCTCTAATATGTCGAGCTGGCGAGCGGCTGCGAGGGCATTTGTATATACTGTGCGGACCTCGATGGCTACGGCCCTTTCAAGTGCAGCGACTTCAGCACGAGTTTGACTCAATTCGAGCTGGGCCACCGCAACCCGTTTTGATCGCTTTCCACCGAGTTCAAATGTTTGCGAGACACCTGCGGAAAAATCGTTTTCTGGTTCACCGCCTAGGAATCGAGCACTTCCATACTCCGTGTCTAATATCGGATTTGGTCGAAGTCCGGCCTGTATTAGGCGTCCCTCGGCAATAGCCAGACGCTGCTTGGCCGCCAGTAGATCCGCCCGACGGCTCGTACCGAGTTCGATCAAATGTTCGACGCTCAAACCGTCAGCCGTGATAAATTCCGAGGAGCTAAGTTTTACCGACTTTTGGGGGGTTGGGGCTGCTACCTGTTGCGAAAAGACGGTAGCCGTGAACGCGAGAAGCACAGCTACCGCCAAAGCCGGAAGAAGACAGGATGAGTAGTCCGGCGAAGAGAGACCCACGATTTTCAATTTTCTTTTGGCCATCATTCGGAACGTCATCGATTACGCGGAAACGGTTTCGCTCCGAATTTCACCTTCGTCCGCCGATCTCCAGACGAAATACATCAAACCGGCAAACAACGCGAATACAAATGTTCCTGTTAAAAAGATCAGGATGGTTCGCAGCCAGGACATACCGGATATCGATGCCGCTACTGCCGCCGGATGCTCAACCTTGACACCGGAAAACGTCGCAGTGTCCGTTTCACCGGCGTAAGTGATTTTGGCTCGCATCGTGTACGATCCTTCCGGCAATGCGGGTATTTTAAGATTGTAGCTGCCAGCTGCATCAGCTTTTTCGACGGATACTTGAGTCAAAGTTCCGTTTGAACTTTCAATTTCGATCGCGGCGGTTACCTTGTCAGCAGGCTCATTGGTCGCGTATTTCGTGACAAAGAGCGTCGCCAAAGTTGCGGTGTCCGGTTCTAAAACCGGCTGTTTTATCATAACTTCCAATTCACCGATCCGAGATGTGCGCGAAATCGTGCCTTTTCCGCTTGGCGCTTGTTTCGCTTGACTGTCTCCGTGATCCTCGCCACCATGAGCGAAAGCCTGAAAATCACCACCAAACAACAATAGGAAACTTAGTAGCAGCCATCCCGACGCCGTTTTTCTTACTTTTTTAGTCATAATATTAATGTCTTACAAATTTCGTCTATGTGCCAACGTTGCCAGACACTTACATTGGTCGGAAACGCCGTGCAAACAGCAATACGCTCCGGGTTATTAAACCCGAATATTATAATTAGCGATTGGAGTATTTTTTACAGGCTAGGTGGCCCGCGTTTTGGTGCGAGATTGTAGAAAGAGTCTGAAAGATAGAATGGCTTGACGAAATAAACCCTCGCCGTATTCATTTGACCGACAACGGCAACCGGTATAGACGTTTCAAAAGAAACCGTCGCGACGTTTTTCTGGAGTTTGATCCACGTCGATTTGGCGATCAACTTCGAGGGTGTTGCCGCACAGACACAATCTGCGTCTGAGGCGGAACATAAGTTGGTTTCTTCAGCGTGCGACTCGTGACTGTCGGCCGATTCGGACACTTCCAAATGAGAATGACACAACGAAATTTCGGATTTCTCCTGTCCTTGAAGATGCGAGCAGGTGCAAGCAGCCGAGGCGGATGACACCAACAACGACACCGCGGCCAGGATACCGATGACAAATTGTTGCAGAAGTCTATTCACTATCATCACTTTACGCCCTTTGCTGTCGATTTGTAAATTCAAGTTCGTTTCTAAACACTCTCGTTACAATGAATGAACATAGCCCGCTATCGATTTGATCTGTGCCGCCGACAGCTTTTTGCGAAATGACGGCATCTCTTTACGGCCATTTGTGACCGTTCGTATGATCTTAGACGCGCTGATGTGACCGCCCGAAATATCATCCGCTTCCAGCTTTTGGCCCAGATCCGTCTGGGATTTTCCGTCTCCGCCATGGCATCGGGCACAGTTTTGCACATACAAAGATCGGGGACTGACCAGAGCCCGCGATGAGGCGTTTTCGCCTGACGAAAGACGGGCTAGCGCGAAATTGGAAAATACAAAGAAAGCGGCGATAGCGAGAAATCCCGTCAAAACACTGAGTTTGGGTACTTTTTTCATATTTGCGTTTACCTAAAGTTTCCGCCTATATCTATTTGGTCCAGACCTTTTGCCAATCCTGCATCTGCTTGATCTCGGCATTCTGTGCCTTTATGATGCCGTTTGCAAGCATTTTGATCTCATTTTTTTTTGATTTTTGCAGCGCCTCGTTTGCCATCATGACGGCGCCCTGGTGATGCGGGATCATTTCATTGATAAATTCGAGATCAAGATCATTCCCGGTCAACGAACCGAGTTTTTTCATATCCATGTCTTTCATCGAGTCATTCATTCCCGGCATCGCCATGTTCACGGCCGGCGAATACCCACCAAACCAATCGAGCCGCCACCTTTTCATTTGGACGAATTCTTTTTGCTGACTGTCGAGGATATTTTTGGCGAGAGTGTTCAACTCCGGGTGCTGCGCTCTGCCGTCGATTACAGTTGCCATGTCGATCGCGGCTCGATGGTGGGCAACCATCGTATCAAGAAATTGCAGATCATACGGCGCGTCTGCTGCGTTAGGCGAGGTCTGCATTCTCGAAGGACCCATCCCCCGATCATTCATCGGCATATTTCCGCCGTTTGAGTTAAGTTCGGCGTTACTCCCGGTGTTATTGCTGCCGTTGGCCTGTTTTTGCGTATTGCATCCAGCTGCAAAAGCCAAAACCGCGATAACGGAAATAAAAATCACCTGTTTGATAACCTTCATATTTGTAACCTTCCTCGCGCATTTCAAAGTTTAGCATTGCGGAGCCGCAAAGCATTTGTAATTACGGAAACCGAACTAAATGTCATCGCCGTACTTGCGATGATCGGACTAAGAAGAATACCGAAAAACGGGTAGAGTATTCCCGCCGCGATAGGCACGCCAAGAACATTGTAAACAAAGGCAAAGAAGAGGTTTTGTCTGATATTAGTCATCGTTGCCCGGCTCAATCTGATGGCCCGCACGATGCCGCGAAGATCGCCCTTGACGAGCGTCACGCCCGCGCTTTCCATCGCGACGTCGGTTCCCGTGCCCATTGCGATTCCGACCTGCGCCTGTGCGAGAGCCGGAGCGTCATTTACTCCGTCACCGGCCATTGCAACGATCTTGCCTTCGCTTTGAAGCCGTTTGATGATCTCCTGTTTCTGTTCGGGCAAGACCTCGGCCATCACATCGTCGATCCCTAAGCGGCGGGCCACCGATTCGGCGGTCAGTTTATTGTCGCCCGTCACCATTACTACCTTCAATCCTTCGTCGTGGAGCAACTTTATGGCTTCGGCCGTCGAAGCCTTTATCGGATCGGTCACGCCAAGGATTCCGGAGTGCTTATTGTCGATGGCGACAAACATAACGGTTTGCCCTTCCGCTCGAAGTCTATCGGCCTGTAGTGCCAACTTCGCGTCCGTTTTAACGCCGATCTCTTCGAGCATCTTTTGATTGCCCAATGCGACGATGCGCCCACCGACTTTTCCGCTTACGCCTTTTCCCGTTATCGACTCGAAGTCCTCGACTCTTTTGAATTCCGCCTTTCGCTCTTCCGCACCGGCGACGATAGACTCGGCAAGCGGATGTTCACTCTGCCGTTCGAGACTGGCGGCTAGGCTTAGAAACTCTTTCTCCTCGATGTTGGAAACAACCGAAACTAAACGGGGTTTGCCCTCGGTCAGCGTGCCGGTTTTATCGACTACGAGCGTCGTAACCTTTTCCAGTATCTCCAGAGCCTCGGCATTTTTTACCAACACTCCGGCCGTCGCTCCGCGTCCGGTTCCGACCATTATTGACATGGGTGTCGCGAGGCCCAACGCACATGGACACGCGATGATCAGCACGGCAATTGCATTCGCGAGCGCGAAAACAAATTGTGGCGACGGCCCAAAGATCGCCCAGATCGCGAACGTAATTAATGCCACGAGGATCACCGCGGGCACAAAATAAGCCGAAACCGAATCCGCCAGCCGTTGAATAGGAGCGCGGGAACGCTGAGCCTCGCCGACCATTTGCACGATCTGCGCGAGCAGGGTTTCGCTGCCAACCCGTTCCGCTTTCATTACGAAACTTCCCGTTCCGTTGACAGTGCCGCCAACGACCGATGCTCCAACGGCTTTTACAACCGGAACAGGCTCGCCCGTCACCATCGATTCATCAACGAGACTCCGCCCTTCGCTCACCTGCCCGTCAACCGGGATCTTGTCACCTGGACGGACCCGCAAAAGCATTCCGGCCGTGACATGTTCAAGCGGGATGTCCTTTTCGCTTCCGTCGGCGTCAACCAATCGTGCGGTTTTCGGTGCAAGGCCGAGCAATGCCTTGATCGCGCTCGACGTCTGGCTTCTGGCACGAAGTTCGAGCACCTGTCCGAGCAGAACCAGCGTCGTGATAACCGCCGCGGCTTCGAAATATAGCGCGACCTCGCCCATGTGACCGCGAAAAGAGGCTGGAAATATGCCTGGAAAGAATAAAGCGATGAGGCTGTAGACATAGGCCGCTCCGGTGCCGATCGCGATAAGCGTAAACATATTCGGGCTGCGATTTATCACCGAAGCCCATCCACGTTGAAAGAAAGGCAACCCGCCCCACAACACAACCGGCGTCGCGAGCAGTGCCTGAAACCAGCTAAAGAAACCGGGTGAAAATAACCGCATCACCGGATTCCCCGGCAGCATCTCGCCCATCGTCAAGATCAGCAGCGGCAGAGTTAAAACGACGCCGATCCAAAATCGTCGAGTCATACTGCGAAGTTCTGAAGTATCTTCCTCTGCATCAAGCGAGATTACGCGCGGCTCCAGAGCCATTCCGCAAATTGGACAGCTTCCCGGTCCGATCTTCGAGATCTGCGGGTGCATCGGACACGTATATTCGACATCGGTCGGCAGGTTCTTTTCTTCCTTCTGCTTTAGAAACGATGCCGGGTCATTTTGAAATTTATTAAGACAACCGGTTGCGCAGAAATAATATGTAGTTCCCTTATATTCATAACTCCCAGCGGCGGTCTGAGGCCTTACCGTCATCCCGCAGACCGGGTCTATGAATGATTCGTCTTTTGCACTATGCTCTGTGTTCATAATTTCGCACTGCTTACGACTTTAACTAAAGTTTATAACATCTAAAAGAGTCCTTTGAATAACCGGAATCTTTTCACGGTTTGGAAGGAATCGCGATTTTTTTGAAAAGTTGGGGGTTATTTGTTTGAGACTTTGGTGAT
>JAYVER010000203.1:0-30730 GCA_043748725.1 Chloracidobacterium sp. | reverse complement strand
CGAGTGCGATCGGGCGTGACCTGGTTTATCACGACGACATTGAGGAGCATTTGCGCGAGCGTTTTCGAAGCTGGGGCCGCGAAATGCCCGAGATCAACAAACGTCAGGCGTACGTTATCGACGGTGCTGACATTCTGCCAAATCCAAACGGCTCCGCAGTCGGCATGTTGGCCGAACTCGATGGCAAAATACTCGCTATCCTGCCCGGCCCGCCGCGTGAAAATCAGCCGATGTTCACCGATCATGTCCTCCCGAAGCTGAAAGCGATTGCCGGCGAGGTCTATGTAAAACGGCGTATTTTGCGTGTCTCCGGCTTAGGCGAATCGGCAGTTGACGAAATCGCAGCCCCGATCTACACCGCCTACACGGGCGTTCAAACATCTATATTATTCAATCGCAGCGATGTCGAAATTCATATCGCGGCCAGCGCCGATTCATCTCACGAGGCTGAGGCTGTTGCTGAAAGGCTCGCCAATGAACTCGCCGCCGCGTTGGGAAAAGCCGTCTTTGCGATGGACGGCGAGACGATGGAGGAGATCGTCGGGCTGCGGCTAAAAGAACGAAGTGAAACTGTGTCGGTCGCCGAAAGCTGCACCGGCGGGCTGATCGGCAGCCGTTTGACAGATGTCCCTGGCTCGTCTGCATACTTTATCGAAGGTGCGGTTACGTATTCGAATGAATCAAAGATCAGAGCACTCGGCGTCGCGCCCGAAATTATCAACGCTCACGGCGCAGTCAGCGCCGAGTGTGCCGAGGCAATGGCCGTAGGGATGCGCATGCACGCAGGCACCGACCACGCGATCTCCGTCACCGGCATCGCCGGCCCCGGCGGCGGCAGCGACGAAAAACCGGTCGGAACCGTATTTATAGGTTACGCCGGAGCAAACGGCGTGAAATCCGTAAAGATCGTGCTGCCGGGCGACCGTTACCTCATCCGCTGGCGTGCCAGTCAGGCCGCTCTCGATTATCTGCGGCGGCAGTTGGCGTAGATTGGAGTTTCAGGTTTGGAGTTCCGGCTTTAGCTGGCCAATTCACAACCAATAGCCAACTGAAGTTGGAACTCCGAACTTACGGTTGCATTTTCCGCTTAATAAACCGAAAATTAGCTGGATATTCGTGCCGAGTTTTTGGCTCGATAATTTGAAACTTTGTTGGGTTTAAGGCGTGTATATGTTTCGACCACAGCAGATTTTACCAGTTTGCGTTCAAGTTCAAATTTAATCGTATGAAAAGATCAACTCATCTCAGCTTTTTTGTTAGCTTACTGCTTGTTTTTTCGATGCTTTCGCCGGTTATGGCAGCGGCGGCTGCTCCGGACGGCAAAAAACATTTCAATGAAGGAATGAAACACGAGTCGGCCGAGGAATGGGACAAGGCAGTCGAAGAATTTGCTCTCGCGGTTTCTGAGACCCCCAAAAACCCGGAATATCGGCTGCATCTGACCCGCGCGCTCTTTAACGCGTCGCAGATGTTCATGAAAAAAGGTACGAGCGCGGCTAATGAAAAGGATTATGTCGGCGGATACGCCGCGTTTCGCCGAGCGTATGCATTTGACCCGACAAATGAGCTTGCCCATTCGGAAATGGAGCGCATGATCCGGCTGCAAAAGGACGTGGGTGACGCGACCCCCGGCGACAAAAAAGAAATTGGCAGTAATGTAAAACTGGTTCCGACGGCCTACACCGATAAGAAAGGAACGGCTGACACACCGATTCCGCAAAAGCTGGAAAAACTGCGAGATCTGCCGTTCGGGGCGGCGCCGGGCATCAATACACAGTTTATTATCAAGGAGCTTGCCAAAGACCTCGATCTGAACGTTCTTTTCGACGCCGAATCGTTCCGTAGTGCGACTGAGCGCAAAACCATTATCGAATTAAAGAATGTGACGGCCGCCAAAGCGTTGGATTACATCTTTCTTCAGGAGGGCCTCTTTTTTCAAAAAGTCGGCCCGCGCACCATAATGGTTGCCACACAGAACCAACGTGTGAAGTTTCAACAGCTCGTGCTGCGGACTTTTTATCTGGCTAACGCCAGTCCGAAGGATATTACAAAGATTGTTCAGACAGCCATTCCGCCGCAGCCCGGTCGCAGCGGGACTATAGTTTTGACCGATGATGCGACAAACAGCGTGACGATCCGCGATACGGTGGAAAATATCAGGCTGATCGGCAGCCTTATATCATCTTT
Organism: Chloracidobacterium sp.; assembly: GCA_043748725.1. Lineage (GTDB taxonomy): Bacteria > Acidobacteriota > Blastocatellia > Pyrinomonadales > Pyrinomonadaceae > OLB17. Next base: position 28,543 of record JAYVER010000203.1, on the reverse strand, counting down.
AGATAAGGATCGTGCCGAGGTCGTCATGGATGTCGCGATCTACGAAGTGAACAGGACCGATCTGCTACAGTTGGGAAACCAGATCGGCACCCAGAACCAACTCACTAATCTGAGCGGATCGCAGTCAGGGCAGATAGCATTCGGCCCCAGAGCGCTTCTTGGAACGGCGGCGACCGCGACGACGGCGGCCATATCGCTTCCGACTTCGATCGCAACCGGCATAATTCTTCCATCGGTAAATCTGCAGGCATTTCAAAAAAAGGATGATACCAAGTTAATAGCATCGACGCAGATCCATGCGTTTAATAACGAGGACTCATCGGCGCGTATCGGTCAGCGTGTGCCGGTTCAGACGGCTCAAATATCGAATGGCAACATCGGAGGTGTTGGCGGCGGCAACAACTCATTCCCCTTGAATGTTGTTAACTATGAACAGACTGGTCTTACGCTCAAATTCAAGCCGCTTGTTTTCCCTAATCAAGATGTGCAGGTGGCTATGGAGATCGAGTCGAAGGATGTAGCAGGTGCTCTGACGGCGACACCGACATTTACCGAACGAACTATTAAGGGGACAGCGAGAATACAAAATAACAAGACACTTCTGCTGGCGAGTGTCGCTCAGGGAAGCGAATCAAAGGGCAGACAGGGACTGCCACTTCTCGGCTTGATCCCGATCATCGGACGCCTATTTACGGCTCCGACACGCGACAATCGTCAGATTGATATCGTGATCGCAGTCACCCCCCGCGTGATCAGGGCACCGGCCATTTTACCTGAGGATCTGATCGAACGTGATACCGGCAGTCTTGCGGTGCCTACTAATAACTCGCTCGAAGCTATGATCATCGAGGAAGATCGCAACGAATTATTGGCCGCGGCTAGTAGGATGCCAAATGCCGTTGAGGTTCAGTTGCCCGACCGTCAGGCCGATACAGCCGCCCCGACTTATGTAAAAACCGCCGCACCCGCCGCCAACACGGCAGCAGCGTCCACGACAGGCACAGCGGAAACGGCGGTAGTTAAACCTGTCGAAACAAATATTCCAAATCTAAAACCGATCGACACGGGTGTCAAAACGCTCCAGTTAAGCCAAACGGCCGACATCTCCAAGGCGACGGACACAGTTGACGTTAAGGCCCCCGGCCCGGAACCGGCAGCCGCTCAACCCACACCGCCGGTCAAGCTTCGCCTTGGAACTGACATGCCGGAAATGAAGGCCGGTGAAAAGATAAAGATACCGGTCATGATCGACGGCAGCGGCAAATTTCGTTCGGCCGTGATGGGTTTGACATTTGATCCGAGCAAAATTGCGGTGCGCAGCGTGGTTTACGGCGACGTTTTTGGAACGACCGCCGTCAATACATCCGCGACGCCGTTTCTTAATCAGAACGGAAAAATGTACATCTCGCTCACTGCCAAAGATGCGACCGATGCGAATTTGACTGGAACCCTGGCGTACATCGAGATCGAAGCCCTTACCGCCGGGCGTCCCGTAATTGCATTTGAGCGTGATGTTCTTAACTTTATGACCGTTGACGGAAAGAGTTTTGCCGTCAAGTTTGACTAATAATGTCGGAGCGTAATAACAACTCAATTCGCGGTTACAGCTTGCTTGAGCTGATGATCACGCTTGCTGTGCTCGCGATTCTTGTGATGGGCACTGTCCCGATGGCTCAAAATGCGGTCAAACGGCAGAAAGAATTGAGGCTCCGCGAAGCTCTACGCGAAATGATGAGCGCGATCGACGAATTTAAACGCGACACTTACGGGGGATGTGCACCAGGAGCCATAGCATCTACAAACGGCACGCAATTCGGCGGTGGAGGAGCTCCGACCGATCCGCGAAGCCGTGTCGTTATTGACGACTGCAAGATATTCGATTCGGAAAATCTCGACCGCTATCCGCCGAGTCTTGACCAATTAGTCACCGGCGTCCGCGTGAAACCCAGAGGGATAAACGCTATCTCAGGCAGCGGTCTCAGAGAGGGATCAAGACAAGCCACCGAGATCAACCAGGATAAAGAGATCATCAAGGTCTATCTGCGTGAAATACCGGTTGACCCTATGACCGGCGAAAAAGAATGGAAGCTGCGGTCGTCATATCAGGCGGCGGACACTGATAGTTGGGACGAGATCAATGTTTTTGACGTGCGATCAAGCTCGAAGGGTGAGGCGTTAAATGGGGATAAATACAGTGATTGGTAAAAAACAGTGGTCGGTGGTCGGGGGTCAGTTGTCAGTGAAGACTAAGACCCGAAGCCAATCCGAAATCCAAAATCCAAAATCCAAAATTGAGAAGGGCTTTTCATTGCTTGAATTGATGATCTCGATGTTTATCGTGATCATCTTGCTTTCCGTCGCCATTCCGACATACGAACGGAGCGTTCGTCAGGCTCGCGAGACGGTTCTTAAGGAAAATCTCTGGCAAATGCGTCGGGCGATCGATCAGTTTAACGCTGATAAGGGAAAACTGCCGCAATCGGTCGACGAACTGGTATCGGAAAAATATCTGCGTGAAAAGCCGATCGATCCGGTCAGCGAAAAAACTGAATGGAAAGAGATACAGGGCGAGGACACTAACTCTTCGGATGCTACACAGGGCTTGAAGGACGTTCAGAGCACGGCCGAGGGCGAGGACAGCAACGGCACCTCGTACAGTAAGTATTAAGTTATGTTTTCTTCAATCACCCAGCCGAGATTTCCAAATGCAGCATTAGGGATCGAAAAAACCGGCATTTCGGCGGTCGCCCTTCAGGGTAATGGCCGCCGGCAATTCAGTATAAAACAGGCCGCCACGGTCGAGCTTGCTCCCGGGGTTATGAACCCGAGTTTCCTCGATACTAATATTGCGGCGCCACATGAATTTGCCGCGAGTCTGCGCGAGGTTGTCGAGATCGCCGGACTGCTAAGTCAAAAACGCTGGTCCGTCGCTCTGCCGAGCAATACGGCACGCACCGCGATCCTCGCTCTCGAAAGCGAGCCCGCGTCAAAATCAGAATCCGCAGAGGTGCTCGATTGGAAAGCCGAGCAGAGTTTCGGAGCACCGGCCGCCGAGCTTCGACTGGCGATGCAAAAAATTTCGCCGGACAAGGACGGACGCTCGCGATATTTTGCGACGGCGGTCAAACTGTCGGTGATAGATGAGTTTGAAACGCATTTTGAATCGATGGGCTGGAAAGCCGGTCTCATTTTGCCGCGAGCCGTGGGCGAAGCCAATTGGCTGATGGATCGCCCTGTGGACAACGATTCTTTGCTCATCAGCTCAAATAACGACGGTTTTACGGCGTTGCTGCTGCGCGGCGCGGAGCCGGCTGTGGTGCGTTCCGTGACGTGTACGCCCGACGAGATCGACGACGAGGTCTATCGGCTGGTGATGTTTTACAACGACAGATTTGGCGGGACAACCGGGAATGGAATTTTAGAGCGGCTAATGGTCGTCGGCTCAAATTTTGTCCCGTCGCGGATACAGGACATTGCCGCGGAGGCACTCGGCAGAGAGCTATTAGTCTTATCACCCGACGAATTGGGCCTTAGCATTCCCGGCGGCGGACTGAGCTTTGACGAGATCGCCGCTCCGGCCGGACTCGCCGCACTTGGTTTTGCATAAATAACAAATTTAAGCTGAAATAAAGCTGAAAGCTAATAGCTAATAGCTGTTAGCTATCGGCTGGTAGCTTTGGATTTTTTTTGCGCCCGGCTTGCAGACGCGAAACAATTTCGATACAACTACCGTAGTAACTTTAAGCGATGGCTGCACAGGCGATCACATTTGAGACTGTTCAAAAACTTACCGATGGCGAGTTGATCGTCGGTGCGATCAGCGGGCGCTCGGATGGTTTTGAAGAGCTGGTCCGCCGTTATCAGCGGCCGATCACGAGCTATGTCTTTCGGATGCTCGGCGACTATGAATCCGCCCTCGACGTCACTCAGGAAGTTTTCATCAAAGTCTATAACTCGCTAACCAAGTACAGCGCCGAATACAAATTTTCGACTTGGGCGTACCGCATAGCGCATAATGCGGCCATAGATCATATGCGGCGAAACTCGGTCTGCCCGCAGAGTCTGGAGGCTGAAAATGCCGACGGCACATATCAGATTCAGATCGAAAGTCGTCGCCCGTCGCCCGAAAAAGATCACGAGCTTAGCGAATGGAGAACCGAGATCGAGGCTGTCGTCAAATGTCTGCCGCCGGCGTATCGAGACCTGATCTTGCTCCGGCATTCGCGTGACCTGAGTTATGACGAGATCGCCGAAGTCACCGGTTTGCCATTGGGTACGGTGAAAAACCGTCTATTTCGGGCGCGTGAGATGATGCGTGAGATATTTGTCGAGCGGGGTTTTACGGGGGTCTAAGCAAATGAGTTTTAATATGCAGCCAATGCAGCCGACGGCGCTGCAAACTACTGAACAGCGACAGATGGGAATGTATCTGCATTTATCTCAGCTCGCAAACATGCTCCTGTTTCCAGTGGGTATAATTGTCCCGATTGTTCTATGGCAGACCCAAAAAGAGAAGATCCCGGCACTCGATGCTCATGGGAAAATGGTCGTCAATTGGATGATCTCGATGACGATATACATGTTCGCAAGTATTGTCTTGATGTTTGTAATCGTTGGATTTTTTACTCTCTTAGCGGTTGCTTTGATGGGAATTATTTTCCCGATAGTGGGCGGCATTAAGGCAAATAATGGCGAGTTATGGCAATACCCATTGACTATTAAGTTTCTCAAATAACCGGATATGTAATCTCAGAATGATAGCAGCCCAGCCTAAAATCAATACTTTTCCTTGCTCCGCCAACGAGATCGCGGCATATATCGACGGGGAACTCGATTCGTTGCGCGAGCTTGAATTAGAAGCCCACTTTGCGGGCTGTGAAATATGCGCCCTTGAGCTGAATCAGCAAAAACAATTTTTGAGCAGCCTTTATCTCAGTCTCAAACACGAAAAGGAATTTGAGCTGCCGGCCAATTTCACTAGATCGATCGTTGCCAATGCCGAAAGCACGGTCAGCGGGTTGAGGCGGCCACGAGAGCGTTTCAACGCGTTGTTTATTTGTGCGGGCCTCGCGTTATTTGTGCTTTTCGCGGCGGGCGCCGAAGCCGGTAAGTTGTTTACGGGATTTTCGGCTATTGTTGAGCAGATCGCGGCGGTGGGTGGATTTTTTGGACATCTTATTTACTCGGTTTTCATTGGCCTGGCGGTAATTGTTCGCACATTTGCGGCCCAGTTTCAATTCGGGGTCTCTGCGGTTATTGCTGTGTCGGTAATTCTTGGCGTTTTTTCGCTGTTTGTCTCGCGAAAGGTTTTACACGGGCGTCGAGCGTAATTGTTTTCTCAACAGAATGACGTGAAATATCTATCTGCCACAGCATTCATTCGCCCGACTCTTCCACTGATCTCCATAAAACTCATCTTTTTTCTCTTTGTTCTCCAGCTTTTTTGTGTCTGCATAGCTGCCCATCCTGAGATTTCAACATCCGACGACGACACAACCGTGACCATAAACGACGCTCCGGAACAGGAGGTTTATGTCATTGGCAAATCGGTTGTCGTCAAAAAACAAGCGAAGGGTGTACTTGCGGTGGGCGGCGATGTCACGGTCGAGGGTCGGGTCGAGGGTGATGTGGCGACGATCGGCGGTAATGTGATCCAAAAAGAAGGCTCGTACATTGGCGGCGATATTATTGTTTTTGGTGGTGCATACAAACCGGAAAGCCAAAATCCGCTTCGTGAGCCAGGAAAAAAAACGGTGATGTTTGGCGTTCTTGAGGAGGAACTGCGAAATTTTGGACAAAATCCGTCGCAGATATTTTCACCGAGCTTTTCACTGAGTTTTCTTGCCCTTCGACTTCTTGTCGCACTCTTTTGGTTTGTCATTACACTTGTTGTGACAACGATTGCTCCCGGAGCCATAAGCCGTGCAGTTGCGAGGATTCAACTCTCGTGGCTCAAAGTGTGTGCTTTGGGTGCGACGGCATTTATCTTGGTTTCAAGCGTTATTATTTACGGAGCCAGTGCGTTGCCTAATTATCTCTGGGCGACGCTTGGACTGATGGGAGTGCTTTTCCTTGTTTCGGGATATGTTTTCGGACGCGTGTCGTTACAGGTAAGTCTCGGCAAAATGATCCAAAAGCGGTTCCTGTCCGAAAACAATCGTTCCGAAACGCTCGCCACCTTGTTCGGTGTTTTATTCTGGACACTTCTTTTATCTCTTCCCTACATCTGGCTGATCGCGTTGTTTACGGTCTTCACATTTGGCGTTGGCCTTATTCTCACCGGCCGGTCAACGGCCAAATGGCAAGGCCCGTAAAACCTTTGGTTCCAGATTTTTACATTACCTTTACAATCTTTACACTATCTTGACATTTCTCCTCGAACCTTACTGGTAGAATTAACGTCTTAAGTCTTGAAACGCGCAACTTTTGGATTTATGGCGCTTATAAATTTCAAGGAAAGCTTAAATAAAATGCTGCAAAATATACTGATTACCGTTTTGTTATTTCTATGTTCGGGTGGTTTTGGTTATGTGTTTGGCCAAACGCCGGCGGGCGGCGTTAAACCATCTGTTGTGACGGGTGATGTTGTGACAGTTAGTGACAAAAGGCTCGTCCTCAATGCAAAATCGGGTCCTGTCGATGTTGCGCTGACAGACAAAACCGAATTCAAACGTGTCTCACCCGAAAATCCGAGCCTCAAAACGGCTACTTCGGCCGCTTTATCAGAGATTGGCGTCGGTGATAGATTGATGGTGACCGGCATTCTCGCTGCGGATGGCAAGTCGATCCCGGCCCGGGCGGTGTACTTAATGACCAAATCGGACATTTCGCAAAAAAATGCGAAGGAAGCCGAACAATGGCGAATACGCGGAATTGCCGGAAAAGTAGTCTCCGTCAATCAGCAGACCAACCAGATCAATGTAGAAATTCGCAGTCTCATGGGCAGCACAAATTTGACTCTGACGCCGAAGGCCGCCGCCGCCTTTTTGCGTTATGCACAGGATTCGGAGCGCTTTGATGAGGCTAAACCAAGCAATTTGGGTGAGGTGAAAGCAGGTGACATGCTTCGCGCAATGGGCGACAAGAGCACCGACGGCACAGGTTTTGCCGCCGAGAAAGTCTTGACCGGTGCTTTTCAGACGGTCGCGGGCACGGTCGTTTCTGTCGATGCGGCCAGGAACGAGGTGGTCATTAAAAATTTTCAGACAAAGAAAGACGTAACCATCACGGTCAGCGATACTTCGGTTCTGAAAAAATTCCCGGCGGAAATGGCCGAGCGAATGGCCGGGTTTCAAGGCGGTGCCGGTGGTGCAAGACCGGTCGGGCAAGGCGCCGGTGCAAGACCCGCCGGGCAAGGACAGACGCCGGGTGGCCAGGGACAAATGCCGTCGGGCGCGGGCCGCAGCGGATTTGGCGGAGCGAGGGGCGGCGGCGGCATTGATGAAATGCTCGACCGATTTCCGACGATCACTGCCGCCGATCTGAAAGCCGGCGATATGATCGCCGTCTCAAGCACCAAAAACGGCAATATGGATCGTATTCGGGCGATCAAGCTATTGGCGGGTGTCGAGCCGTTTCTTCGCCTGGCGCAGGCCGGAAATGGCGGAGGCCAGCGTGGACAGGGAGTCCAGGGCGGTTTCAGCATTCCCGGACTCGACGGGGTCGGATTTCCCTAAACTTTATTTTTATGCATGAGAGAACCGGAACGGTTCTCGCACTATATTTTTATTTTTAAAGACAATTTATCATGAAACTCATAAGAACATTTTTGTTTGTCGGAATAATTTCGATAATTTTATCGTGCCCGGCATTTGCTCAGAGCGTAGGCAGCGTCGGTGGACAGGTAGTCGACACGCTTGGAGCCGTAATAGTCGGCGCGACAGTTACGGCGGCTGCGGCCGATGGTAAGCAAAAGCAGGCCATCAGCAATGCCCGCGGGGAATTTTCGATCACTGGGCTTGCGCCCGGCACCTATACTGTTAAGGGGATCGCCAATAAATTTGCACTTTACGCAAACGCTGCCGTCATCGTAACCGCCGGCGGGCGCAGTGATCTAACTGTCGTCTTGACGGTCGCGGGCGTGCAGGAAAATGTCGAAGTGTCAAACTCGACTGGAGTATCGACCGATGCCGACAATAACAAAGACGCAACGGTGATCTCTGGCAAAGACCTTGACGCCCTGCCGGACGACCCGGATGAGCTCCAGTCGGCGCTGATGGCGCTCGCCGGAGCTGCGGCCGGGCCAAACGGCGGTCAGATATATATTGACGGGTTTACCGGCGGACAACTTCCGCCAAAGGAATCGATCCGCGAGATCCGCATCAACCAAAATCCATTTTCGGCGGAATATGACAGACTTGGCTTTGGGCGTATCGAGATATTGACCAAGCCGGGCTCGGATAAATGGCGCGGTTCATTTAATGGGCGATTCAATGATGAAAGTTTGAATTCCCGAAATCCATTTGCGTTGAACCGGGCGCCCAGTCAGACCCGAAGCTTCGGCGGCAATCTCTCAGGCCCCATTCAAAAAGGGAAGTCGTCATTTTTTCTCGATATAAACAAAAACGAACAGGACAACAATGCGATTATTAACGCACAGATCCTCGACCCTTCGTTCAATATAGTCGGATTTAGGCAGGATGTTCGGGTTCCCAGCAAGCGATTTTCGATCGGGCCGCGTGTCGATTACGCGATCAATGCCAAAAATACGCTTGTCGCCCGCTACAGTTTTACGTCGACGGATCTAAAAAACCAGGGCATCGGCGATACATCGCTGCTTTCCCGGGCGTACACCACGAGTAACCGCGAACACGAAATTCGCTTGACCGAAACGATGATCATTAATCCGAAAACGGTAAATGAAACACGTTTTGAATACAGCACCTCAAAGCGCAGCAACAATGGCGATAATTCGATACCGACGATCAGCGTGTCGTCGGCCTTTACGGGTGGCGGCGCACAGATCGGGCGAAGCTTTAATCAAAACAAGTCGTTCGAATTGAGCAATTTTACAACCACATCGCTGGGCAAGAGAATGCAGCATTCGGTGAAATTTGGCGGTAGAGTCCGCGGCGCGAATATTACCGATCGCTCGGAGAATAATTTTGGCGGGACGTTTATTTTCCCGGGCGTTCCGGAGATTCATTCTCCGGCCGGATGCTTTCCAGTCAATCCTCCGGCGTGTGCGATCACGTTACCGGCTCTTGCACCCATTGATCAATATCGCGGAAAGGTTAGCGGTGTTTTGGATCCACGTGTTAATCCCACGCAATTTACGATTACGAGTGGAAGTCCTCTGGCATCTGTAAAGCAATATGACGTCGGCCTATTCGCGACGGACGATTGGCGGATCAGCCCGGCATTGCTTCTCAGCTTTGGCTTGCGGTACGAAAATCAGACAAACATCAGCAGTAAGTTTGATTTTGCGCCGCGATTCGGTTTTGCGTGGTCACCCGGTGCCGGAGGGGCAAAACCGCCAAAGACCGTCTTTCGCGGCGGCGCCGGCGTTTTTTACGACCGGTTCAGCGAGAACAATACATTGCAGACTTTGCGATTTAACGGCGTTACACAGCTTAGTTTACTGGTAAATGCGAATGATGTGGATCCTGTCAGGCGTGCAGCGGCACTCGTGCTCCTCGCTCAACCGGTATTTACGCTTAGTGGCGTAACCAACGTTCCCACGGCGGCACAGATACTCGCGGCTTTGCCGCAGTCAAGTACTTTGCGGCGTGTCGATTCCGGTTTGCAGGCTCCATATACGATGCAGATTGCGCTCGGCATTGAAAGGCAATTGCCGGCAAAAATGACCCTGACGACATATTTTATTTCGTCCAGGTCACTGCATCAGCTCAGGACGCGAAACATAAATGCTCCGGTCTGCCCGCTGCAGACCAATTGCAATTTGGCTCCGCGCCCGCAGCCGACATTTGGCAATATTAACGAGTACGAATCGAGCGGCACGATAAACTCGAATCGAATCAATGTCAACCTCAATGCCAGATTGGGTACAAAGGTTTCTTTGAGCGCTAATTATGGTCTTGGTTTTTCACACGGCGACACCGACGGAGGAGGCGGAGGCGGCAGCAATCCCGCGTATGCATACGATCTTTCGGGTGAGTACGGTCGAACCGCCGGTGACATACGACAGAGCTTTGCGTTATTTGGTAACTTTACTCTTCCGTGGGGCGTTTCGCTTAGCCCGTTTATCCTCGCTGCCACCGGGCGGCCGTTTAATATTACACGCGGCGGTGTCGATCTTAATGGTGACGGCATACTTACGGAAAGACCAACTTTTGGCGACCTGCGGACGAGATGTGCGGAGATTCATCTCACAAATTCATTCTGCGACATCGGCTCAAATGATCCGGCCTCGATCATTCCGCGAAATTACGGCCAGGGGCCGGGCAACTTTAGCGTAAATCTACGCTTTGGCAAGACCTTTGGATTTGGAAAGTCGATCGGCCAAAAAACAGCCAGTGGCGGTGACGGCGTCGGACGAGGAGCAGGCGGCGGCGGAATGGTGGCCGGTCCGGGTGGTCGTGGTGAAGGCGGCGGTGGCGGACCCATGCGCGTGGGCGGCGGTGGCGACGTTCGAAAGCCATATAACCTTAATTTTGGGGTCATAGTCACGAATTTATTCAACCATGTAAATTTGGCTAATCCGGTCGGTATTTTGAACTCTAGCCGCTTTGGCCAATCAACGTCTACAATCGGTGGGGGATTTGGCGGATTCGGCGGCGGAGGCGGCGGAGCAGCGAACAGGAAGGTTGAACTCCAAATGCGATTTAACTGGTAAATGGTAAATCGCATATAATATGAAACGAAAGAGAGATGAGAACGTATAAGGTTTCATCTCTCTTTTAGATTACGAAGGTTTTATTGATCGATTGCTATGAAAAAATATATTGGAACGACCGTGCTTATCACCTTGTTTTCACTCGCGGTGTTTTCGCAGAGTGCTTCATCAACAAAACAAGCTATTACTGAAAAAGCCACCGCGGCTTCGACTGATGCTACTGCGCTCGATGTCGCGAAAGCGACACTTGCGGCCCACGGCGGCGACAAGTTGAAAAAAATGAAAACGCTGGTGATGAAAGGTTCGATGGATCTGAATGTATTCAATCAGTTGACGCCGGCGACATTTGCGATCGCGATCAGCGGCGATAAATATTCATTTGATATCAACAGTCCGATTCAGCCTTTAAAACAGGTCTACGACGGACGGCAGACGTTTTCTTCGATCCAGGGATTCTCGCTGCCTCCGATCACGAGTCTTGGCTTTCCCGTTTTGCCGAGGATCAGCGACGCGGGTTATGTAATTTCGGCCGTTGGTGAGACTAAAAAGAAGCGTAAGGGATTTAGGATCACTACGCCGGACGGCTTTTACACCGATTTTTTTGTTGATGAAAAAACCGGTCAGATCAAGGGATATGAGTCGAGCTACGATGTCGGCGGCCGCATCGTAACGACATCGGTCGAGGTTGACGAGTTTCAAACCATCGATGGCATTATCGTGCCGAAAAAATACGCTCAACGGTTCGATCTCGGAAATCTGACCGCATACGCTACCTTTAAGACAAAAGAAATACTGATCAATTCACCTATCGCGGACGATGTTTTTGCGATACCAAAGTAGTTGGAGAGTTAGAGAGTTACAGAGTGCCAGAGATGAGAAGTCATTTAGTTATTTTATTCTCGCAAATATTTGGCAAGCGCCAGTGTCATTTTTGATATTTCGGTTAGTAATGAATAGGAGCAATCAAACTCTTCCTGGCTGATGTAACTTAGTCCCTTGGCAATGTGCAAGTGCGATTGAACTTCGGCGGCGGAACCTCTCGCGATATTCAAGAAGTTTGCAAACTCAATGTTGGATTTCCTTCCGTGGCCTTCTGCAATATTCGCCATTACTGATACCGAGGCCCGTCGGATCTGATCTTTCAACCCGAAATCTTTTGCAAAGTGTGTATTTGTAGTGATCTTGTAGATATCGAGGGTGACGTCAAACGCTTTTTGCCAAGCCAATATATCTTCAAATTTCTCAAATCGTGACATTATTTCAGACTTTCTTTCCTAACTCTGTAACTTTGGCACTCTGCAACTCTGGAAACTATTTCGCAAACCGGCTGGTTTTCCACCATTCGATGGTTTTTTTGAGACCTTCTTCGAGGCCGACGAGCTGAGTGTAGCCTAGCCACTCAATTGCTCTTTTATTATCCGCTTGCGAATCGCGGACGTCACCGCTGCGTGGGGGCTGATGATCCGCGACAACGTCGGATTTGCTGGTAATATTTTTTAAAACATCCAATAGAGCGTTTAGCGTAATGCGGTCGCCGTTTGCGACATTTATTGTTTCGCCTATGCCTTGCGTCGCCTGGGCCGCTTTTATGTTGGCGTCAACGACATTCGCAATATACGTAAAGTCCCGCGAATGCTCGCCGTCGCCGTAGATCACCGGCTGATGGCCAGTCATCAGCGCGTCGATAAATCGTGAGATCACGCCGGAATACATCGACGCCGGATTCTGTCGCGGGCCGAACACGTTGAAGTATCTTAATGATAACGTTTCGAGACCGTAAACGCTGTTAAACGCGCGGCAGTAATGCTCGCCGGTCAGTTTTGCGACCGCATACGGCCATAGCGGGTCGGGCCGCATCGTCTCGACCTTTGGCAGCGTCGGCTGGTTGCCGTAAGCCGAACTGGACGCCGCGTAAATGAAACGCCTGACTCCGGCATCCCTGGCTTTGATCAAAAGATTCAACGTGCCGTTAACACAAACCTGATTAGTTTCCAGAGGGTTGTCGACCGAACGCGGAACGCTGGGAAGAGCGGCCTGATGAAATACGATCTCGGAACCCTCGATAGCCTTCGCGACGGCGGCATCGTCATTTATATCACCTTCGATAAAGTCAAAATCGCCTTGAATTTCGTCGAGATTCTCGCGAAAACCAGTTGTAAAATTGTCGATTATCGAGACGCGGGCACCTTGCCGGATCAATTCATCCGCCAGATTAGAGCCGATAAATCCGGCCCCGCCGGTGACGAGTACTTTTGATGTAATGGCCATATTGTTTTAGAAGAGGAGAGGAGGAGAAGAGGAGATGAAGGGCGAAATCCAAAAATGCCATATCGATCTTTCTTTCTCCTCTTCGCCTCTTCTCCTCATCCCCTCTTCTCCGTTACCGGCCGACACCGACATATTCAAAGCCAAGCTCGCGCATATCCTGCGGTTCGTAAATGTTTCGAAGATCGGCGATCTTTGGGGATTTTAACAGACCTTTGACCCTTTCCATGTCGAGCGCCCGAAATTGATTCCATTCGGTGATGATAACCAGAGCGTCCGCCCCGTCGATCGCGTCATATTCATCAACCGCATAGCCGATGTCGGGCAGATAATGGCGGGCTTCGCTCATCGCAACCGGATCAAATGCCTTAACGGTCGCACCGCGCAAGATCAGAGCTTTGATGATGTCCGTCGCTGGGGATTCACGCATATCGTCGGTTTCGGGCTTAAATGAGAGGCCAAGGACGCCGATATGTTTTCCCTTGAGATCGCCGACGAGTTTTTCGATCTTTGGGATCATTGCGTCCCGCTGCCGCTCGTTTGCTTCGATCACAGCATCGACAATACGAGTTTCCACGCCAAATTGATCGGCCACCGTTGTCAGCGCGCGTGTATCTTTTGGAAAGCAGGACCCGCCGTAACCGGGGCCTGGATGCAGAAATTTACGCCCAATTCGGTTGTCCATGCCCATGCCGCGGGCGACGTCGTGGACATCGCAGCCGATTGCGTCGCAAAGATTGGCGACCTCGTTGATAAAAGTGATCTTCGTGGCCAAAAATGCGTTTGCAGCGTATTTGATCAACTCGGCGGCTTCGAGCGACGTGATAACAATTGGGGTTTCGATCAAATAAAGCGGGCGATAGAGGTCCTTCATGACCTCGATTGCACGTTCTTCATTGCTCCCGATAACGACGCGGTCGGGTCGCATAAAGTCCGCGATGGCCGCTCCCTCGCGAAGGAATTCGGGATTTGAAGCGACGCCAAAGTCGGTGGCGATACTTAAATTGGCCGCGACAAACTCCCGAAGCCATTTGCCCGTCCCGACAGGCACCGTCGATTTTGTAACAAGCACCTTGTAGCCATTTATCGAATCGGCGACATCCTTTGCCGCCTGCCGATAATAGCTCATATCCGGTGAGCCGTCATCGCGGGGCGGTGTTCCAACCGCCAAAAAAACAACCTGAGCCATCTCAACAGCATGCTTAATGTCGGTGGTGAAATGAAGGCGGCCGGCCGCCGCGTTCTTTTCAACTATCTTATCGAGACCTGGTTCGTAGATCGGAATAATGCCTTTATTAAGGTTTTCTACTTTTTCAATATCAACGTCAACGCACGTGACCTCGACGCCAAATTCCGCAAAACAAGCCCCGGTTACCAAGCCTACGTATCCAGTGCCAATTACAGCTATATGCATAAGAATTTAAAATGAGAGAGCTACAAGTTATTTATTAAGTAACTCACAAACATAAACAAAATTATGCGGGTCACGTAAAAACATGACCCGCATAATTTACAAGTTAACAAAAGTGATTAACTAGTGGGGCTAATGACCGTACCGCCACCGCTGATGCCGCCATCTTTAGCTCTGGTACCGAAATAAATAGCCACCCCGGCAACGCCCGCTGCAACCAACAGCAGCCACGGCCAACCGGCGATAGCCGGTCCCGGCGTTGAATTAGGCCGCAGACAAGGCTTGCAGCCCGTCTGAACCAGATTACCGGCAACTGCTGTCGAACCGGCAACTACCTGTTTGTCGTTCGAACCCTCTCTCATGGTCACTACGCCGGACGTCGTGTCCACATGTGAATGGGAACATTCGACCTCGACTGCAAAGTTGTCAGCTTGTCCGGAATCGCCGATAAAGGTCGCGTTCTTAGTCGTTACGGTTGAAGCGACGCCGGCCGGGCTTGAGATGCGCACTTTGCCTTGATCCAACGTGGCTATAATGCTATTGCCCGAAAATCGCAAGGTCAGACTCGAGTCCGCCGGAATTTCCAACCGACCGGTCTTACCCAAACTAACAACGGCACTGGAATTAGCGCCTGTTGTGATAGAGGCCCCTGACATGACGGTTGAATTAGAGACAGCCGTTTGACCATTTACAGTCACCTGCCCGGTGACCGTGATTTCGCCCGTCGTATCCATAGGACCGGCCAAAGCGACCATCGAAAATACACACCATACCGCGGTAAGAGTGCTCAATGTGACGAATTTACGTACAATATCTTTATGAAGCATCTGATTTAATCTCCTCCTGAATCAATCCATTTAATAGATAATTACCTTCCGAATAAACAAAAGTGAACAGAGAAGGTAAGCAAAATAATTAGCGGCTCGGGCTGACGATAACTGTGCTCCCGCCTAAAGTATCGTTATTGCGCCTGGACGCTAAAATGGCAATCGCGGCACCGACTCCAACGACAGCCAACAATAAAAAGAACACGCCATGATGACTTTCGTCGTCGCAGTCTGCTTTACCGTCGTTGTTGTCGTCGATACACTTGCCGGTGCTGTCTCTGTGATCGCGGACCGCTGTCTTGCCGGCTTCGGCCGAGGCCGTCTCGCCCGCATTTAAGGCTACCAATTCGCCGTTCGGAATCTTGACATTTACGCTTTGCGTAGAATTGAGAATTGTAACGCTTCCAGCAGCCAGATTCCCGCTGATCAAGGCGCTGTCAAACGAAAGTACAAAAGTTGTTTTCGGCTCAATTTCGATACGGCCGGTTTTTCCCATGCTGACAACGGCACTTGAGTCCGCGCCTGTCGTGATCGTGGATCCGGACATTATAAGTGAATTTGAGACCGCAGCCTGACCGTTGACGGTAACCTGTCCCTTGACAGTGATATCACCCGCATTAACAACCGGACCGGCGAAAGCGACCATCGAATATACACACCATACCGTAGCAAGGTTAATAGAAGTGACGAATTTACGTACAATATTTTTGCGAAGCATTTAATTTAATCTCCTCATGAACGAGTCTTTTCAAAATTTGTTACCTTTTGAAGATACACAAAAAAGTGCCAAAAACAAAAGGTAAAAAAACAGTTTTTAACGAACCGGGCTAATAACCGCCTGGTCGTTGTTGCCGGCAGTGGTGGCAATAATAACAGCAGCAATGACGCCGCCGACGATCGCCGCAAATACCCAAGCGTTTATACCGGCAATATGCGGAGTAGGTTTTTTCGAAGCGCTGCCCGAATTTGCCGATGCCGTCTCTCCAGCATTTACATTGACAATTTCGCCTGTCGAAATCGTTACGGGTACACTTTGTGCGGCGTTTAAGACCGTAAGACTTCCCGCCGACAAATCGCCGCTGATCGACTTTCCGTCAGCAGATACAGTAAACACAGTATTCGGTGCTAACTGAATCTTACCGGCCTTACCAAAATTTATGATAGCTCCCATACCTTCCGGTGTAGATATAGTGCTTGATGAAAAAACCGTCCGACCGCTCTTGGCGGCTTCGCCATTAACGGTCACAAACGAGGTTTCACCAGTCGAACTACCACCGATAACCGTCAATTCACCCGCAGCATTTCCCGCACTTGCCATAGCGACCATTGAATAAGTCACCAGTAAAGCAATGGCTACGGACATCGAAAGTACTTTGCGGCTCCAGCCCATGCATTTCATATATTTTCCTCTTAAAATAGTATTGCCAAGTGATCCCGAAAATCAACCCTATCAATCTTTTACACGAAAGGGATGTCGATGTCAATAAAAGTAAGGCCAAAAGCGTGCAAAATTAAGAGTTAAACCTTTATTATTTTCAACGTGCAAACATCGGGATTTCGTAAATATTTATAACACATTTCAATTTTGATTCAAAGACAAATGTTCAAAAAAATCACAGTCGTATTTTTTTCATTGCCGAACGGTGTATTTTTTGTTCTAATTTCCTCAGTTCAAAATAACTTTCGGAGAATACATTATTATGAGGATCAAACTGTTTTTGTTGGTCGCTGCCGCAGTTATCGCGGGTTCATGTTCAAGCGCCCCAAAGGAAAAACGTATTAAAATCGGGTTTGCCATGGATACCTTAAAGGAGGAAAGGTGGCAGCGCGACCATGACGCCTTCGAGGCGCAGTGCAAAAAACTCAACGTCGACTGCGTCATAACTGTTGCCGATAACAAGGCCGATAAGCAGGCAAACGACGTCGACAATTTATTGACGCAAGGCGTCGATGCTATCGTCATCGCACCGCATGATGCGACGCAGGCGGCTTCGATGGTCGATAAAGCAAAAGCGCAGGGCGTGCCCGTGATCAGCTACGACCGCCTCATAAATTCAGACAAGATCGACCTGTATGTTTCGCATCAGGTGCCCGTTATCGGGCGGAAGATCGCCGAGTATGCGCTTCAAAAAGTGCCAAAGGGAAATTACGTGATGGTTTACGGTGCCTCGACCGACAACAACGCCGTCATTATGAAGAAAGAGGAACTGTCGGTGCTTCAGTCCGCTATTGACAAAGGCGATATAAAGATAGTGGCAGACAATTTCATCACCGATTGGAGACCCGACGAAGCTTTGAAAATGGCGGAAAACGCATTGACGAAGAATAACGATAATATCCAGGCATTTGTCGTTTCTAATGACGGAATGGCCGGCGGCGTCATCTCGGCTCTCGAAAAGCGCGGTCTAGCCGGAAAAATACTCGTTACCGGTCAGGACGCCGGTCTCGAAGCTCTTCAGAATATTGCGGCGGGCAGGCAATCCATGACCGTTTACAAGCCTATAATCCCGCTTGCCAATACGGCGGTCGAGGCCGCGATCAAACTTGCCAAAAAAGAAAAGCTCGATACTAAGCCATTTATGAATGACGCGATAAAAAAAGAAGTACCCTCGATTCTGCTCGAAGTGGTGACGACCGATAAAGCGAACCTGATGGATACGATCATCAAGGACGGTTATGCAAAATTTGAAGACGTATATAAGAACGTGCCGGAAGCCGACCGGCCGAAACGCTAGCTGGTGTTGATCCTACACACAGTGTCGGCAGAAGCCCGACCGTAAGGGAGGTCTCAGACCAAAGCCCTTACTCACGTACGGGCTTCTGACAAAATGAACGATATCGTATTAGCCGTCGATCTCGGCGGAACCAATATTCGAATGGCGGCGGTCAGGCGCGACGGCACAGTGCTGCACCTTGCCCGGGCCGCCACGCCCAAGGGTGTCACGCCGGATCAACTGACAGAATTGTTAGGCCGAATGGCGGACGAATGCGGTGGCTCGATTCCCCCGGATGCCTTGCTGAGCGGTATCTCCTTTGCGGCTCCGGCCCCTGCGGCCAAAAACTCAAACGGTGTTTTGACCAAGCTCCCAAATATACCCACATTAAATGGCATGAATCTAAAGGCCGCTCTCGCCGGCCTTTTCGGGCTGCCCGTCACGATCGAAAACGACGCGACGGCTGCGGGAATCGGTGAAAATTGGCTCGGAGCCACAAAAGGAGTCGAAAATTCGATCTGCGTAACGCTCGGCACCGGCATCGGCGGCGGGATCATCATTAAAGGCAAACCGCTGCGCGGAAAGGACGGGACCGGCGGTGAGATCGGCCACATCTGCGTCGAACCTGACGGCCATCCATGCGGCTGCGGCAGCCGGGGCTGCGTCGAACAATACGCCTCAGCGACCGCCATCGTCCGAATGGCCCGCGAGGCCGGACTGGACATTTCCACCTCGCACGATGTTTATAACGCTTTTAAAAGCGGCGACACTCGCGCCCTAGCCGTATTTCAAAAGATGGGCAGCTATCTCGGCATCATGCTCGCCGGACTAGTAAATGCCCTCAACCCCGAAATGATCGTCATCTGTGGCGGCGCGGCGGCCGGTTGGGATGCGTTCTATGGGTGTGTGAAAAGCGAGGTTAACGCAAGAGCATTTCCGCAGCCCACAGCCCGCGTCCAGATCGTTCGAGGCATGCTAGGTGACGACGCGGGCATCCTCGGCGCCGCAAAAACCGCATTCCTCGATTCCGTGTAGAACCAGTCACCACCTCCGGTGGTTCTGACCCGCACCAAAAAGCTTGCTAGTTCTGCGTTATTTGCTTTTCGCCTTGCCAGATGAATTGGGTTGGGCTATACTAAATGTTTGCTGAGATGCGCGTTTAACGTGTCAAGTGGGTTTCGCACCCACTTTTTCTTTTGGGGTTGACGGGGGATGGATAAGCTGAATTTATCGACGCGTGTCGAAAATATTGCTGCCAAGGTCGCTGGAGACAGCGGCACAGAGCTTGTTCATGTCGAGATCGCCGGCACGAAACGCGATGTGGTTGTTCGGATATATGTTGATAAGCCGGACGGCGTGACGATTGACGATTGTTCGAATTTTTCACGCGGGGTCGAGGCGGTTCTTGAATTGGAAGACTTTATCCCGTCGCGGTATGTTTTGGAAGTTTCGTCGCCCGGTATTGAACGCGAGCTTTATTCGCTCGACGATTTTAGGAAGTTTGCGGGCAAGTTGGCAAAGGTGAAAACAAACGTCGAGATCGACGGGCAGAAGACTTTTGTCGGGACGATTGCCGAGGTGACGGACGATAAGATAGAGATCAACGACCGGACGAAGGGAACCGTGAGTTTCACGTTTGCGGACGTGGCAAAGGCAAATCTTAAGATCGATCTTGCAAAAGAATTTGGTCGTCAGTGATTTCCTTTGTGAACTTTGTGTCCGCTCTTTGTGGACTTTGTGTTTAAGGCTTTCTAAGAATAAACACAAAGTGCGCTGAGGGAAGACACAAAGAGCACCGAAGAAGAAACAAAATGAAAATAGGGAAGTTATGACATCATCCATCGGACTGAGTATTGAGGCATTGTGCACCGAGCAGGGACTGGACCGCGATCTGATCATCGAGGCCATGAAGGACGCCGTTAAGGCGGCCGCGCGCAAGCAGTTTAAGGACAAGACGGGCGACAGCGTTCAGGTTGACTGGAATAACGAAGAAGGCATCGTCGAGATCTCGGCGCAAAAAACCGTTGTTGAAACTGTCGAAGATCCGCTTAGTGAGCTTTCGCTGGAAGATGCGATCGAGCTTGCCGGTGACGAGATCGAGATCGGCGATATGCTGCTGCTTCCGCTTCCGACCGAGGAGCTTGGGCGAATTGCGGCTCAAACGGCGAAGCAAATTCTCGTCCAAAAAGTTCGCGAGGCGATTCGTGAAAAGGTCTATGACGAATACATCGACCGCAAAGGCGAGCTTATCAACGGAATGGTAAAACGTTTCGAGCGCGGTGACATGATCGTCGATCTCGGCAACAACCTCGAAGCCGTCATACCGAAATACGAGCAGTCGCGCGGCGAAATGTGGAATCAGGGCGAGCGCATCCGCGTCGTCATCGTTGACGTTTCAAAGGAGCAGAAGGGACAGCAGATCAAAGCGTCGCGGGCTTCGTCTGAGTTGCTAAAACGGCTCTTTGAAATGGAAGTGCCTGAGATCTACGACGAAACGGTTGTTATCAAATCTGCGGTGCGCGAACCGGGCGACCGTGCAAAGATCGCGGTCACGTCTAACGAGAAAGACGTTGATCCGGTCGGTGCCTGCGTCGGTATGAAGGGCTCGCGTGTCCAATCGATCATTAAGGAATTACGCGGCGAAAAGATCGATATTATCGAATGGTCGGACGAGCCGTCGGTCTTTGCGGCGAACGCTCTGTCGCCGGCAAAAGTTTCGCAGGTTCGCATTACAAATATCGACAACCGCTTGATGGAAGTGATCGTCGGCGAAGATCAGCTAAGTCTTGCGATCGGCAAAAAAGGCCAGAATGTCAGGCTTGCGACGCGGCTTGTCGGTTGGGAGATCAAGATCGTCAGCGAAGAGCTTATCAAGAAAGAGATCGCTCTACAGATGGGCAAGATGATGGCGTCCGGCAAAGCCGTGCCGATCACCGCTCTCGAAGGTGTTACCGCGACACAGGCCGAAACGCTGGCTGAAAAGGGAATCGCGGATGTAGAGACGCTCGCGACAACGTCTGTTGACGACCTGGTCGAGCATCTGGATGTAAGTATGGACGAGGCGGAAAAGATCCGAGCTGCTGCCAATACGATCGTCGAGGCACGCAATGCCGAGATCGGTGTCGAAATACCGGAAGAAACCGTAACTGAAACTCCCGAGGAGACAACTCTGGCTGAGGCACCTGCCGCGGAGCCTGAGGCGGTCGAGCCGATTGCCGAGGAATCTGCCGCGGAAAAAGGGGATAGTGCAGAGACCGAAGTTGCCGAAAAGCCAAAGAAGGCAAAAAAGACGGCTGTTAAGAAGAAAGAAGTGAAATAGCGGTCTAACCATTGTTTCTGCGGTGTGAGATGCGAAAAACTGGCTGAAGCGGATCATCGCAAATAGCTGCACGGATGTATTTGAGTTGACCCTGAATTGAAGAATTGATTAAGTATGGCGATTGGAAAGAGCATTCGAATTTACGATCTTGCACGCGAGGTAAAGCAGGATACAAAGCGCGTGATGGAAGATCTGCGGCGTGAGGGCGCGGATGTCAGCGTCGCGTCAAATTCCGTCAGTCATGAGATCGCCGAAAAAGTTCGCGGCAAATATTTTCCGAAAACGGAAATAGCACCAAAACGTGCGATTAAGGTCATTAAGGCCGCCAAAATACCGGATGCGTTGCCGACGGAGGCCGAGATAGCGCAAGCCGAAACTCCGCCGCCAGTCGAAATTGAGGCGGAAACGCCGGAGATAGAGGCACCTGATTTGCCTACGGACGGCGGGGAAATTCCGGTCGCGCGGCAGGTCAAGCAACTCACAAAGAAAACTGTCGAGCTGGTTGTTGAAGAGGTCGCCGTCGCACCGGTTAAAACCGTTGCGAAACCCAAACCATCGAAAGCCGAACCGCCGCCGGAAACTGACATCGTCGAGACGGTTATTGAAGAACCGGTCTTGGAAGCGGAACCGGTGACGGAAATTGGGACGGTAGATCCAAAATCTGCTCCAGTCGCCGGGCGATCCGGCATGCTTGTCAAGACGTTAACGCTTACCAAGAGTGCTCTCGAAAAAGGCATTAAGCCTGGCGATAAACTCGTTAGCGACGCGGTGACGCAGACCGGCCGGCTGATCGCCGAACCAGTACGCGCTCCGCGCTCAGGCGACGACCGATTCCGACGGCCCGAATTTCGCGGAACGCCCGGCGAGACAGCGGCTCCGCAAATGACTTACACGCCACCGGCCGACAATCGCCGCCGACCCGGACGTTCGGGCGGACGAAAGGGCAAGGACGACAAGGGCGGCAGATTTAACGAGCGTGACGTGGACGCCCCGCAAAAGCGTTCGATCGAAGAGCGCGTGATGGATCAGGTCGGAAAGGTTGATGTCGAAAGCTTAAAGTCCGTTCGCCTAACCGAAGGTGCGACAATTCGAGAGTTTGCCGAGGCTCTGGGTATTACGCCGCGCGATGTCGTCCAACTGCTCATCAACCGAGGGGTTTTCGCGACGCTCAATCAGCCGATGGGCGAGAAAATGGCGACTGAGATGGGATTGGGATTCGGCTATGCCGTGAGTTTCGTTCCCTTCGAAGAAATGGTCATCGAGGAGGAGTTTGAAGAACTCATTGCAGCAGACTCAGACGATATAGAACTGCCAAGAGCGCCCGTCGTCACGGTTATGGGACACGTTGACCACGGTAAAACGTCTTTGCTCGACGCTATCCGGTCCGAAAACGTCGCCGAGGGCGAAGCGGGTGGTATAACCCAGCATATCGGAGCATACAGCGTCATGGTTCCGAATCCGGACGCTCCCGAAGAACAGCGTCGAATCGTTTTCCTCGATACGCCGGGTCACGAGGCATTCACCATGATGCGTGCACGCGGTGCTAAGGCGACTGATATTGTAGTTCTTGTCGTCGCGGCCGACGACGGCGTTATGCCGCAGACGATCGAGGCGGTCGAACACTCAAAAGCGGCCGGTGTTCCGATGATTGTGGCGATCAATAAGATCGATAAAGCAGGAGCAAACGTGGAAAAGGTCAAGCAGGGCTTGGCGGGTCTCGGCCTGCAGCCGACCGATTGGGGTGGCGATACTGAGATGATCGAGGTTTCGGCCAAACAGCATCAAAATGTTGACACATTGCTCGAAACCGTACTATTTCAGGCCGATGTTCTTGCCCTGAAGTCAAGCCCGACACGCCGAGCGTCAGGCGTGGTGCTTGAGGCTAAACTGGATAAGGGACGCGGAGCTGTGGCAACGGCCCTCGTTCAGCAGGGAACGATGCGGGTCGGCGATCCGTTCATCGTCGGACAATTTTACGGCAAGGTTCGAGCGATGTTCTCGGATCGCGGCGATGCAGTGACCGAGGCTGGACCGGCGACGCCGGTTGAGATACTTGGTCTGCAGGGGGTGCCGCAGGCCGGTGATTCGTTCCAGGTCGTCTCCGATATTGACCGGGCTCAAACAATAGCGGGCCAGCGACAAATGCACGCAAGGCAGGCGGCTCTGCTCAAGACAACCAAACGCGGCATCGAGTCGCTCGGACAGGCCGAGATCAAGGAACTGCTTATTATTTTGAAGGCCGATGTTCAAGGTTCGGTCGAAGTCTTGCGCGGGACGCTCGAAAAACTTTCGACCGAAAAGGTCAAGGTTCGCGTTATCCGGGCTGGTGTCGGAGCGATCGCCGAATCCGACGTGCTGCTCGCATCGGCAACTCAGGTCGACGACGCTTCGACCGCGGTTGTTATAATCGGATTTAACGTCCGCCCCGAAGCGCGTGTTGCGGACATTGCCAAACACGAAGACGTCGATATCCGCCTGCACTCGATCATTTACAAGGTCGAGGAAGAGATCACGGCCGCGATGATCGGGATGCTCGATGCTATCGAGAAAGAAACGATTCTCGGCAAGGCTGTCGTCCAGGAGCTGTTCAAGGTCTCAAAACTTGGCACGATTGCGGGATGTCGCGTTACGGAAGGCCTTATCCGCCGGCAAGCCAAGGCACGTCTAATCCGCGACGGAATTGTCACTTGGGAAGGCGACATCTCAACGCTCAAACGGTTTAAGGACGATGTTAATGAGGTAAAAAACGGGTTTGAATGCGGTATCAGCCTGGTCAATTTCAACGATCTCAAGATCGGCGACGAGATCGAGGCGTTTGTGATCGAAAAGATAGCCGCGACGGAACTTTAGAATTGAGAATTGAGAATTGAGAATTGAGAGTTGGGAATGGAAAACGATTTTGATAATCCATTGAAGGTGAAATCTTATCGATTTGCGCTAAGAATAGTGAAGGTTTATAAGCACCTTTCGTCGGAAAAGAAAGAATACGTTCTTACAAAACAACTTCTCAGATCCGGTACAAGTGTGGGTGCAAATATTGCTGAAGCAAATCAGGCTCAATCCAGACCTGACTTCGTGAGTAAACTATCGATTGCTTTAAAAGAAGCTGGTGAAACTGAGTTTGGTTATGTTTATTGCGAGACAGTGACTATTTGACTATCAAACAGGCGAATTCACTGATTGAAGATTGTATTGAATTGAAGAAAATGCTTACGTCTGCGATAAAGACTACGAAATTAACAAAGTGATTTTTGATTCTCAATTCTCAATTCTCAATTATCAATTGTATTTATGCGTCGGCCTGAAAGATTTGCAGTCGCGTTGAAAGAAGAGATCGCCGAGGTCGTTGGATTCGAGCTCGACGATCCGAGACTTACGTCGGCAACGGTGACCGAGGTAGTCGTCGCGGGTGATCTGAGAGACGCAAAGGTTTACGTTCTTATTCGTGGAACCGAGGACGAGATCGACACGGCATTGAAAACACTGCGGCATGCATCGACTTTCGTTCGCAGCCAGGTGGCGATGAATTTAGACCTTCGTCATGCTCCGCATTTACATTTTTTACGCGACACGGCCGAAGAAAACGCTTCGCGTGTCAGCGAGATCCTTGATGATCTTACGATCGGGGATGAGGAGTTAAGTGAAAAGTGAAAAGTTAAAAGTGAAAAGTTCTTGACTGTTCACTATTAACTATTAACTATTCACTAGTTACGACGTGTTAAGCCAAGTAGTCGAACTAATTGAAACCAAACATAAGTTTGGAATTACAACCCATATTAAGCCGGACGGTGACGGTGTCGGCTCTTCTTTGGGGCTATGCTGGCTCCTTCGCTCACTCGGCAAAGAAGCAGAGGTCATCGTTTGCGGGGATGTGCCGGTCGCTTACCGGAGTTTACCCGGAGCTGATGAGATTCGGGACGTGGTGGCGATTGACGGCAAATATGACGCAGTCTTTGTCATTGAATGCTCTGATCTGATGCGTCCCGGTATTGCCGGTCTCGATCTCGAATTCACCGTCAACATCGATCACCATGCCACGAGCGGACATTTTGGGACCATCAATTGGATCGACTCGACCGCGTCAGCTGTTGGCGAGATGATTTACAATCTTTGCAAGGCCATCGGCGGCAAGATCACAAAAGATATTGCCGAGTGCGTGTACATGGCTCTCGTCACGGATACCGGCTCGTTCCATTTTTCAAATACATCTGACCGCACGTTAAAGGTCGCCTCCGAACTTATCAAAGCGGGTGCGAAACCCGCAAAAATATCCGAAGCGGTTTATAACAATTACCCATGGTCGCGGATCGAACTAATGCGTCAAGTCCTGGAAACCGTCAGGCGTGATGAGTCGGGACGGATCGCGACGATGCGCCAAACGCTCGCAATGGAGGCGACCGCGGAAACCGTCGACGGCGATAACAACGGCTTTGTGAATATCCCGCTTGCCGCCCGCGAGGTCGTTGCGGTCGTTTATATGCGCGAAGTCGGCAAGGATAAGTATCGTGCCAGCCTCAGATCAAAGGGCGATATAAATGTTGCGAAGGTGGCGGAGAAATTTGGCGGAGGCGGGCATAGAAATGCTTCCGGGCTCGCCATCGACGGAGATTGGGATCAGGCTGAAAAGCTTATCGTTGATGCACTCCGGACGGCGGTGGACAACCCTGGTCGATAGCGAAAGCAACTTCGGACATATGAGCCGCAAACTCGAAGAAAAACTGCTCTCTCTTATTCGTCTCTACACATATAACACGCCAATCAGCAAAGGAAAGTATCGGCTTTTTCAGACCGCTCTCAAACTTTGCAAATTTCAACACGAATCGCTTCCAGCTATTTCCAAAGACGGCCGCCGTTTCTCGGCTAACCTCACAACGGGGATGCAGGATCAGGTTTTCTTTCTGGGTGAATACGAGAAAATGCTAAGCGGCGTCGCGTCGTCACTAATTAATAAGGGTGATGTTTGTATCGACGTAGGTGCTAATTTCGGATGGTACACGACTTTAATGGCTCAGAATTGCGGAGCGGACGGACAAGTACATTCCTTTGAGCCGATTCCGCAGTCTTTTCGCGAATTGGTTAAGAATTATAAGTTATCGGGGTCGCCCAATAATGTTTTTATCAACGAGCTTGCTCTGGGCGATAAAAAACGCGTGATTTCGATCAATGTTTTTGACGGAGAGCCCACCGGACATGCGTCAATTGCCGTGAAAGATGACGCCGACTCGTTATCGTTCCAATGTAATATGGGTACGCTTGACGATTATTTGGTCAAGCATAGTGTCGAGGACGTCAATTTTGTTAAGGTTGACATCGAAGGTGCGGAAATGATGTTCTTGCAGGGAGCGAAGCTCCTATTTAAGCAGGAAAAGCCACCGATATTTCTGATGGAGATGGCTCTGGAGCAAACGCGGCATTTTGGATATTTGCCGAACGATTTGATCAAATTTATCGGATCGCGCGGAGATTATGAGTTCTTTGCAGCTGACGAAACCCGCGGCAAATTAAGGCGAGTCGACGGATTTGGCCAGGACGACATTGGAGCGAATGTATTCTGTATTCCACGCGGTGTTTCGCTGTCGCCGATTTTACATATAATCGAAAACTAATATTTTATGCCGGATCGAACCGAAAAACGCTACAAATGGCGGCGCGAAGATTATCGCGAAAAGACCAAAGGCCTGTTAATGCTAAACACCGGTGACGGCAAAGGCAAAACGACGGCCGCGATCGGCGTCCTCGTGCGTGCCGCCGGACGCGGAATGCACTGCGCGATGATCCAGTTCATGAAGGCCAAAAATGACCGTTACGGCGAGCACGAATCGTTTGAAAAACTCGGTATCGAGGTACATACGATGGGCGATGGGTTTACTTGGGACACGAACGACAAATCGCAGGACATTAAAACATCCGAGGAAACTTGGGCGTTGTGCATCGAAAAAATGCGAAGTGGCGAGTACGACCTGCTGGTTTTTGACGAATTGCTGTATGTTTTGAGTTACGGCTTTCTGGATATCGACGTCGTCATTGCAGAAATTCGTGCCGTGCGGGAAAAACAGCTGCATCTGCATTTAATATTGACCGGCCGAAACGTCGATGATGCTCTTGCCAAATTGATCGACGAAGCCGATCTCGTCACCGAGATGAAAGAGATCAGACATCCTTTCCACGCAGGCATTTTTGCCCAGCAGGGAATTGAGTTTTAGGTCGGAGTTTTAGTTTGGAGTTCCACCTTCAGGTGGTTTCTCCGTCACGCATGGCCAGCTAAGCTGGAACTCCAAACCCTGGAACCCAAATTTATGAAAACACCCGTCGAAAAACGAAAACCAAGTGGGATTGTCGATTATCTTGCACTGGCATTGACGACGGTTGGCGTCGGATATATTCCGGGCGCACCCGGAACCTATGGTTCGGCGGTCGGGGTGGCGATCTATGCCGGGATCTCGTGGATCGAGACTAACGGCGCCGCACATGGCGTGTCGCTCGGTATTCGTATTGAACAGATCAATGCAATTCATTGGGCAGTGAATGCGGTACTTTTGACAATATTTTGTCTCGCCGGTATTTGGGCATCCGGCCGCACGGCACCGATTTTCGGGAACAGCGATCCTTCGCAAGCCGTGGTCGACGAGGTAATGGGACAATTCGTAACATTTCTCTTTATACCCTTCGGACTCGGCTGGCCGTTCATACTTGTCGGTTTTCTGTTGTTTCGTCTGTTCGACATTTGGAAACCCTTTCCCATCCGCGACCTGGAAGTTTTACCCGGCGGGTTGGGCATCTGTGCGGATGACATTGTCGCCGGAGTTTATGCGGGTATTTGCCTCGCCGTTGGTTACGCGGTGTATTTATCACTATGATCTACCACGGGTTCCCCGGCTCGGTTTCTCCCACGGACTCGGCGTTCCATTGCTTACGGACGACCGAAACATAACCGCAAGCGGATTGGTGGAGATCCTGTGGTGAGTTATTATCCGGTGCGAACCATTTCCCGTAAGCTACGCCATCGAGATCGACTCAATTCTAAACGAAACGAACGGATGCGACACAAAAGTTGCAAATAGGCGAGTTTTAAGTAAAATGTTCTGTGGGAGATATTCTTATGGCTGACATATCTATTAGAGTCCTTTGAATAACCGGAATCTTTTCACGGTTTGGAAGGAATCGCGATTTTTTTGAAAAGTTGGGGGTTATTTGTTTGAGACTTTGGTGATT
>JAYVER010000202.1:0-11344 GCA_043748725.1 Chloracidobacterium sp. | reverse complement strand
TAAAAGAGACTTTGCTTCCGGCTGGTTACGAGATCGATGCAACAGTGTTAAAGGGTCTGGGGATATTTATCATGGGCATCGCACCGACGCCGACGTATCCGGCTACTGACGAAAGCGCATTCCAAGCGTTTCTTTACGATCATTTTGGGATGAAACCATCCACGCCGCCCCACGCTAAACGCGATTACCCAAAGGTGGTCATCAAGTTTGGTGAAGAAGATGATATTTCCACCTTAGTAAACTCCATCAATGTGGTTAGAGTCTCGGACAAGATTGTGGTTGAGTTGCAAAACTTGCTTGATCCTATGCGGTTTATTGTTTCACCCAAGGAGAAGTCTTCGGATCTTTTGAACGTGAAGCCAAACCCCTTGACCCTTGTTGTAGCGATGGATGAACAGAACAATATTACGCTGAACAATGACGAGATGGGGAAGTTGTCAGACCTCTCGACCGTGGCTAATTTTCTCCGCAATATTTACCTTGATAGGGAGAAAAATGGGGTTTTTAGAGAAGATAATAATGAAATTGAAAAGACCGTTTTTATCAAGATGCCCTTAAAGGCATCGGCAGGTGACCTGATCAAGATCGCCAAGGCCCTGGAAAAAGTGGGCGCTGATCGTATTGGCCTATCGATAGATGAACCGGTGGATGAGCGGAAAGAGTTGCTCGACGCACTTCCTACGGTTCCGAAAAGGCCGAAATCGCTTCTCGACACAGTTCCCACAATTCCGAAAAAAAAGAAGCCCAATTATTAATGAAACAGTATCACGACCTGCTTAAACACATTTTGACCAGCGGTGCGCGGCACGAGGATCGAACGGGTACGGGGACAGTCTCAGCTTTTGGCTATCAAACCCGCTTTGATCTTCGCGAAGGTTTTCCGATTGTGACGACCAAGCGCGTGCCGTTTCGCTGGATCGCCGAGGAGCTTTTCTGGTTTTTGAGCGGCAGTACTGACGAAAAAGAGTTGAACGCTCGCGGCGTAGATATCTGGGCCGAGTGGGCGACAATGGAACAAACAGCAAGATTCAAACGCGAAGAGGGCGATCTCGGGCCTGTTTATGGATATCTGTGGCGTTCATTCGGCGGCGATTACCCGCAGATGAATGGCGTCGATCAGATCGCACGATTGATCCGCGAGATCGAAACTAATCCTAATTCCCGCCGCCTGATCGTCACCGGCTGGGACCCGCGCGTTTGTGATGACGTTGCCCTGCCGCCGTGCCACACGCTGTTTCAATTTAAAGTTGAAAACGGCAAAACGCTCCACTGCCAGCTTTACCAGCGCAGTGCCGACGCCTTTCTCGGCGTGCCGTTCAATATCAGCAGCTACGCTCTGCTGACTCATCTCGTCGCCCACGTTTGCGGTTTAAAGGCGGGTGATTTTATCCACACGTTCGGCGATCTGCACATTTACAGCAACCACCTCGATCAGGTCAACGAACTCCTCTCAAGAGAACCGATGGATTTGCCTAAATTGGAGTTTGTAAATGCTGATAGTTTGAAAGGATTGGACGGTCTGCTCAATTTCAAATTTGAGAATTTGAAATTAAATAACTATCAATCCTGGGGCAAGATCGCGGCCCCGGTAGCGATATAGAAAAGATGTTTGCATACATATAATTATATGTATAATAGAATGGGATGATCACTTGGGACGATCAAAAATGGCGACAAGTGATCAAAGATCATGGGGTCGATTTTAAAAAGGTCGTCGATGTCTTTAACGACCAGTTTGCGATCACTTTGGAAGATTGCGAGCATGACGATTTCGAAGAACGATGGTTAATGATCGGCAGATCGTCCGAATATGGTTTGGTTTCGGTCGTTTACACTTTTCACGGCGACGATTTTCGCTTAATTACGGCTCGCCGGGCCGAAAAATGGATGGCAAGATTGTATGAGCAACAAAGAAAAAGAATTTGACGATTACCCGGGCGAGGTTTACGCAAACAAGGAAGCCTTCTTAAAGCGGTTTCGTATTCTAGAAGGCAAGGAACGTGACGAGCACAGGCGCCGTATCGAAAAAGCAATAAGCGGCGGCACAAAAAGCCGCGTGACTATCTATTTCGACAACAGTGTAATCGACCACTTCAAAGAGCTTGCTGAAAAAGAAAAGATCGGCTATCAAACCCTGATCAACGATACATTGCGACGGCTAGTTGATACCAACAATAGGGTGATGGAAAAACGGAGCCTCAAGGACGAGTTGCTCAAGGATAAGAAGTTCTTGCAAAAATTGAAGATGGCTCTGGCCGCTTGACATAAATCGCGGCGCCGGTTGCGGTCTAAAAGCAAATATTCAAAATCTATTTCACATTAGGCGGCTGGGCGGCTTTGGTGCGGATCGTAATGCCTTCGTTCCCGATCAACAACAATGTTCTGGCGTCATAGGACGAAGAGTTTGCCGACACATAAGAAAGAAGATAGCGGTTCTTTCGGAGCTCGTCGCAGATGAATTTGGCTGCATTTTGCGATTCCTCAAATGGGAAAACCTTGCCGCCCGTGTCTTCGGCAAGCTGCGTCATTATCGCGGACGCCTTGGGCTGGTCGCGTCGATATGCTCCGCCAGTGCGATCCGGGAGTTGAAGCGAATAGACCGTAATATTCTGATTTTGCAGCTCGGTCAGCACCTTGTCGTAAGACGTTTTGCTGCCCCGGTCGAGGCCGTCACCGATGAGGATAACTGCCGTCTTTCGGGTTCCGGGCATTAGCGGGAGCAGTACCTCTTTCATTGAAACGTTCAACGCGTCAAAAAGGTACGGATTGCCCTTTTTTCGAAGCGTTCCGAGCGACGCCTCCATCTTTTTTGCATCGTCAGTCCATTCCTGAATGATCTCGGGTTTTTCGTCGTAGGCGATGACAAAAAGCTGGTCGCCCTCGAATATTTCGTAGGCGAAGTCCATCACGGCCTTTTTCAAATTGTCGACCGAAACTGGCAGGGTCTGTGAATTATCGACGACGATCACGATCTTGGCCGGGCTAGGGTCAACGCTAAAGTTTTTGATCTTTTGCTCGAAACCGTTTTCGTACAGAAAAAGATTTTCTATCCTGATCGGACCGGCTTTCTTGTCATCGCGTGAGGCGGTGACGGTTAGAATCGTTCCTTCGATGTCAGATCCACGCGCGCTGTGTGCAGATTGAGCCGCGATAAAAGACGTTGCGATCAGCGTCCAAATTACTGAATATAAAACTGTTCGTTGACCGATCTTCATTCCTTGCTGGGCTTCGAAACGGTTTCCTTTGTCGCCGTTTTTGTTTCGCCTGTCGTTTTGGATGCGCTGTCGGCCTTTGGAGTTGATTCGGCAGTCGAACTTTTTTCTTCACCGCCGCTTTTTTTACCGGCATAGTCGGTCACGTACCAACCCGCGCCCTTAAATTGAAAGCCCGAGAGCGACCACTGCTTTTCAAGCTTGCCGTGACATTTTTCGCAAGTGGTCAAAGGCGCGTCCGAAACGCTCTGGCGCTTTTCAATCTGCGCTCCGCATTGCTGACACTTGTATTCGTATATTGGCATTATAATCAATTATCAAGCCGCGCTTCTCGCGGTTTCCGATTCGTGCTCGGCTAAGAACCGCTCGGCGTCGATCGCTGCCATACAGCCTGTTCCGGCGGCGGTAACGGCTTGTCGATAGGACGCATCCTGGGCGTCACCGGAGGCAAAAACGCCTTCGACGTTTGTCTTCATCGTTCGGCCTTCGGTTATGAGGTAGCCGACCTCATCCATATCGAGAACGCCCTTAAACAAAGCAGTATTCGGCTGGTGGCCGATGGCGATAAAAACGCCCTGCGTCGGAAAAATGCTCTCAACATTCGTTTCACTATTAAACAAATGAATGCTCTCGACGCCGGTTTCCTTGGAGCCGCTGATCTCGCGCACCTCGGTATTCCACATTATCTCGATCTTGGGATGGGCGAGAACGCGATCCTGCATTATCTTTGACGCGCGAAATTCATGGCGGCGGTGGATCAATGTTACTTTCGACGCAAATTTTGTTAGAAAAAGCGCTTCTTCCATCGCGGTGTCGCCGCCGCCGACGACGACGATCGGTTTATCGCGAAAAAAGAACCCGTCGCATGTCGCGCACGCCGAAACGCCGTTTCCACCGAGGCCCACCGGCGCCGGATCCTCGCCCGGAATGCCAAGCCATTTCGCCGATGCCCCGGTCGAAATAATGAGCGTGTCAGCCTTGATGATCGTGGTTATCTCGCTGCTGTCTTCACTTTCCTTGCCGAAAAGCGTGAACGGCCGCTGCGTCAGATCAACTTTATCGATCCATGTGTTGATGATCTCGGTTCCAAAACGCAAAGCCTGCTCGCGAAACTCGTCCATCAGGATCGGCCCCATAATGCCGTTTGCAAAACCCGGATAATTCTCGACATCTGTCGTAATTGTGAGTTGGCCGCCGGGCTGCGGGCCGTCGATAACCAGCGGCCCGAGCTGCGCGCGTCCGGCATAAACGGCGGCAGTAAGCCCGGCCGGCCCCGAACCGAGAATTACTACTTTTCGATGTATCTGTTTTTCGCTCATAAATCTTGCGGCCCAACCCAAAAAAACGTGCTTTGGATTTTGCCAATGCTTATAGTATAACTATCGTCTAACGGGTTCGTCTAATGTATTTGCTTTAAGACACGAACCCGTAAGGCCGTTCGCGTTTTTTGCTCCCTCCGATGGCAGTATGCCCGTAAATAGTTACGCAACTAAATTTTTCGTGTTAAACTTGAGATAGTTTTTTACGTCCAACTAACACGGCTAAATTTTGGTAATGACCTCTATTCAACCTCAATTCGAGGAAAAACGGTTTGCCCTTAGAATGGCTCTCCGTCTGCCGATTGTTGTTTCCGGCAGAACCGAGGACGGCGGGACGTGGAGCGAACCAACTGAAACCGATGATATTTCGACACTCGGAGCGCTGTTCCAATTGAATCAACCCGTTGCGCAGGGCGACAGCCTTTATATCCGCTCGCATCGCCCGAATGGCGTGCCCGTCGAGGTTAAGGCCCAGGTCGTGCGTGTTATTCCGGCAAGCTACGGCACATCGCGAATCGGAGTTTCGATCGAAGAGCCAAAGGAAAGTTGGCTGCGTCTGTTCGTTGCGTGGATCGCCGACGATAATGTTGTCGAGGGCATGAATGAGTAAATTAGTTCAGAGTGCAAGCTTTAGCTTGTTTTCCGCAAAAGTAGGAAACAAGCTAAAGCTTGCACTCTGAACGCATGTTTTTATGGCGAATTACGAAACGATCACTGTCGAAAAGCGAGGCAAAGTTGCCGTGCTTACCATCAATCGCCCCGATAAACTCAATGCCCTGAACAGGCAGGTTCACACCGAAGGCGTCGCGGCCCTCAACGAGCTTCGCAAAGACGATTCGGTTCGGGTGCTGGTCATCACCGGTGCCGGAGAAAAATCGTTTATTGCCGGGGCCGACATCAGCGAATTCGAGGGCCAAACGCCGGTCACGCAGCGGAATCTTTTTCACGAAAAAACATTTTTCAATTCGATTGATGCTTTCCCAAAACCGGTGATCGCGATGGTCAACGGCTTTTGTCTCGGCGGCGGCAATGAGCTTGCCTTGGCGTGCGATCTGCGTATTTGCAGCGAAAATGCCCGGTTTGCACAGCCTGAAATCAATCTCGGCATCATGTGCGGCGGCGGCGGCACACAGCGTCTGCCGCGGCTGATCGGCGAGGGACGGGCGATGGAAATGGCGCTCACCGGCGATATGATCGACGCGGCGACCGCCCATAAATTCGGCCTCGTCAATCACGTTTATCCGGTCGATGAACTGGAAGCAAAAACGATGGAACTCGCCGAAAAGATCGCCGAAAAAGCACCCATTGCATTGCAGCTATCCAAAGAAGCAGTCAAATTCGCCTCGCGCTCAAATCTCGACGAAGGCCTACGCCGCGAGGTTGATCTTTTCGCGATCTGCTTCTCAACCGAAGACAAACAGGAAGGCGTCGCCGCATTTCTCGAAAAACGAAAGCCGGTTTTTAGAGGTAAGTAGGTTCAGAATTCAAACTTTAGTTTGCACCGCCCGCGAAGTAAGGCGGAACACGCTAAAGCGTGAACTCTGAGCGTGTGCCTTGACGCACTCGCTTATTTTCGTTAAATTCAAAATTCTCATTCATTTTGCGTTTTGCATTTTGAATTTTGTATTTTGAGTCCGGGGACGTAGCTCAGCTGGGAGAGCGCTGCAATGGCATTGCAGAGGTCAGGGGTTCGATCCCCCTCGTCTCCACCAATCTTTTTAACAAATGAATAGTTCAGAGTGCGCGATTTATCGCGTACTTTGTTCCGTTTAAAACCTAAAACGCGATAAATCGCGCACTCTGAACACTACTTCTTCGGATCGTCCGATACGCGGAAGAATTCGCCGGTGCCATCGTTGGTTTTGAGGAGGCGCATTACATCGTCGAAGCCGAACGGATGAGCTCCGCGACGGCCGAAGACGGCGATCTGATTGCCGCTCTCGTCGGCGGCGCGATCGCGGTCGAGGCCTTTTGATATTGCGACGGCTTCGCCTTTTGTCTTATAGGTCGCGATCAGCTTTGGCTCGGGGCGTGGACTGAAACCGGCGTAGTTTGGCATCGTTTCGGGGTCGGTCAACTGTAGTATTTTCAAACCGTTATGGCCGTCGGCGACGTAGGCGTAGAGGCTGGCGTTGGTCATCGCGACTTTGACGGCATGAGCGTCGTTGATTGTACCGTCGGCGTTGAAAGTCTGATCGAGCTTCGGCTGTTCGGGTTTTTCTACGTCAATGATGGCAACGCCGTCTGCACCGTTGGCGACGTAAGCATAAGTGCGGGCGACATAGACATCGCTTGCATGACGTAAGCTGATGGATGCGGATTCGACAAGATGAACCTCGCCTTTTGACTGCAATTCTTTAATATCAATTACCTTCAATCCGTCGGCGTCAACAACGAACGCATAAAGAAACTGAACAGCGACCGCTTTCGGTTGGTTGAGCGGCACCTGCGCCGTTATCTTCGGTTGGAGCGGCGTCGAAAGATCGACAATGACGAGAGACTTATCTGTCGTGACATAAGCGAAATTGCCGGCGATCGTAATATTACCGGCGCCGGTCAAGACGCCGTTCGGGTTGTAGGTCAGCGCACGGCTCAGGAAATTATTTCGCGGGTCGCCGTCGAGCAATGTGGCGGCGTTGACCAGGATCAGTCCTTCGTATTTATCCGCCACGTACAAATAAGCATATAGCGGATGTATCGGGCCCTCCTCGTTGATGGCGGGCCTCGGCTTGCCCGCTTTATCCGCCTCGGCGTTAAGACGTAAGGCCTCATCGGGCGGAACCTGCTTCAGGCTGCCGTCGTCATTTTGGACGGTGCGCCAACGCACCGGATCGACGGCCAACGTCGAAGGAGCGGCAACCGCAGTCGCGAATTTGGTCGGAACATAGAATTTTTGCCCGAGCGGCGAAACCGGTGCGGTCGTTATGCGTTCGGAAAAGCCTTTGTGATCGATCTGGGCAATGTCATAGACGCGCAAGCCCCCTTTTCCCGCCGCGGCGTAGGCATATTCGCCGCGCACCTGTACTTGCAGCACTTCGGGACGGCCCTTGTTTTCGTAATGCTCTTTTAGCTCGCGGCCGCTGTTTACAAATTCGTCAAAATCGTCCTTGTAGGCCAGCTTATGCAGATTGCTGCCGTACACGGCCTGCGGCTCTGTGTGCTCGGTGACGGCGACTGCCTCGAGGGCGTCGGTGGCCGCGACATAGACATAGCGGCCCATGAAATTGACGAAATTCGTCCCCTGCAGCACGACCTGGGCCAGCCACGCGTTGTTGTCCTTGCTATTGGATACGTGGCAGTCGGAGCAGCCTTTCGTTTCACGCCCACGGACAGTGTGCGGTGCGTGGGTATTAAATGTTTGGCCAGAAAATCCTTCGGCCGAAATGGTTTGCTGCTGGTGATATATCCATTCGCGGTTCTGATTTCGAGAGCTGACCAAAACCGCCGAGCTCGAACGCACCGGCGCGACGCGGTGGCCCGTAACCGTGCCGTCTTTGCCCAACATAAAAATGTCATCGCGGATAACCTGAAAATTATATGACGTGAAATTTCGCGAATCGCCGCCCTCGTTGTGCCGGTTGGGCATCTTGCGGTTGGCCTCCATGCTCAGATGACAGCCAAAACAGCTCGTCACCCACGACGAATGGCACGCATAGCACGTCATGCTGCTGTCACGGTGGGCCAGCTGATTCTCGTTTACCGCACCGTCGCCCCAGGTGACATTGTCCTTCTGCATTGTCTTGGCGTAGGCGGACGCCGGATTATAGTCCCGAGTGCCTTCGGTAATCGTGTCTTTGGTTTGTTTGACCCGCCACCAGAGATTGGGCTCGACTATGGAATTTTGAACAACGTCGCCTTTCTTGAGCTGGATATCGCGGCCATTGGCATTTTTGCGCTTGGTATCGCTCTGGATCACTTCGAGAACGGGCACGCGTTTTCCGTCGGGCGAGCGAAACCTGAGACGCGTCAGATCGCGGCCGATGAGCGGCTTGTTGGCGGTTTTGCGCTGGTTAAGCTCATTCTTATTTTCCGGCGGCATCGCCGCTTCGCCGCTCGTGATGCCGTTTGCCTTAGCCTTAATTGTGCCGTGACAATCGACGCAGCCGACCTCGACGGCGGCGCGCGGCTCGTTGTAGAGAATGCCGGTGCCGTGGCTGTCCTGCTTGAAATGGCAATCGGCGCAGTGCATGCCTTTTTCGAGATGAATGTCCTGCAAATGGACAGCCTTTCGGAATTTGTCCGGATCGTCCGGAGCAACCACTCGATCGTTGGCATCAAGCAGGTTGCCCTTGCGATCCTTCTTATAGACGTTTTTGAAGACCCAGCCGTGCCCATGCGAATCGGCAAACTGCACATTTTTCAGTTTGGCGTTGAAATCGGCCGTGCCGGTTTTCTGCAAAAAAATGGAATCTGACCACAGCCCGCGAAGCGACGAGCCCTCGGGATTTTTATCAAGCTTTTCAACCTGCTCCGACTGGCTAGGCTCGATCTGATGATCCGACGGGTACATCGCCTTGCCGTCCGATTCGTTGTCCCACCACGTCTGGCCAAGGTATGTCGCAACCATATTCGTTCCCGGATGCATGTGGCAGGTCATGCATTGGGTCGTCGGTATCTGCGACGTAAATTGATGCTTTATCGGGTGTCCGGACTCATTTTTCGGTATCTTGGTGTCGGCGGATTGCGAAAAACCCTGATTTCCGGCCGATGCATAATGACCGGCGGCGGCCGCGCTCGTATCGTTCGCGTAGATGACGTGACAGGCGGTGCATCCGGCGGAACGGTAATCGCCGGCGTGGTCGTTTGTCCCGAGAAAATTCAATGTCGGATCGAGCAGGCGTGTTTTCTGCAATCCCAAATAAACCGGATCGGTGCGGTTATTGGTGCCGAGGCCGCGCGGGCTCAAACCTTTGTCAGGCTTGCCGCCTTCCTCTTCCGGATCAGGATTACCGACCTCGAGACGGCGTCTTCCGCCGCGTTCAAATACGCGCAGGATATTTCCCGGCTGCGATATTTCCCAGCGGGGGATCGGCTCAAGTATCGACAGAAAGCCTTTAAAAGCCTGCTGTTCGCGTGTCGGAGCCGGTGTTTGGATCAGCGCCTGCGGCTGGCCGTCTTCGGTGTAACTCTCGCCAAACCGAGCATCTTTTATATGGTATCCGCCGTTGTTGTAAAGCGCGGCTCCCCAAAGCATCGACCCGTGGGCCATCATGCTGCGCGAAACCTTTCGATTTTCGTCCGTGTGACATTCGCCGCACGACTGGCTAACGACGCGAAAGTCGCCCGGATTAACAAATCGGACAAATTCGCGGCTCTCTTTCGCAATTAATGTATTCGAACGCTCCGGGTTGCGGCTTGAACAATCGCCGTTTTTGCAGCCCCATTCTTTCGGGAAACGCGGCTGGACGTGAGCGTCTTTTTGCGTGTCGGCGGCCGGATTGCCGCCGTGACAGCCTGTGCAGCTAAGGCCTTGAGCGTCCTTGCCGTCAACCAGTTTATCGAACACATCTCCGCTCGCATTGTACCGGTGCATCGGCTCGATATTGTTGTGGCACTTGGTACAGCCCTCAAGCTTGGCCTCGGCCGGTGCCGGTACGGCT
Source organism: Chloracidobacterium sp. (assembly GCA_043748725.1). Lineage (GTDB taxonomy): Bacteria > Acidobacteriota > Blastocatellia > Pyrinomonadales > Pyrinomonadaceae > OLB17. The sequence goes on along the minus strand of JAYVER010000202.1, from coordinate 1,213 downwards.
GCGACGGTTGGCGCCGGGGTGGCCTGTGGTTGAGCGGCGGTCATTGCCGGCGACGGTTTTTCAGGCTGAGCTTCTTTCTTCTTGGCAAGGGTTTCACTTTTCCAGAATGCAGCGACCAGAAAACACGCGAACGACAACACGACGATCAACTTGACGCGGATGTTTGTGTTATTTTGAGCGGCCATTTCTTAACCTTCCTAGAAAATCAACTTCATCTGGCTGAAAAGTGAATACTGCGGTTTGCTCGGATTTATCACGTCTCCGGTGCAAAAATTTGGTATCGGGCAATTTCGAGCGCGATCGGTATATACATCGCGAAAACCCTTTCCCGGCAACAAGATACTCCCGCCAAACGTGAACGTCAAATTATTTATGAGCAGCGGGCGATATACAACGCCGAGGCTCAGATCGTAACCGATCTCGTGCCTCACGCGCGGCTGTAACAGAACGTATTCGAGCGGTTCGGTACGATGAAAACGCAGGTAATTTGCGTTAAAAACGGCCTTGAGGGTCTGCGTTATTTCGGCGTCGGCCCCGACATTGAAAATCATAATGCCCGGATTGACAAAATTCGCCTGCCCTTCGGTCTTACTTGAACGAAGGCTCGGCAAAAGGCTGTTTCCCTGCACCAGACCGATATTGGTCGAGACGAGCCGTATTCCCTGCCGGTTCCAGTAGGAAAACTGGCCGCCGACAAAATTAGGATCGTCAAAGATCGCGTCAAATCCGGTCGCTTTATTGTCCGTCGGATTTTTGTCGCCCGATGCGAAAAAGAACGATGTTCTAAAACGCAGATAGTTTTTATCCACCGACGCCTCAACCGCCGCCATGTGCGCCCGGATGTCGGTTTTTTTGCCAGCGATGGGATTAAAATCATCGTGGCCAAATGCAAAGTAATAAGAATTTGAAAGGTTAAGCCAGCCGATATGCCCGTCACCGTTAAAGCCGATGTAACCGGCCTTGACCGCATGCCGCCGGGCGCTTCCTGTCAGGGCGGGTCGCACAAGAAAGCCGTTCTGGTCGTAATGGATGCTCGCACGGTCGTCGTTGTACGCGGCAACCGCTTCGATCGTGTAGCCGTGAGCCAGGAAATCCTGACGGAAAATATTTGCAATATAAACATTCTGCTGCCTAAGGTGCCGCATCGAGTTAAGGCCGCTGTTCGTGTCTTTTTCGATCTGGCGATAGTAAGCAAAATTAAACTGATACTTGT
>JAYVER010000201.1:0-11381 GCA_043748725.1 Chloracidobacterium sp. | reverse complement strand
GGCTCAAGGACGCCGGTCGTTCATTCTTAAAAGAAGCCGCGATCGCCAAACTCTATTCATCGCGCGTCGCCGAAAAAGTCTCCTCCAAAGCCATCGAGCTCTACGGCGGCTACGGCTACGTCAAAGATTACCCGGTAGAAAAATACTGGCGGGACTCCAAAATCGGCGCCATCTACGAAGGTACGTCGAACATGCAGCTCCAGACGATTGCGAAACTGATCATGGGCGGAAAGTGAGAATTTGGCTGTGACGTTGAGATTGTCTTGAAAAATTTGGTCATCGAATTCACCTGACGCCGCTTTCAGATCATATGGAATAATCAATTTCGATAAAAGTAAAATATTCGATCGATGACCCGATCCGAGTGGCAAAATTTGTCCAAAACCAAAGTTTTATTTACAGGCACGACGTCTTATTAACCACCGGAATTGTTTTCGTTGCTTTCGCTCTCTTGATTGTCTTGATGGCTAACGATCTGCCGCAGATCAATATTTTAGGTGTGCTTCTTTTTAGTGTCATTCCTGCGATCATTGTGGGTGGCGTAGTTTTTCTTATGCATGGACCTATCGGTTCTTGGTTAGTTAAAAGACGAATGACACGCTTTTTTAAGGCATCGCCGATCATGAATGAAGAGAGGCTAATTGAGTTCTCAAGTGAAGGAATCAAAAGCGAAGGAGATTTGAGTTCGAGTTTTCTAAAATGGGGAGGGGTAACGAGGGTCATAGAGTCGGATACCGATTTGATGTTCTACACGGGAAAGGAAAAGTTCGGATGGTACGTACCAAAGAGTGCATTTGAAAGTAATGACGAACTTGACTCCGTTAAGAGTTTGCTTTACCAAAGAGTTAATGGAAAGGTGAATTTACTATAGATAGACAATTTATTCGTTGAGACAGATGATTACTGCCGCCGAAACAAAGCAAAAGTTCAATGAAGATCCAAGATGGTGGAAGATCCCTCTGATGGATTTCGTTGACGATTTTCGTTATTACAAAGATTCTGCAGCCATCGTAGATCCTTTTAAACTGAGCGATGAACGGAAGGATGCAGTGTTGGCAAGTGTCATTGAGACATTGTGTGACGAACTCGGTATCGCCATAACTGATTGGCTAAGTAGTGTTCCGACATGTCATGAGCCGTACTTTTTATCGCAAATGGAGAATCTGAAAGCGATGAGTTTGATTCAGACTCCGATCCATATCCGAATCAGAAAAGTTTTTGTAATGGAGAATTTCCTATTCCGTGTCTGATCAAATCACCATTCGCCCGGCTGCCGTCGAGGACGCCAAGCTGCTCACCGATCTCTCCTACGAGACATTTTGGGACGCCTTCTCTCATCATCCTAAAAACGCGCCCGACGACCTAGCGCATTACATGCGGCAGGCGTTCAACGTCGAGCAGATCACGGCCGAACTCGCCGATCTAAAATCTATATTTCTCATCGCCGAGATTGATGGTGAGCCGGCCGGTTACGCCAAGCTCAATCTCGACAATATCGAGGATGGCATCACTGCTGCACGTCCGATCGAACTTGCGAGGTTATATTCGCACCAGGAATATTTGGGTCGTGGTGTCGGCCAGAATCTGATGGACGCGTGTTTTGATTTTGCACGGTCACACGATCACGACGTAATGTGGCTCGGCGTCTGGGAATATAACCCGCGTGCCCAGCGGTTTTACGAGAAGAATGGTTTCACCGCTGTCGGTCGCCACACCTTTCAACTAGGCTCGGATCCGCAGACCGATTTACTTATGCAAAAGGAAATAGTGATATAGATTTTTATGCTATATTTACGAGCACTCGCCGTTTGGTTGATAATTATTGCGGTTGAGACGGTTCACGGTATTCTGCGGACACTTCTCCTCGCTCCTGTGATCGGTGACTTTCGCGCACGACAGGTCGGCGTTCTTATCGGTTCAATATTGATTTTGATCATTACTTTTTTTCTCATTAAATGGCTGGATCTTCAAACCGTTAGAACTTTAATGACCGTCGGTTTTCTATGGGTTGCCTTGACCGTATTGTTTGAAATCGTACTTGGACTCGTGTTTCTTGGCCTTGATTGGAACCGAATTCTCTCCGATTACGACATTCGCCAAGGTGGACTGATGTCCTTCGGTTTGCTTCTTCTGTTTTTACGCCGCTGGTCGCCAAACACTTGAGAAAGATAGCATCTCATTAAATGTAGTGACCGATATTTCCATTTTTGCAATTGTGCAGTAAATGCATTATCATTGCATCTGTGCGACAAATCACTAATCCTCCAAATCCATACAACAAATACTCTGCCGAATATGTAGGCGATCCCCCGCCGACAAAGCTTGAGATATTTGAGGAAACCGCGACCAAAAAGATAATAACTAAGGCGTTTGCCTCCGATTGGGAAGGCGGCTGGCGGTACACGGTCAATTGCTATCGCGGCTGCGTCCACGGGTGTACATATTGTTTTGCACGGCAGTATCACGAATATCTTGGCTACGGCGCCGGAACCGATTTTGAGACAAAAATCGTTGTTAAACCAAACGCCCCTGAGCTGCTCCGGCAAGAGTTAAAAAAGACCCGCGATAAGATGCCTCATCTCGATTTCTCGTTTGCTACCGATCCGTATCTGCCGCTTGAGGCGAGCTATGAGCTGACCCGAAAATGCCTCGAGGTCTGCGTTGATTTCCGTGTGCCGGTCGGTGTAATTACAAAAGCGCCACTTGTGACGCGTGACATTGACATCTTGAAAAAACTCGACAAAGTGTCGGTGTTTTTTTCGCTGCCGTTTCTAACCAAAGATAAATCGAACCCGTTCGAGCCGTACACGCCGGTGCCGGAGGCTCGCTTTCGGGCGATGCGTGAGATCGCTGACGCTGGTATTCCTGTAGGTATCGGCATTGCTCCGATCATTCCCGGCTACAACGAATCGGACATTCCCGGACTGTTGGAACGTGCAAGAGACGCAGGTGCGACGCGAGCGTTTATGTCGATGCTGCACCTCGACACCGATTCGATCGAAGAGTATTTTGTGCAGAAAATGCACGAGCGGCTATCGCCAACGGCAGCATCCAAAATCCTCAACACCATAAAACGCGAACGCGGCGGCACACTCCGGCATCAGAGCTATAAAGAACGGGGAACAGGAAAGACCGAGCAATGGGAAATGACGAAAAAGCTGTTTGAGTTTCACTCACGCCGTCTGGGATTCAAACAACATGAAAAGCCGGCTGAAACCGAAATCACGCCGTCGGCGGTACAGCAGAGATTATTTTGATCTGACGACGCTTTTCCACCCATATGTGACCTGGCATACAGACGGGGACCTTCCGAATCGTGATAATTGTAGGAATGGAAACCAGGTAATTATTATTTAAGGAGTTTTTATGCGGTTGCGAATTGATGGTTTGTTGGTTGTTTTGATAACTATTTTATTTATAGAGGCAAACGCTTTGGCGCAAAACGCCAAGGAGATGAGGGGTGCTGTCGAGCGAGTTGACAAAGCCTCAAAGGTTATTTCGGAGATTATGCGTGCGGATGACAAATCGATACCTCGCGATCTCCTGGCAAAGGCAAAGGCGGTCGTCGTATTTCCGGGCGCGCTCAAGCTTGGGTTTATCGTAGGTGGCCAGGGCGGATCGGGCGTGGCCATTCGCCGGTTAGGTTCGGGCTGGAGCGCTCCGGCATTTTTGAATATGGGCGGCGGCAGCATCGGACCGCAGATCGGCGGACAAAAAACGGATTACATCCTGCTTATTATGAATGAAAAGGGCCTTAAGGGGTTGCTTGAGGATAAGTTTGAACTCGGCGGCGAGGGCAGCGTATCTGCGGGGCCGGTCGGCCGCACGGCGGCGGCCTCGACCAACGTGACATTGGATGCGGAAATATTGACTTACTCGCGAAGCCGAGGTCTGTTTGCAGGGCTTTCGCTAAAAGGTGTCGTCATCACGCCGGACAAAGATATGAATCGGGGGGTGTATAACAAATCTGCTCGTCAGATTTTGGGCGATTCACCGATCCTCTGGTCGGACGCTCCAGGGTCGCTGCAGAGATTTCCAAAAACCGTGGCAAACTACGCTAAATAGTCAGTGCCGCAATTTCGAAAAAAAACGCCATCTTCAAAAACGGCGTTTTTCTTTTGTCGAAAGCCTGTAGCGGTGCTAATTTCAAATACATGTCGAACAGAATCGAAGTCTTCAAAGAAATGCTCGTCTCCGACCCCGCAAACACGATGGTCATGTTTGGCCTCGCCAAGGAGTACGAAAAGCTCGGGCAAAACGTTGAGGTGATCGAACTGCTCGAAACCTATCTCGCCAAGGCCGACGACGAAGGCAACGCTTATGGTGTTCTCGCAAATGCCTACGCGTTGTCTGGGAATCGCGAAAAAGCCATAGAAACCTATCAAAAAGGCGTCGACGTCTCTATGGCTCACGGCCATCCGTCTATGGCCAATGAATACAAAACCATTCTCCGCACAATGTATTTCAGTAGATAAAGTCAGGCGATCGGGTTGCCGATGTTGGACTTTATTTTGGCGATGAAGCTGCCGTGCACGCCTGCACGCTCACTTTTTTGATGCGGACGGGTTTGACGGGTTTTTCGTTTTCGACGGATGCCTTATTGATCGTGTCGACAACGTCCATTCCACGCGTCACGCGTCCAAAGGCGGCAAATTTGCCTTCCAGCGACGGTGCGGACTCAACCAAAATAAAGAAATGGGTCGATGCCGTGTTCGGTTCGTCGGAGCGAGCCATCGAGACGATGCCGCGTTCGTGTAGGATCTTGCTTGGCTCGTCTACGATAGTCTTGCGGGCACGCATTCCGAGCGCGTAGGTCATCTTGCCGTCGCGTGTGTAAAGGTCGCCGCCCTGAATCACGAAGCCCGGCACCACACGGCTAAATACAGTCGTGTCATAGGCTCCGGTGGCCGCTAGATTGAGAAAATTTCGGACAGATTCGGGTGCACTTTCGGGGAAAAGCTCGATCTCGATCAATCCAGATTCGGTGTCCAACCCGACACATTTTGCGGCCATAGTTTTAACATCAGCTTTGTCAAAAGGCTCGGCCGCAGGCTTTTCCGGTGGACGCTGATTTGCTTTTGGCGGTGAATCCGGCATCGGTGTCGGCGTCGGTACAATTGGTGTCGGCGCTGGATTTATCTGAGCAAAACCTAAGACAGAAAACAACACGACGCATACAAACGTCTTAAAGACATTTTTGGCCATCGAGAATATTTTCGGTTAAACCGAATCGAGTGTAAAGTTATAAGAAGGTCTGAGGTTCGGAGTTCCAACTTTAGTTGGCCCAACGTAACGGATTAGCCTGCTAAAGCAGGAACTCCGAGCAAGAACGCATCAGGTCTGAACACAACCGGAGCCCCGACAAATTAAACCATGAAACAGATACCTATACTTATTGCCGTCCTAATCTTCGTTATCTCATCCTTCGCCCAACGCGACCTCGGCTCTCGACCGACCGACACCGGCGGCGTGTTGATGTTTGAGCAGGCGGCGTATGACGTGCAGAATTACGACATAACGCTCGGCGTCGATCCAAAAACAAAATCAATAACCGGCACAACTGTGATGACGGCTAAAACTGTCATTCCGACTAACGTCATCGTACTCGATCTCGACTCGCCATATACGATCAGCAACATATCCGACGGGACAAAAGACCTCAAATACGAGCGTCTTGCGGGCAAGATATGGATATGGTTTCCGATGACCAAGCAGGACGGAGAAGAGATCAAGACGGTCATCACCTACGCCGGAACACCGCGTGAAGCGCCGCGTCCGCCGTGGATCGGCGGTTTTATGTGGAAGAAAACGGCCGACGGCTCGGATTGGATATCGGTCGCGCTGCAAAACGACGGCGCCGATCTGCTCTTCCCGTGCAAGGATCACCCGTCGGATAAACCAGCGACCTCATCGATGCACATTACAGTACCCGATCCGCTGTTTGCCGCCGGGCCGGGCAAGCTCGAGAGCGTCAAGAAAAATGCGGGCGGCACATCGACCTATAACTGGTACATGTCCAATCCGATCAGCAATTACTCGCTCGTCTTTAACGCCGCACCTTACAAAATGATCGAGGACAAGTATAAATCGATTTCCGGAGATACGCTGCCGATCGTTTTTTACGTCTTGCCGGAGGATTTTGCTAAGGGTCCCGGCCTCATAGCCGAGCAAAAGAAATATCTTGCTTACTACGAAAAATATCTCGGGCCATACCCTTTTCGCACGCAAAAGGTCGGCATCGTCGAGACGCCGCACTTGGGAATGGAACATTCGACTGACATCGCCTATGGTAATGGATTTAAATACGACAAAGATGGCACGGATTCGCTGCTGCTTCACGAATTTGGCCACGAGTGGTGGGCCAATCTCGTCACGGCCAGCGACTGGCGCGACTTTTGGCTGCACGAGGGCTTTCAGTCTTACATGGACACGCTTTATCAGGAATATCTACACGGTAAGCCCGCCTACCTGACCGCAATGAAAGCCCGCGTCAAACGCCTGCGAAATATGCAGCCCATTGCACCGCGCGAGCCAAAGATCGCCTATCAGGTCTATATGGCCGAACCCGATTACGTAAAATCGGACGGCGACATCTACGACAAAGGCGCGCTCGTTCTGCACGCTCTCCGCTATCTCATTGGCGACGAAGCCTTTTTCAAAGCCCTCCACCACATGGCCTATCCGACAAAACTAATGGAGACCTACACCGACGGCCGCCAGGAACGCCTAGTAAACACGGATGATTTCCTCACCATCGCCGAGCAGGATTCCGGCATGAAACTCGACTGGTTTTTTGAGCTATATCTGCGTCAACCGAAACTGCCGAAATTGGTAACCGCAACTACAATCAACGGAACTGCACCAAAGATTCTAACGTTGCAATGGGAGACCCCAAACAACCTGCCCTTCAACATGCCCGTCGATGTCGAAATAAATGGAAAAACTCAACGCGTTGAAATGAAAGACGGCAAAGCCACTATTTCATTCACCGGCACGGCACCTGTCATCGATCCAGACGGATGGGTTTTGAGAGCGCAGTAACCATTTTTTTCACCAACGCCGACGAACATCAGCCATCAGCGTCGAATTCGCTTTTTTTTCCATTGTCAAAGATCCTGCCGTAGAGCTCAAGAGTCGTACGGATCCTTTTGTTCAAGTATGGCCTTTAGCTCCTCGAGATGGTCAAGGGTGTTCGCAAAAACTGCCGACTGGGTTCTGTCTGATGCCTATTGATTCCCGGCTGTCCCAAGTGTCCCAACTGTCCCAAGTGTCCCAAGTGTCCCGAGCGTCCCAGGTGTCCCAAATCATGCTTCGTCTTGAAAAAGCTGTCCGTATTCTTTTTTACTTTGTCTTGTTCTTATCCCCTGTCCTGCCGCCTTTGAAAAAAACACAACACACGTGTACCACAGCCGAGATAAAATCGGAGTTTTGTGTTCTTCCCATCACTGCAACAGTGTACCATAATGTTTCACCATTTGTCAAGATTTTTGATCGCGAGGTAGTGTCCTAAATTTGTGGTGCTACGCTCAGTCCAACAAACTTGGCTGATTATTCTTTTTAGCCTTTTGCGCTTGTTTGGTTACTTCTTCCATTAAGGGAAGATTCATTCTAGTGCCATCGAGGATTTGTTGGATGGTTACGATCTGCAATTTATCGAACGGCTGGAACATATCGGGTTTGAACTTGCCTTGCTGTTTGGCGAAGGTTGTCATTGGAGCGGTTGGCTTATGTTTGACGGTGAGCATAGGGGATTGATGTTCGATCCCGCAAACCCAAATAAACCGCGCGTTCGCCGCGCCACACTTTGGGAAATACATCCAATTACAAGATTCGAAGTAAAGATTGGCGGCGTCTGAACGATTCTTTAGAGTTTTCGACACGTGTCGCAGGATATAGCCAGGCACCGTTCGGGCACATATCAGCCTTGTAAATATATCTTCGTAGCTTCGGATACAAGACTTTTAGCCGCTTCTTTAAATGCAAGTTTGCTACCCGCTTTAATGGCCGACTTAAATTTATCGACAAGTGTCGGGGAATTCTCCAAGGAATCGAGCGGCTTGTCGAGTACTGCCAATCCCTTAGAGGTTAGCTGAACGGCAAGATAGAGGCGCCCATCAGCTCCTTCCCCGTCAATGCTGATAAAGTTCTCTTTCTGAAGGAACGCCATCGTTCCTTCCATGCAGCTAGCCGCCTCATCGTCCACGTTTTCGTAGTATGCGTCAGTTTTGACCAATGCATAGTGCGGAAAAGTTTCGTAAAGGTCGTTGAGTATGTTGACCGTGAGGCGATTGAACTCGTCCATGCCTGACTGTCCGCTCGATTCACCACCGACTGTTTTCATGTTCATCACTCACCTCCACTTAACAAACTGGGTTGGTCATCTTTCTTGGCTTTTTGGGCGTTCTTGGTGACTTCTTCGATTAGAGGGAGATTCATTCTTGTGCCGTCGAGGATGATCTCTCGGATGGTTACGATCTGTAGTTTGTCGAACGGCTGGAACATATCGGGTTTGAACTTAGCTTGTTGTTTGGCGAAGGTCATCACTTGCTTATTTTTAAATTAAATTTTTGAAGCAGCCAGTCTAACACGGCTTCTTGATCAGAGATTGTCGCTTTCCGAATTTGACCAAGCAAATGAATTCGATCTGGTTTGGGAAGTGCGGTGTTTTGTAACCCTTCATTGCAGTTTGAACATACCGTCCGAAGATTCTGTGGGGAATCATCACCGCCTTTTGATTTATCAAGTATATGTCCCATCGTCAGCCGAACCGTTCTACTTCCGCCAAACGGGTCAGGGTCGCCGGCTGCAACGCCACACATTTGACATGTATAGCCGTTTCGTTCCAGAACCCAGGCACGTGTTTCCTTAGAGATATTACGGGAGAAAGCAGGAACTCGTTTGTCTGTTTCTAGAAGATATTGGTTTGGTTTCAAGTCCGCACGATCTTTGTGGCTAAGAATCTGGTAGCCTTCTTCATTGCGCAGTTCTCGAACACGACGAGCCCATTCAACGGCTCCACCGCTCGCTTCTTGAATCTGTCTGGACTCTAGAACGACGCCAATGTTCTTTAGAAAGAATTCAAGAATAAGTTTTTTTGATCCAGGGCCTCTAGCCATAATAAGTACTAGACATTAACTATATTGAATAGCGGTTGAACAGTTTGGGAGCGTTCGCGACTTTTCTCGGCGTATTCTGGATTTAGTTCGATAATAATTGCGTTCCGCCCAAGTTCATTTGCCGCAACTCCTGTAGTCCCGGAGCCACCAAACGGATCAAGCACGGTATCATTTGGACGCGACCCAAGCTGAATGCACCGTCGTGCAAGTTCTTTTGGAAAGGCCGCAGGGTGACCATTTCCGTTTGGTTCAGGACCGAGGAGCCAATAGTTTCGCAAGTTCGCACCCGTTGGCTCTCTGAAACCATTCGGATTGTAGAAATACGTAGGTGATTTAGTGAGAAGAAATATTTCTTCGGTCGCGGTTGTCGGTCGGTTCTTGACGCTTTCCGGCATCGCTGTTTTCTTAATCCATGTTATCCGTGAGCGGAGATACCATCCGTCGGCTTGTAGGGCAAAAGCTACTCGCCATGGTAATCCCATCAAATCCCTATCCTTTAGTCCCCAAACTTCCGGAACCTTACAATTTCGCTTCTGGATGAGTTTCTTTGTATTGCCCACAATTGCATTTGGGCCATGTCCACCTGTGCCGCCATTTCTTGCGTAACCATCTCCCACATTGAGCCAAACTGTTCCGTCCTTGCGTAAAACACGGCGAACCTCCTGGAATAACGAAACAAGGTTAGCTACATATTCATCGGGTGAAGGCTCAGCTCCGATCTGACCGGGATGATCGTAATCCCTTAGTCCCCAATATGGTGGTGAGGTGACGCAACATTGAATGGATTCCGCATCTAATGTCGGAAGGATTTCCAAGCTGTCACCATTTAGTATCTGTATTTCGATCATTTCCAGAATGAGTTTCCTTAATCTTAACAGAACTGCGTTTCAAACAGCGAGCCTTTGCCGAGGACTTTTTCCAGACCGTTGATGAGCGCGATTGACTGCTGCGTCTGCACGCAGTTCTTGTTCGACAGGATCTCTTAGTAACATTGGTTGGCGTGGTCGTCCCACGTCCATGTGTGGGTAAATGCCTGTGCCTGCGCACGGTCTTCGGTGCCGATGTTGTTGTATATCTGGTTATAGTTGCGTTTTGAATTAAAAGGCGGGTCAATGTAGCAAAGATCAACCGCCCAAGTCACGGATAAACTTACGCATTACGTCGAGATTGTCACCGTAAAAGAGTTTATTCATAATCCCGGAAAACATATCACAGGCCGCACATTCCTTGCCAATCGTCATATAAACAAAAATAATTTACGTAACACGCTCGTTCGGGCCAGGTATATTCGCTACCTTTAACATCTAACTTGTCCTGAATTTACGTTTACACGTGAAGGGGACAGTGGGACACCTCGCGTTCAAATTGCCCGCCTGCCGCTGATTTGGTATTTTAGAAAGTTACCCGTTTATTAGTAATCTTAAGATCAGGACTTATCTCAATGGCGACTGGAATAAAGAAGGACACAGGCAGGGCGGCGAGGAACGGTGGAGAGATCGTAGCCGAAAGGGCTAATACTACCGAGGCCGACGGGTTTAGCCCGGCTGCCAAGATGCAAAAGACGGCACGGGCTGAGACACCAAGGCCCTCGAAAACGGCAGTGGGCAAGCCGGCGGCAAAGGGCGTCGATAAATATCATGGCCTCGACGCAAAAGCGCTTATCGGCATGTACCGCACGATGTATATGTCGCGGCGGATCGACGACAAAGAGATCCAGCTCAAGGGGCAGAACAAGATCTTCTTTCAGATCTCGGGTGCCGGTCACGAAGCGGTTCTGACAGCTGCGGCTCTGGCGATGAAGCCCGGCTACGACTGGTTTTTTCCGTATTATCGCGACCGTGCTTTGATGTTGGGTTTGGGCATGACGGCTCAGGAAATGCTTTGGTCAGCGGTTGGCGCTGAGAAAGATCCGAATTCGCACGGGCGTCAGATGCCTTCGCATTGGGGCAGCGTTAAGTTGAATGTGCCTTCGCAATCGTCGTGCACCGGTTCACAGGCATTGCACTCGGTCGGAGCGGCCGAGGCCGGCTATCGCGCCTCGCTTGTCAAAGGCTTGCAAGACAAGATCACCGGCTTCAAAGGCGACGAGGTCGTCTATATGTCGGTCGGTGACGGCACGACCAGCGAGGGTGAATATTGGGAGGCTCTCAACACAGCCTGCAATCTGAAATTGCCCGTGATCTTCTGCGTTGAAGATAACGGCTACGCGATCTCTGTCCCTGTCGAGGTCGGCACGGCCGGCGGCGATATTTCGAAGCTGGTTTC
>JAYVER010000200.1:0-11393 GCA_043748725.1 Chloracidobacterium sp. | reverse complement strand
CATCGCGACTCTATCGCTTTGCCACCCGCGAACTGCAGGTCACCGACAGCCTGACCGACGTTGACTTCGTTGGCTTGGAATGACGTTCAGAGTGCGCGATTTTGTTCAGAGTGCGCGATTTATCGCGTATGGTTGTCGAACATAAACCAAAGAACGCGATAAATCGCGCACTCTGAACCACTCCATTAACGCCGGCCGAATTCATTTCGGCCGGCTTTTTTACTTTGTTTAATCTCGTTGACTTTTTTCTGCTCTCTACCTATTCTTTAAATAGACCTTTTTGCAGACTATCCGGCCGATAAGATCGTCAAAACCTTTAGCGTCCAGTAGAGATTTGGAGTCGTGATTTATGAGATTCTTTTACCGCAGAGTGGGACACGTCAAACTTGCGATAATTTTGGTTTTCGGCGTGCTCGCTGTTTCTGTTTTCGTTTCGAACGACCGGCAAAAGGCAGTGGCTTCGTCCGCGGGGCCGTCTGCGTCTCATACCGACGCTCCGAATGAGGACAATTGCACGGTCTGTCATTCCGATTTCGCAGTAAACACTGGTACCGGCAATGTCCGTATGTCGGGACTTCCCCAGACCTATATGCCGGGACAGCAGATACCTATCACCGTCACGACGAGCCAGTCGGATGGCGTCGTATATGGATTTCAGCTGACGGCGATAGACGGTCAGGGTATGCAGACCGGAACGTTCACCGTGCCCGGCGGAGTCTCTCCTGAAACACAAACAATGCCGGGGATCGTCGGCGGAAAATCCCGAATCTACGTTGAACATACGGTGGACGGCATTGTACCGACAATATTCGGGTCCAAATCGTGGACATTTATGTGGACGGCCCCGTCGCCTGTCGTCGGGCGTGTCGATTTTTACGCCGCCGGCAACGCGGCAAACAGCGACGGCAACACCACCGGCGACTATATCTATACGACGTCCGTGTCGGTTATGCCCGGCTCGTCGGGTTTGGTTTCAATCAACGGCAGAGTCTTTATGAGCGACGGGGTCAGGGGTTTGCGCAACGCGACCGTCGTCCTGACTGACCCGAATGGCGTTTCACGAAGCACAACGACAAGTTCATTCGGTTTATACGGTTTCGCCAATGTTCAGTCGGGACAGACCTATACTTTGTCCGTCCAGTCCAGGTTCTTCAGATTTGCCCGGAGAACATTATCGGTGACCGGCGACCTGACAAATGTGGATTTCATCGGTCTCGAATAACCTCGATTTTTTCCACAAACAGTTCAGAGTGCGCGAAACCTCGCGGCGTCGCGGATGTTGACAAAATAACGGCTTTCCGCCGAAGGCGGAACGTAGCCACGTCATTTACGGCGTGGTCAATCGCCAATCTTGATTTTCAGCCCGTTTTAACGGGCTTACCATTAAGTGGCTTAAGCCGGAGGGGTAAGGACGTTAAAACGCCCTCGCAAATTTTCGCATAACACAAGACCACGCCCTAAAGGGACGTGGCTATGCCCAAAGCCAACAAGGCTCGTGAACGAGGCTGAAAGCGCCGTTGAAGATTCCATTGCGTAATCCGCGATAAATCGCGCACTCTGAACATCAAAAAATCCCGTCAGATGCCTAAACATCTGACGGGATCAAGGGCGGAAACAATCAAATAAACGGGGAGTTTAGTTAGGCTTTATGGGCGAGTTCTGAACTGCCTCAGGCCGTGTCAGGGCGGGAGCTTGTAAAATGATAGGCGTCGTTGGTATTTCGACCGCCGGTGTAGAATTCGACGGCGGATTGCCAAGCGGAACCGGCTGGATGATCGTTGACGGTCGCGGTGCCACGCCGTTTTGATTGGCTAACGTGTAATCCGGCCGCGATATGCGGGGCGTAATGAAGAAGAGTATCTCGTTGGTATTACGCATAGTGACTTTACGTTTAAAAAGATTGCCGAGCAGGGGAATGCTCGCCAGACCGGGTGTCCGGTCCTGATTTTCACGTTCGTCATCGAACAGAACACCGCCGACAACCGTCGTGCCGCCATCGGGGACGATGACCTGCGTCGTCATGCTTTGAGTGTTGATCGCCGGCGGAGCTCCGCCGACTATAGTGGCCGTCGAACTGTTTTCTGCGACTACGGTAAGAATGACCGTACCCTGATCGGTGATCTGCGGGGTGATCTCGAGCCTGAGCGGTACGTCAACATAGGTCGTCGTCGCGATTACAGTCGCACCTGTAGAGCCGGGCTGAATGGTTGTGATGGGAATCTTGGAACCGCTCTTTATCTCGGCCTTGTGATTATTCAATGCTGTCACGCGTGGCGTAGCGATAACTTTCGCCTGGCCTTTCTGTTCACCTGCAGTGATCAGTGCACTTATTTGGGCCGTTCCAAAAACACCTGTCGTCAGGCCGATAACCGTATTTCGAATTTGCGAGCCGAGATCGCCATTAGGGTTTCCACCAGGAATGTTTGGCGGAGCTCCGGTGACCGGAAGTGTGCCGCCCTGGGCTCCGCTGCCGTGATTTCCGAGAACCAATCCGGAAATCTGAACGCCGATGTCACGGCTGAAATTACGCGATGCCACAACGATACGGGCCTCGATCTCGACCTGAGGTTCGGGCTGATCCAGTATTGCGATCAGTTGCTTGACAGCCAGAATGTTTGCCGGCACGTCGGTCACGATCAACGAGTTGGTGCGCGAGTCGATCTCGATCGAACCGCGACGCGACAATCGTCTTTTAATGATCGGCAACAGGCCGTCCCCACCGGTTGTAGCAGGGTTGGCTCCGCCTGATGTTCCTCCCGTGTTAACGTTTCCGGCCCCCACGCCGCTGCCGTAAGCAGCGTTGGAGGTATTAGAGGATGTACCGGCGGTTGTCGATCCCGCCGATGCGCCGGCTCCGGCGGTTGCATAGTTTAGCCGGATAAGCTCAGTGACCAGCGGCGACGTGTCGAGCTGATTATTTGTCCGCGCTCGATTGAATTCGCCCTCGCCGGCCAATGTTTTGGTATCCGCGATGCGGAGAATGTTGCCATTGACCTGTACGCCGAGTTCTTGCGCCTGTAGCACCGATTCGAGTGCGACGTTCCAGGGAACGTCAGTAACCTTGACCGTCACCGGCACATCTTTGACGGATTTATCGATCACGAAATTAATTCCGTATTGATCGGTAATGTATGAGAGTATGTCGCGGATGTCGGCGTTGACGACGTTGAGATTGATCGGCTCGCCGCGAAAACCGGGGTCGCCGTACATTTTGCCTTGCGATTGTGGCTCGACCTTTTGCGCTGAGACCGCGACAGCAAGGCTGCCTACGATCGCTAACGCTATAATGGCCTTTTTAGCCGCACCGCTTAAATTGGTAAGAAAGTTCATGTTTCCTCCGTAACTAAATCAATTTTTCCTTTTAGTAAAGAATCAGATGGGCGTCTTGGGGTTTTAGTCCTTGACGTTATTTTTGGCAACTTTGACAGGCTTCTTTGGGCCTTTCTTTGCTTTATCAGTGTCTGTGCCGGGCTTGCTGTTTTGGTCGTTCATCTCGTCAAGCGGCGAGAGAAATGGGTTAGACGCAGGTTTCGTGCTCTTAACCGTCGGTGTTGCGGGCTCGTTGGTCTTGGCAACCTCGGTCTGTTTATCCGTCCCCTGAGCGGGTGCCGTGCCTTCGATCTGTGCTTTGGTCGAATATTGCTTTAGAGGCTTATTTTCGACCGATGCGACAAATTTTCCATCGCTGACCTTTGTCACCTTGCGAAAGACGAGCCGATTTTCCTCGACCGCGACGAGCTGTCCGTCAAAGAATTTCTCGCCCGGATAGATCGTGTACGAAAGTTTGATCGGCGTTGCCTCGACCATCGCGGCATAGCCGCGCGGCGTCTTGAAAATGCCGGTCACTGCCATTTCATTGAGCGTCAGGACGCTCGTGACCTTGGGCAGGGGAGCACCGTTGGCGGCGGCCGTCTCGCGGAGCCGTTTGAAATACTCAATGCGGGCTTCGATCGCCGGCGGCCCGTAGTTGACAGGCGGCTTCGGAACGACAGCTTTTGCGGTCGTGACAACGACTTTCTTAGGTGTCGCCCAACCGGCTTTTTTGAATGGATCGCGCTGTGCCTGGACTTGCGAGAAATTCCCGCTGACGAACAGAGACGCGGCAGCGATCGAGGCTAGACATGCGAAGCGTTTGATTGTCGATTTGTTGATCATGGCTTTATTCTCTTTTTGGGGAACGAGTTGGTTGGTAAAGTGATATTTATTTCGCGGGCGGTGTTTGAGGTGCCGGAGCGGCGGGCTGGCCGGGTGCTGGTGCAGCACCGGGAGCTGTGGGCTGGCCCGGTTTTGCGGCGGCATCAGCCGGAGCAGCATAGTATGCCGTCAGCAAAAACTGAGCGTGAAGCGTCTTGACATCGGTCTGCTTGTCGAGCTGATTGAGCTTGAAATCGCTGACCGATACGATTCGCGGCAGTTTGGCCATGCTGTCGAAAAAGGCCCGGAGGTTGTTAAAATTACTGTCAACCTCGACCTCGACGGGCTTGGCCATGATCGAATCCTGCATTGAGGCTTCACGTGGAGCAAATCTCATCACGATCAGCCGGCTGCCGTTCGCCGTGTCCTGCAGACCCTGAAGCACGTTGGTGATCTCTTGCTGTTCGGGCAAGAGGACCTTTAGCTCCTCATATTCCGCAGCTTTGCTCGTATAGAGAGCTCGAAATTCGTTGATTCGAGCGGTCGCAACGCGTGCGGCCTCGTTTTTCGACCGCAGTTGCGAGATCTGGTCATCGAGAACGGCGACCTCGGCCCGCGTTTCGCTCGTGACGAAATACCATACGCACGTGTAAAGAAATGCGGCGACGGTGACGAGGATCATCAAATGGAAGTGCCACTTTAGATTTTTGATTTTCTCTAACATTTTAGTGTCCTTTTATTAGGCTTGAGTAAACAGGTTATTTCTTTGCGACCTGAACCGGCTGTGCGGCCTGATTCGGTGCGGCTCCTACGGTCGAAGCGGTGGTTGGATTTCCGTTGTACGCATTCGGCGCCTTCGCGGGCTTATATCCACATTTGATCGTGAAGTTAACGAGCGCGACCTTTGCCGTCTCACCGTCAGCACTTGCTTTTTTAGGAGCGTTCTCATTCTGAACCTCGGTACGTGTGGTCTCTATGTTCAGGTTATCAAACAAACCGTTCGAGAATTCGAGGCTCCGGCCAAATTGCGTGACCTGTGCCTCGTCGGGCGAATTTCCTTTTAGCACTAGTCCCTCACCGGACTGCTCAATGCTCTGTAGATAAAGTCCGGGAACCATCGCAACGCGCTCGCGCATCGCTTCGAGAACCGCACTCGGGCCCGCCTGAGATGCACGAAGTTTCTTGATCGCTTCGATGCGGCCGTCGATATTCTGGATCTTGGCCTCGAGCTCTTTCTGTTCGGCGATTACGACGGCGAGTTCGGCTTCGATCTGCTTTTGCTCATTGAGCTGGCGTTCGGCCTCGGTCTTTGCCATCTGGGTTGAGATGACGTCCCATCCGACCACCGCCGCGAGCAATACCGCGACGACGACCGACATAAGGATAAACCGTGAAGCAGCGCTTGAGATCTTGCGATCGACAGCAATTACTGCGCCGTTTTGTCTTTCAGTTACAGAATTTAGTAGATTGATCTTGATCATCTTGTTACACTCCCCTAATGGCCAATCCGACGGCTACCGCCATTTCAGGCACGATCTCACTGAGATAATCCGGGTCGAATTTAGTGGTATCGACCTTGATGTTGCGGAACGGGTCCAAAACCTCGACCGGCAGCTCAAGCCGCTGCGACAGCTCCTGAGCAAGGCCGACCAGCTTGGAGCCGCCGCCCGATATAAGAATTTTTTGGATAACGGTTTCGTTGTCTTCGGTCGTCGCCCGGTAAAAATCGAATGTTTTTTGAATCTCCATTGCGACGATCTCGGTTACATTATTCATAAGCGGCTCGATCGATTTTTCTTCGAGTCCCTCGACCGCTTCGTGGACGCCGCGTTTGACGGCTTCGGCCTGCTGGAAGTTGAGGCCGAGGCTTCGCTGCAAAACGTCGGTGAACTGGCTACCGCCGACCGTAATGTCGCGTGTAAAGAGCGAACGTGTGCCCTTGACGATATTGACGTTCATCGTCGAGGCACCGATATTGAGCAGCGTTACAACTTCGGTGTCGCTTGGCTGATAATTGACTTCGTAACAGTTTTGCAGGGCAAACGTATCGACGTCGATGACGACCGGTGTTTTACCGGCAAGCTGGATAGCCTGCTTGATATTGTCGATGCGCTCGCGCTTGCACGCGGCGATCAAGACATGTGTCGAGTCGGCGGTTTCGCCCGTTACCTGGTAATCGAGGCTGACATCCGCCAGATCATAAGGAATATGTTCCTCGGCGTGCCAGTCGATAGATTCTTCGAGTTCCTCGCGGCTCATGAGCGGAAGAACGATATTTTTCAGAATGACCGAATGTCCGCTAACACCGGTGACGACATTGGTGGCGTTGACCTGATGATTGCTGCAGACGCTCTGGATCACATCCGAAACGACATTAAGCTCCATGATCTGGCCGTCGATGATCGTGTCACTCGGCAGATTTTCAAAGCCCAGACTCACCAGGTTGAGACTATTTAATTTGCCTTCGAGCTCGACCATTTTTATGGAACTCGAGCCAATATCTAAACCGGCTATACTTTTCTTTTTACCGAACATGATTGTTTCGTTGCTCCTTAATTAAGAGGTGACGTTTTTGTTTTCTAAAAAATTAGTTCTCATCCGAAAGTGCAGGCTCCGTATTTTTGAAGATCGGTGCCACCGTTTGATAAACCGGAAAGTAGGTGTTCGTTCGACAGGTCAGCTTTGAGATGTGTCGGAAACCCGCCTTTTTCGGATGTTTTGACCACGACCCGTGATCATTAGAACTGTATATTCAAGAAAACTTTGCCGCATTTGGTGGCGATGTGTGCACGACCTGATCGGCCGCTACATTTACAAGTTACAGGAATGCATAAACTCTGTCAACACTTTTTTACAATGTTTAATGCAGAATGAAAGAAATGTATGCAGACTGACCTCAAGCTTCGGTCAGAATGAATTGTTAAGGCGAAATGAGGGCGGCAGGAATAGCTAAGAATTAGTCCGCTAAGTTGAAAATTTACCGGCAGGTTGTCGTATGAACCACGCTTGTCTGAGAGTTGATTGGCACTGCCGCTGATAAGTTCAGGGCCTATAATTCCTGTTTAAGTGCAGCTTTACTGAGGCATTAAATCCTCTCTGTCCGGCGGCGCTCAGAGAATCTCGGATCTTCATGGAACCAGGCCCTGTCGCCGTGTTGCCGTTTGCACCCAGTGCCGGGTCACCGAAGATGCCTGTAGCGATATCGAATCCCAGCCGATAGAAAACGTCCGCTTCCGCGTTGCGGGCCGTTGCCACGGTTTCGTCCACCGCCGTGATGGCGGCTCCCTTTGCAGCCAGATCAGCGTTTCTGTTCCGCTCCAGTGAAAACGCAACGGCTGCGTCAAATCCTTTCTGTTCGGCCCGACCCAGCGAATCATGGATCTTCTGTTTTCCGGGACCGGGAGCGGTCTGCCCTTCGGCCGCCGCCATTCCGATATCGAATCCTCGACGGGCGTCGTCCGGTTGTTGATTGCGCAGTTCCGCCGATAGCGGATCAGCGTTCGCGACAGTTTCTCCCTTGGCAGCCAGATCGTTTAAGTTGAAAGCGGGCGTCTCACCCGCTGCACCAGCGTTGCGGCACGATTCCTCGAGGCCGGGGGCGGCCGGCGAGTTTCTCGCCCGTGCCTGTCGGGCAGCCTCGCAGATCGAGATCGGCTGGCGCGTCGGTTCGCCCGTCGTCGTACCCGGCACCTTCGTCCTGCCGACGGCTTTGACAGGCGGTAGGTCAAAGTATCCTGAAAATCCTGCCGAGTAGAAGCCCTCGCCGTCGTCTGTGACAAAGAAAGACCAGTAGTTTTTCGGATCCTTTAGATAGTCAAGAAACCTGGCAAGTCGCTTTGAAGCATCAACACGGGCGTCCTCGTAGGATTTCTCCCAGGGATAAAGCGAACTCCCCACAAGCGACCCGTTGCCCTCGATTATCGTCTGAATCACTGCGGGATCTACGCCACGCAGCGCGAATGCGGCCGGACCGCACTGGCCGGGCTGCAAATTGGCACCAGGTGAAGTGGGCGGCGACGTACTATGGTTAAAGCCTATTAACCAGCCATCTTGAAACACAGGAAGGTGAGTTATGCCGTTTCCTGGAATTGTACTGATGCCCGTAGGTATCGGGATCTTCGTGCCCGAGACACGAAGGCCCGGACCGCCCCGACAAATTAGTTGGAAGCCCTTGCCGTCGTTAACGAGTTTCCGGGTGCGGCCGCGCCGGCTGCCTCCGGGTTGGGCATTAGGGGGCGGCTGCGGAGCGGCTGCCTCAACGACGACAGTGACTGTCACTGATGCTAACAATTGCTTATCGGCGGTATAGAGCTTGAAAACATAGCTCTTGCCGAGTTCGGCGGTGGTTCTAAACGTTCCCTGAGCGATGCCCTCTTCGTTGAGCTGGGTTTCTTCCCCGCCGTCAATTGAGACCCAAACGTAGCCTTCCGCTCCTTCGGTGTTCCATGTCAGGGTCGTCGGGCCCTGCGTCTGTCCGGCCGGCAAAATGACAGGATTGGGATTGGCCTTAAGTGCCGGGTCGGCATTGACTCGTGAAGCGCTTGCCAGAAGCAAGAGCATTACTAATACAATTAAGTTTATTTTCATGTCAAGCTCCTCCGTCACGGCCTATAGTTCCGGCTTAAATGCAGTTTCACCGAAGCGTTGAATCCTCTTTGCCCGGCCGCACTCAAGGAGTCTCGAATCTTAAGGGAGCCCGGCCCCGTTGACGTATTGCCATTTGCACCGAGTGCCGGGTCACCAAAAATGCCTGTAGCGATATCGAATCCCAGCCAATAGAAGACATCCGATTCGGCCGCGCGCGCTTCCGCTACAATTGGATCCTGCGCAGCAATGACCGCGCCCTTTGCAGCCAGATCGGCGTTTCTGTTCCGCTCCAGTGAAAACGCAACGGCTGCGTCAAATCCTCGCTGTTCGGCCCGGCCCAGCGTGTCATGAATCTTCTGTTTACCGGGACCGGGAGCGGTCTGCCCTTCGGCGGCGGCCATTCCGATATCGAATCCTCTACGGGCATCTTCCGGCTGTTGATTCCGCAGTTCTACTGCCAGCGGGTCGGCACCGGCGACAGTTTCTCCCCTCGCGGCCAGATCGTTTAAGTTGAAAGCAGAGGTCTCACCCGCTGCACCGGCGCCGCGGCACGATTCCTCGAGTCCGCGGGCGGCCGGCGAGTTTCTCGCCCGTGCCTGTCTTGCAGCCTCGCAGATCGAGATCGGCTGGCGCGTCGGTTCGCCCGTCGTCGTACCCGGCACCTTCGTCCTGCCTATGGCTTTGACCGCAGGTCGGGGAGGAAATATCGCGTAGTGGAACTCGAAGCCTTCGTTCACCCTATACTCGACAGCCGCTATCTGATGTTTGGACGTAAAGACGCAAATGACGAGCGGATGGAATATTCGAATCTTCGCTTCCCGGGTTCGGTTTCGGCCGTTTAATGCGTCATCACAGGCGGTGTAGGTGAAAAAGGAGCCCAAACTGTCACTAAGTTTGCCACTTGCGCTATCGAGCCGCGCGAGGACGGAGCTGTCAATCGGTTCGATGTACTCCGGACCCTGGCCCGGTTTGTAGTGCTCCTCGTCATAACGTCTAAGCACGATGTCCGCGCCGCGATAGATCTCCTCGTAACGCCCTTCATCCAGATCGAAACCGGTTCTGCGCTCGAAATCACCCAAACTGAGCTCTCCGATCCCCACTCGGGTCGCTCCGCAAGGAATCAGCAGTTCGATCTCCTGATAAACCTTTGCTAAAGTTCCGGCAGCCGGAACCGTTGCCCGCACGTGGCCAACAACTACCGAGGGATCCGGTGTGTCCTCCTCGGTTAGCTTGGATTTGAATCCTGCCTTGAGAAGTGCGTCTTCCGCGTCGAGCCAAAACAGGCCGACGACATCGGGGACGGGCTTCAGGTGGACCTGCCCTTTTTTGTCGGCTCGATCGCCCGGAGGCTGAGCGCCGGCAATCACAACCGTTGCGGCGAAAAGCAGTAATACAAAGACGGTCATTGTCAGATCCAATCTCATTCTTTTCATGTCTTTGTCTCCTGTTCGAAATGTCTGCCGCCGATAAATTCAGGGCCTATAATTCCTGCTTAGATGCAGCTTCACCGAGGCATTAAATCCTCTTTGCCCGGCTGCGTTCAGAGCGTCGCGAATCTTGAGAGATCCTGGCCCTGTTGAGGTGTTGCCTTTTGCACCGAGCGCAGGGTCACCGAAAATCCCGGTCGCAATGTCGAAGCCCCGTTGATAGGATTCATCCACTTCAAGCATACGTGCTTCCGCAACCTCCTGGTCAACTTCGGCGATGGCCGCTCCCGTGGCAGCGAATGCATCCACATTATCGGCAGGTGCCTCACCGGCTGCGCGGCACCGGGCTTCGAGTCCGGGCGCGGCGGGGGAGTTACGCGCGCGAGCCTCTTTCGCAACATCGCAGATCGGTCGGGGTTGAGCGTCCGCAGGTGGAGCGCCCGTCGGCGTCACCTTTACCCTGCCTATGGCCTTCACCGGCGGTGTCTCACCAGCGGGACCGGCGGCGCGGCACTGGGCTTCGAGACCGGGTGCGGCAGGAGAGTTTCGGGCGCGCGCTTCTCGCGCAATCTCGCAGATCGCCCGGGGCGGTCCCGCCGGCACGGGCGGGCCCGTCGTCGCCCCCGTCTTGGTCCGGCCTATGGCTTTGATCACCTCAGGCAACTTTGGCTCGCCACAAATGAGACCTATCGCATCAACGTATTTACCTGCCCGCCCATGAGCGCCGACAGCGACGAGCCCTGCGGGACAGCGCTCGGTATCCTCAGTGCGCGCGGCATCGCCTTGGAGCTTGGGTGCGTCGAATATCGCGGATGGCAATTCGCTTGGAGGCTGCTCTTTGGCGGCGATGCCGCAGTATAGATGAATGTTGTTGATGCTGACTATCTCGCGGCCTTCCGCATAAACATACATGCCGGTTACTATCGGCCGGTCGGATGGGCATATGACCCGCGTGATACTTCCACCGATTCCACCGTACCAACCACTCTCAACCTTAAAGAATGGGTCTCCATATTTGGCTGGGTGCGCGTCTACAAGACCCGAACCCGTCGTCAAGTGCACAGGTGTCGTCTCGCGCGGCCCGAGTGCAGTAACACACAGTGGACGGATCGCATCTATGTCATCACCCGCGCGAAGTTCGAACCCGGCAAGAAGTGCCTGCGCCGGGGCGCCCTCAAAGTGCCCCCCGGACCGCTGAATCTCGACCCGCCGCCGCAAAGTCTCGAGCTGCTGCCGCTCGGTCTC
>JAYVER010000199.1:0-4453 GCA_043748725.1 Chloracidobacterium sp. | reverse complement strand
TGATCACGAGCACGCAGCCTTGGACGAGCCGGTAATCGCGTTTGCCGATGCCGTCTTCCAATAATAAAAGGCCGAGGCCCTGCCAGTTGAAAATCTTTTCAGTGATTATCGCACCGGCAAGCAAAACTCCAAGCTGCAACCCAAGAATCGTGACAACCGGGATCAGTCCGTTTTTTAAAACGTGTTTATACAAAACCTTTCGCTCACTGACGCCTTTTGCTCGAGCGGTTCGGACGTAATCTTCGCCAAGCTCTTCGATCACGCTTGAGCGTATCATTCGTGTAAGTATCGCGGACAGCGCGGCTCCCAATGTGACGGCGGGCAGAACGATGTCTTCTGGGTAAAGGCTGCCGGTCGGCGAAAACCAGCCGAGTTTAACGGCGAATAAGTACACCAGAAACGGCCCGATGACGAATGTCGGAAGCGATATGCCGACAAGCGCGAAAAAAGATGCGGCATTATCCACCAGTGAATTCTTGCGAGAACCGGCCAAAACGCCCAGCGGCAGAGCAATGCCGATAGCGACCAACATCGCTGCAATCGCGAGCTTTATTGTCGCCGGATAGCGGGCAAATATCATATCGCGAACCGGTTGATCGGTGCGAAACGATGTGCCGAGATCACCGGTGACGAGACCTCGCCAATAGTCAAGGTAACGGTTTTCGCTGCCGTTCCACTTAAATCCGCTCTGCTCCCCGTATGAAAAGAAAAATGCCGGTCGGTCGAGGCCGTGTTTCGTACGGAAATTCTCGATCTGCTCCTGCGTCGCCGTCTCACCAAGAATAACCGTCGCCGGGTCGCCCGGTACGATCTCGATGAGCAGCGTCACGAGCGACACCACCGTCCAGATGACGAGCAGCATAAGCGCAAGCTGGCGGGCAAAATTCTGTAGTCGGTATTTCATCGAAAATGCCGGGCGGGCAGGGAAATTTTATAACAAACTCACCAAATGCAGAAGCCGAGGTCGTTAGGAAGGGCGTAACTCGCTGTGTTGGATGTTACGCCCTTGCTCCACGCGCGGGGCCTACATTTTTATTTCCGACGTGTATTGCGGCGATACCGCCGGTCAGGTTTTGATATTTGACATCTGCGAAGCCGGTTCGCTCCAGCATTGCGACAAGAGCTTTTTGATCGGGAAATTTCGCAACGCTGTCGGGAAGGTATTCGTACGCCCCACGCGAACCGCTGACCGCTCCGCCGATACGCGGCAGCACGTTGGCGAAATAAAAGTTGAACATTTGCCGAAATCCGGGCAGCACGGGGCTTGAAAATTCGAGTATGACGATGCGTCCGCCGGGTTTTAGCACGCGGTGCAGTTCGCTAAGCCCGTTCGCAAAATTCGGCAGGTTCCTCAGGCCGAACGCTATCGTCAACGCATCAAATCTATCATCCGCAAACGACAGATTCATCGCATCAGCCTCGACATACGGAATTCGTGCATTCGTAGCTGTCGTTTTCTCTTTTGCCACCGAGAGCATCGGCCGGCAAAAGTCAGTGCCGATCACCCGTGCTTTTGCATCGCGATTTAATTCAATGGATAGATCGCCCGTTCCACACGCAACGTCCAAAACAACCGCGCATTCGTTTTCGAGAATGTCGCCGAGCAGCGCCCGCACCTTTCGTCGCCAGCGTTTGTCGATATTTAGCGAGAGAACGTGATTGAGCAGGTCGTACCGCCCGGCAATGCCGGAAAACATCTCGCGCACCGCTTCGGAGTGGGCTATCTCGTTTGCGGTGCGATCATTCGACATAACATCTAAACCGAAAGCAGCAAGCCCGGATCGAGCAATGAAGGATCAGGCTGCAAAAACGGAGCGGTAAATTTATTTTTGGTTAGAAACTGTTACCACAGCGACGGGATTTTTTGCTAAACGCTCCGCGATCCTCTGAACGTCCGCAATTGTAATATTCTGCAGGGCCTTCGTCTCATCTGCGGGTACAATCTTATACGTATCGCCGTCGAGCCATTGATCCTCTACTGATTTTTTAGAGTTTTCCGCGAGAAACGCGGCGGTCGCTTTTGCAAATTCGGCATCCGTTATGTTCCTGAACAGGGACAGGATCGGGTTGCTTCTCACGTAAGCCGGAGCATCGGCAGATGCCTGATGATTCGATGGCAAAGGCACTATCGCGGCTTTGGCGGAATATCCGAGAGCAAAATAACCGGGCAGCACATGTGCATTATTAGCAACCGAGAATTGTTCAAAGTCATTTCCACCCATCAAATTTGAAAAACGTTCACGAAGGATGCAAGTGAAAATACGCGACGCCGGAAAGTCCTTATCGCTTCGCGATATTCCGCGAAACGCAAACCGAACCTCGGCCCTTGCAGCATCAGCCATAGAGATATCAATCATTTTTAAATCAGGCTCGTCCGGCTGCCGGAACGTCGGCGGCACTCGCTTATCCGCTTTCAGCCATCCGCCAAAATATCGTCTGACAGCCTTAAACCCGAGTGCCTTGTCATAGTTACCGCTGATCGCGATGGCTGCATTATCGGCAGTCAAAAAACGCTGCTTGGCGTCGATCAGATCAGCGAAATCGATCTTTTGCACCGACGCGGTGCTGCCCATCTGTGGGCGACCGTAGGGAAATGTGCCCAATAATCTTTTCGCCACTGCTTGATCCGCCACGTAGGCCGGGTCGGATTCTTTTATTTTCAATTTTGCTAATAATGCGTTTCGTAGTTTGAGGGTCGTTTCTTTATCAATGGCTGTATTGGAAACGGCGGTCGCAAGCGTTTCGAGCATAGTCAAAAAACCTTCGGGTTTTGAGGATGCATTTATCTGGATGTAATCGTAATTTGTAACGATATCAAGTCCGCCGCCGAGGTCTTCGGCAAAGAAATCACGCGATGCCTGATTGGGAAAAAGGTTGTCAGCAAGCAGCTGCATGACGCCTTCTTTGCCTTGCGGGTCAAAGGCTGAACCCGAGTTAATGCGTATCTTTACTGTCACCTTATCGGCTTTCGCGTCGCTCCACATCAGAACTTTCAGCCCGTTCAGCAGTTTTTCCTGTTTCGGAGCGGGCATGGCCGATTGCGAAAATATCGCCGGTACAGCGGAAAACAATAAAATAACTCCGATCAGGCTCGGAAACGCAATTTTTTGGAATAAATTCTTATTTTTCATCGTATAGACTATTAGGGAAACGGCTTTGCTGTTCGTTTAGTTGCCAAATTCCCCGATAGTGTTGTCGTACGGTTAGATCAAGCATAGCTTGTGAGTTTCACAAATGAAAATTTTAGATGTGTATAGGCATCGCGTCAAACAGTAGAAGCATCTATAAAAATTGAAAGATACGCACGTCGAGCGTAACTCGCGGAATTTAGTTGAAAATCGCTTAACTTCTGAAATAAACGCGATATAATCGTTTTATAATTATGTCGATCAGGTTGATCGGGCGTAAGTTTTGAGAGGGTGAAGATGGGAAAAATAGTTAAGTTTTGTAGTTCATGTGATGAGGGATTTGCGGAAAAATTTGGGTTTTGCCCAAATTGCGGTTCGTCTCTGCAGTCGTTTGAGATGAAACCGGTTGCCGCCGAGGCCCCTCCGACAGTTGAACGAGAAGTTCCGCCGATGCCGGAGATCATTGCGGCGCCGGTCGCGGCCGAATTTAATGAACCTGTTACACCGCCGGAAATGGCTGTTGAAATAGCGGCTCCGACACACGAGGTTGCCGAGGAAATCGAAGAACCTGTCGTCGAGCCTGTAGAGACAAAAGCTATTGCGGCAGCGGCACCTGTGTATGTCCGGACAACACCTGTCGATGCCGACCACATACCAGTTTCATTGGAAGCGGAACACAACAAATATCTGGCCGAGGGCGGGTTTTACGTTACTGTTATCGAGGAAAAGAACGTCAAGCAACGCAATCTCTTACTGCTTGGATCTCTTGGCATCATGTTGCTTTTCTGGATGTCGATGACTGTTATCAGTCTTTTTGGCAAAGATCTCGATGTTGGGTCGATCAATGACGACGTTTTTAACGCCGTGATCGTCGATGACATTCCGATGAATGTCGAGGAAGAGAAACAGCAAAAAGAAAAGAAAGACGCTGGCGGCGGCGGCGGCGGCGGTACTAAGGACAAGGAAGAGACGACGCAGGGCGATCTCGCCGATCAGTCAAAAAATCCGACCCGTCCGCCGGATGCAAAAGTTTTCAGAAGCGACACTTTTGATCTGAAAATGCCGCCTCCGCAGACCGAGGGAACTAAGACATACGACAAAAAATTTGACCGTTGGGGCGATCCGAATGGACGTTTTGCGAGTTTCTCAAACGGCACAGGTTCGGGCGGCGGACAAGGCAGCGGCACGGGAACAGGCCAGGGCAGCGGCCGCGGAACAGGAAACGGCTCGGGTGACGGTTCGGGCAGCGGCAGCGGGCTCGGCAAAGGCAACGGCAGCGGAACAGGTGACGGCGATAGCGGAATTGGAGCTCCGCCGCCAAAGCC
>JAYVER010000198.1:0-11416 GCA_043748725.1 Chloracidobacterium sp. | reverse complement strand
TCTTCGTTGGTTTCGATAGCTTTGATATTAGACCGGGCATCAGCTACAAACTCGCCATTTGGATAGGCAGTAATGTAGGCGTTGTATGCGTTTTTGCTGTCCAGACTTTGTGCTTCACGCCACTTCGTTCGTTCGAGTTCTTTTAAGTGCAATAGTTCATCTTGCTTGAACTTATCGATCCGGTTTTTGGCCTCGGCAGCATATTTGCCGGTTGGATATTCTGCCAGATAAAGCTCGTAGCCGGAACGGGTGTCCCGCCGACTGATCTCGCTCCAGTAGATACCTTCGGCATCAAAACTCTTAGCAACCGAGACCGGAGTCGGGGTTGGCAAAGGCGTAGGCTTGGGAACCACAGCATTCTCATTTCTTATCGGTGTATTGGTAACCGGATTGACCGCCGCCTGAATGGGGTTAAAATAAAACTCCGATAGCGAATTGCCTTCGTTCCACGGCAATTGCTGGCCCTTCGACTTTTGATAAACATCAACCGAAAGCGCCCTTACCATCTGGTAGTATTCGACACTAGGCTTTTTTATCTGTTTAAGGAGCGATTCGGTAAACAGGCCGTTGCGTCCCGCGCCATCCGACGCCGTTTTGCCCGGTTCGGTTGCGTAAAGCACAAACGTGCCGGTAGGCGGCGAAATCTTGGCAAGGCCGTCATTGTTTCCAACATCGCGATAGCCCCGCCAGCTTCGGGCAAATGGGTTGTTGCGGCATGCATCAAGGATGACGATATTCAGATCATTTTTCGCCGAGGTCATCTTATCTAAAACTAAGCCGATTGGCACTGCCGCATATTTAACTTCGTCCTCTTGCGGAATATCAGCGTCTATAGGAACCAGATAATTCTCACCATTGACCTGCAAGCCGTGGCCCGCATAGTAGAAAAGCCCGATTCCTCCTGATGCCAGTTTCGAGCCAAAATCGCGTATCAGCGTCTCCATCTGTCGCTTGTTCTGATTTGTACCAGAGATAACCTCAAAGCCGAGCAGTTTTAGCGCGGCCGCCATGTCTGTAGCGTCATTTGCCGGATTGGCGAGCGGCTTTGCCTTTGTGTAAGCCGCATTGCCGATCACGAGCGCTATGCGTTTGTCGCTATTAACGGTTCCCTTTTCCTGCGTGAGTTGCCGACCGTCTTGCGCAAGCGCAAGCGAGCTAAAAACAAGCAAATTGATAAGCAAAGCCGTGATTATCCGCATAAGCCACCTGGCTGAAATGATATTTTACGAGAATCGCGCATATTATACGACAATTTCGTCATATCCCAACTTCTGGATTCGAGCCAACATGGGAGGAGACGATAAACTGCTCAATTCTCCGCAAATTCTCAAATACGTCAAAGCCCGCAAAGTAGACAAAATGGACAAAGCAATAAAAAACGGCCCGCTACATAAAAAAATGATTGAAAAAGGAACAAAGGAGTGTTTGAATGTATATTAACAAGGGAATTTCGTACATTTTGACCTAAAATGCTTATGTTCGACACAGTGACCACAAGCACGAATACCAACCTGCGCGGTGTCGTCGATTGGCGGATGAAGGTGTTGGTTCTATTTGGCACCCGGCCCGAGGCGATCAAACTTGCGCCTGTTATCCATGAGTTGCGAAAGAAGTTTTTTCAGACGATCGTCGTTTCTTCGAGCCAGCACAAACAGCTTTTGAAACCGTTTCTGGAGACGCTCAAAGTTGACATCGATTTTGATCTCGGCGTAATGCGGCGTAACCAGTCGCCGACCGATGTTTGTTCGCGGGTAATGGCAAAGCTCGATAAAATACTCGCCTTGGAACAGCCCGATCTCATTCTCGTGCAGGGAGATACGACGACGACTCTGGCCGGAGCCTTGGCTGGTTTTTATCGCAAGATTCCCGTTGGCCACGTCGAGGCTGGATTGCGTTCCGGCAATCTGATGAGCCCGTTTCCCGAGGAAATGAACCGCCGCCTCGTGTCGCAGGTCGCTTCGTTTCATTTTGCCGCGACCGAAAAAAACCGGCGTAATCTGCTCGCCGAGGATGTGCCGAGCGAAAAAGTATTCGTGACCGGAAACCCGGTCGTCGATGCGATGAAATACATGCTCAAAAATCTAAAGGTCGATCCGGCGATAACGGAATTGATCAAGGCGACCGAGGGCAAAAAGCGTCTGCTTTTGACGACGCATCGGCGCGAGAGCTTTGGCTCGGCGATGACCGCAAATCTCAAGGTGCTGCGCGATTTTGTCGAAAAACGAAAAAATGTGTGTATGTTTTTCCCGGTTCACCCCAATCCGAACGTCAAAAAAATCGCAAAAGAGATCCTCGGCCGCCGCGAACGCATCCACTTGCTGGATCCGCTCGATTATTCGGACTTTCTAGCTATCATGAAATCAGCGTGGCTGATCGTTTCAGATTCCGGCGGCGTCCAGGAAGAAGCCCCATCTCTAGGCAAGCCGCTGCTCGTCCTGCGTGAAAATACCGAGCGGCCCGAGGCGATTCGGTCGGGCGTCGCAAAACTTGTCGGCAAAAGCCCCGGCTCGCTGAAACAGTTTCTCGAAGAAAATTATGCGGTCGAGACCTGGATCAAATCCGTCAAAGAGGTTGCCAATCCGTTTGGCGACGGCAAGGCAGCCGCCCGCATAGTAAAGATCATCGAGGAAAAGCTGACGTCGAAACCGATCGGTGCAAAAGCCGTCCAGGGCAGTCTTTTCTAATCCCCCAAATGGATCCCGCGACAAAAAACAACAAGCATCTGCTCACCATTTTGGTCGAGGACTATTTCCATGTCGGGGCGTTCGAAAATCTGATCCAACAGCGAAACTGGTCAAATTTTGAGCCGAGATATGAGCGAAACACTCTGAAAACGCTCGATTTGCTCGATCAACACGACACAAAAGCGACATTTTTTGTGCTTGGCTGGATCGCTGAGCAAAATCCGGCTCTAATCCGTGAGATCGTCTCACGGGGACACGAGGTAGCGAGCCGCGGATTTTATCATCGCAGTCTCAAAAATTTGACGGATGAAGAATTTTGCGAAGACCTGCGGCGGACAAACCGGGCAATCGAGGACGCCGGCGGGCAAAAGGTCATTGGCTATCGGGCGGCCGAAAAACTCGCGTTCGATAAGAACGAATGGATACTCGACTTGCTGGCTGACGAAGGTTTTGTCTATGACGCTTCGTTTTTGCCGGCAAAAAAAGATGGAAAAGCAAAGCGCATCGCGCATCAGGTACACACGAGCGGCAAGGCGGTCTGGGAATTTCCATATGCAACGCGAGACCTCGGCCTCGGCTTAATGCCTATCTCAGGTGGTAATTATTTTCGGCAAATTCCCTACACACTGATGCGTCACGCCGTGCGAAACTGGCACCAGCTATCGGAAGCACCGTTTGTCTTTTATTTCCACGTTTGGGAACTCGACCCCGAACAGCCACGCATTTCGGCCGCGTCGAGTTACAACCGCATACGCCATTACCGCAAGCTCGACAAGATGGAATGGATAATCCACGAGCATCTCGATCTCTACAATTGTGTTGGCGTAGCCGATCACCTCGGATTGAAGGAGCAAGTAAGCTCCATTGTCCAGCAACCGCAGACGGCTGTGTTGACCGCACAAGCTCAGAAATCCGCAATCCGAAATCCGAAATCCGAAATCACAATTGTCATTCCCTGTTACAACGAGCAGGAATCGTTGCCCTATCTGGCAAATACGCTGCGGGCGGTTGAGGCCAATCTCATCGAAAACGGCTACCAGCCAAGCATCGTCTTTGTTGACGACCGCAGCAAAGACGAGACCTACCACGTTCTGCAGGAGCTTTTTGGCACGCAAAAGAACGTGCAGATCCTGCGGCACGAGACGAATGAGGGTGTTGCTGCGGGCATTATGACCGGCATTCGCGCCGCCGAGACTGAGATAGTCTGCTCGATGGATTGCGACTGCACATACGATCCGCACGAGCTTTTGAACATGCTCCCACTGATGACAAAAAACGTTGACCTTGTGACTGCTTCGCCGTATCATAAAAATGGCGGCGTGCGAAACGTTCCCGGTTGGCGTTTATTTCTTTCACGCGGCGCGTCGTTTCTATACAGGCGGGTTCTAAGATCAAAACTTAATACTTATACGAGCTGCTTCCGTGTTTATCGACGGAGTTCGTTTGCCGGCATGGAGTTGCGCGAATCGGGTTTCCTCGGTGTCGCGGAGATGCTCGGCCGATTGGACTTACGCGGCGGCAATATCGTCGAATTCCCCGCTGTTCTGGAAGTTCGGCTCTTTGGCATTTCAAAGATGAAAACGGCGAAAACGGTCGTTGGTCACCTCAAATTACTTTCACACCTCATAAATTTACGTTGGTTTCGGAAATCCGGGCCGATTGAAACTTCTTTAGCCAAAGAGAAGCTCAAAACGGCTTCCGATAATTCTACGGACTAAAACTATATATGACACCAGTTACACAAACCGAACGGCTGATGATTCTGCCGTGGGATCAGGATGCGTCCGGGCGGACGTTTGGCGAAACAGAGATCCGTTACGTTACCGAAGTTCTAAATAGCGGTACGTTAACGACGACAAAAGGTAAATTCGGCAAACTGCTCGAGCAGAAATTTGCCGAGAAATTTGGCGCGAAATACGCGTATGCCTGCACATCGGGCTCGGCCGCGATACACATCGCGGTCGCAACCGTCAATCCGAATCCCGGCGACGAAATAATCACAACCTCGATCACGGATATGGGAGCATTGACGCCGTTGATGTATCGTGGCGTGGTTCCCGTTTTTGCCGAGGTCGATCCAAAGACATTGAATGTAACGGCTGAAACGGTTCGGGCGAAGATCAGCGACCGCACAAAAGCGATAATCGTTACGCACCTTTTCGGCAATCCATGCGAGATGGACGCGATCATGGCTTTGGCCAAACAGCACAATCTGCCGGTTATCGAAGATTCGGCACAGACATTTCTTGCCAAATGCGGCGATAAATATGCCGGCACGATCGGCGACATCGGCTGCTTCAGTTTGCAGCAAGGCAAGCACATGACCACCGGTGAAGGCGGTATGGTCGTCACCAACGACGAAAAGATCGCACGCCACATGTTCCTGTATATCAACAAGGCATGGGGCTACGGCGACGCCAATGCAGATCATTACTTTATGGCGCTGAACTATCGCGTCAGCGAGCTTCAGGCTGCGGTCGCTCTTGGACAGCTCGAAAAACTTGAAGAATGTGTAGCCAACCGTCAGCGAACGGCAGCGATGTTCGAAGAGCTGCTGAGCGGTATCGATGGTATCGAAACACCTGTTATCGCCGACAATGCAACACATGTCTATTGGAAATACTGCCTGACAGTTGACGACAGCAAGATCGAAGGCGGCTCGGTCGGTATGGCCAATCTGCTTAAAGAGAAAAACATTTTCTCGGCTCCGCGCTACATCGTCAAACCAGCGTTTATGTGCCAGGTTTTTCAAGAACAGAACACGCTCGGCGACAGCCATTTTCCGTTCAATCTCGCCCGCCCCGAAGCGATCGAGTACAAAATGGAAAATTACCCGGCAACGGCCAAGGCCCTGCACGACGTACTCGTTCTGCCGTGGAACGAAAAATACACCGACGAGCATGTCCGCTATATCGCCGACAATGTCCGTATCGCCGCAAGTAAATTAAGAAAATAATTAACAGGGATACGGGAGATGAATTGGATATCAAAATCATCCCTTTCATCTCCTTTATCCCTGTATTAATCATATGAAGAAACTGAAATTTGGATTAGTTGGAGCGGGCGGTATTGCACAGGCATATGCTCAGGCATTTAATGAAAGCAATTGCTGCGACCTGGTCGCGGTTGCAGATGTCCGCGAGGACGCGGGCCACGCATTGGCCGAGATCGTCGGCGGCAAGAGTTTCAGCGACTATCGCGATCTTGCCAATGTTGAACTCGACGCGGTGATCGTCGCCACGCCGCCGCAATCGCACCCGGAGATAGCATGTTTCTTTATGGAACGCAAAATCCCCGTACTTTGCGAAAAGCCGCTCTGCCTGAGTGTGGCCGAGGCCGAAACAATGATCGCGTCGGCTGAAAAGAACAACGTTCTGTTCACTATGGCGTCGAAATTTCGCTATTGCGAAGATGTTGTTAAGGCGAAAGGCATTCTGGCGTCGGGAACGCTCGGCGACGTGCTGCAATTTGAAAATGCTTTTACGGCAAAGGTCGATATGTCACAGCGTTGGAATTCGAACGCTGAGATTTCGGGCGGCGGCGTTCTGATCGATAACGGCACGCACTCGGTCGATATCATCCGGTATTTTCTCGGAGCGATCGATTCGGTGCTTGCGGTTGACGCCGGTGGAACGCAAAATTTACCCGTCGATGAAAATGTTAAGATGCTCGCAAAAACAAAAAATAATGTCACCGCGAGCGTTGACCTGACGTGGGGCATCAACAAGGAATTGCTATATTTCATCAGCATTTACGGCACAAACGGCACGCTGCACATCGGTTGGCGCGAATCGAAGTATAAAGTAAATTCGAACGCCGATTGGACCGTTTTCGGCAAGGGCTACGACAAAGTCGCTTCGTTCCGCGGCAAGATCGAGAATTTCGCCGGCGCCCTTCGCGGCGACGAAGAGCTTTATATTAAACCGGCGGACGCACTGGCATCGGTGCGTGTTATCGAAGCGGCGTACAAATCGCTCAACCAAAACCTCTGGCAGCCGGTTGTAGAAAAGGCCACGACAGCAAAAACCTAGAAAAAGATAACCGCGAAATACACGAAATAAGCTAAATAAAGATATTCTCTCCTTTTTTTCGTTTTTTTCGCGTGTTTCGCGGTAAAACTTCTTATGGCACGAATACATCCGACAGCGATCATCGAAGACAACGTCACCCTCGGCGAAGGCACGAGTGTCTGGGACAACGTCCATATTCGCCACGGCGCGTCGCTTGGCGATGAGTGCATCGTTGGAGAAAAGAGCTATATTGCGTACGACGTTAAGATCGGCAATCGCGTCAAGATCAACGCGATGGTCTATATCTGTGCGGCGGTGACGATCGAGGACGGCGTGATGATCTCCGCCTCAACGACATTTACAAACGACCGTTTTCCGCGTGCGACATTTCCCGATCTTAAATCCCTGCGTCCGTCGGAACCCGACGAACATACTTTGCCAACCCTGGTGCGCGAAGGCTCGACCATCGGCGCCGGATGCATCATCGGCAACGATCTCGAAATCGGCCGCTGGGCGATGGTCGGCATGGGTTCGGTCGTAACGAAATCGGTACCGGATTTTCATCTCGTACTGGGATCACCGGCCCGTTCGGTCGGGGCGTTATGCAAATGCGGCCTACTGTTTCATAAATTTGAGGCAGGTGATAGCGGAACTTTTGATTGCAGCTGCGGACTGGCCTACGAGATTGCAAATCGCGCAGTTTCCGAAAGAAATTTAACCACAGAGAACACAGAGGTCACTGAGGAAGAATTAATAGGAGTTGTGTGAATACTTAATTAATTCTTATTCTCTGTGCCCTCTGTGTTCTCTGTGGTAAATCAATTCTTATGACCCAAAATATCGCCATAGTCGGTTCAGGTTTCCTCGGCATGACGCTCGCGTTGCGCGTTGCTAAATCGGGCGCGAATGTCACGCTGTTCGAATCGGCTAGCGAGATCGGCGGTTTGGCTTCGGCGTGGGAGATCGGCGATGTCGTTTGGGATAAGCATTATCACGTTACGCTTGCGTCGGATAGATATACGCGGAAGATCGTTGAGGAACTCGGCCTCGGCGACGATTTTAAATGGGTCGAGACAAAGACAGGTTTTTACACCGACGGCGAACTGGTTTCGATGTCGGACACGATGGAATTTCTGAAATTCCCGCCGCTTGGCCTTGTAAGCAAATTGCGTTTGGGTGCGACGATCTTTTACGCCTCCCGCGTTAAGGACTGGAAACGTCTGGAGCAAATATCCGTCGAAAATTGGCTGACCAAACTTTCGGGCAAAAAGACATTTGAAAAGATATGGAAACCGCTGCTGCTGGCCAAGCTGGGCGAGGCATATAAAGAGACATCCGCCGCATTTATCTGGGCGACTATCCAGCGGATGTACGCAGCACGTAATTCGGGGCTCAAAAAAGAAATGTTTGGCTATGTTCGCGGCGGCTACGCACGCGTGCTCGAGCGTTTTGGCGAAGCGTTGCTCGAAAATGGCGTTGAGATTAGGCTGAATTCGAGAATTGAATCGGTTGAAAAACTTGAAGACGGCAAAATCCGCGTTTCTATGGCAAAGGCTCGGCGACACAAAGATGTAAAACCTCGCGTCATGCCGCAGAAAACGAAATATGCCAAATTTCAAACGGCCTCGGCTGTCGCTCAGGGTTTTTCGGGTGCATTTTTGTCGGAACCCGATTTACGGGCGGATCGTATCGTCGCATTTCCGCGTTCCCGCAGGGACGACAGTTTCGACAAGGTGATCCTGACATGTCCATCGAACATTGCAGCTAAAATAGCACCGCAATTGACCAGGATCGAGAAACAGGATCTCGAAAACATCCGCTATCAGGGCATCGTGTGTGCGTCGGTTTTGATGAAATGCTCGCTGTCGCGTTTTTACGTGACTAATATCACGGACGATGCTCCGTTTACCGGCGTGATCGAGATGTCGGCTTTAGTAGATAAGAAAGAGTTTAACCGCAACGCACTCATTTATCTGCCAAAATATGTCGCGCCGGATGACGAGCTATTTGAAAAATCGGATGAAGAGATCGAACGCCTCTTCCTGAACGGACTTGAGAAAATGTATCCGCATTTCAAGCGAAAAGACGTTCTGGCGTTTAAGGTCTCGCGTGTCCGCCAGGTTTTTTCGCTGCCGGTTTTGAACTACTCGCGAGATTTGCCGGATATGAAAACATCTATCGACGGAGTGTATGTTGTTAACTCGTCGCATATTGTAAACGGAACGCTAAACGTCAACGAGACCGTCCAACTAGCGGAGAGGTTTTTTGCGGAGACATTCGGTATACGACAGAAGGAAATTAACAGGGATTAAAGAGATGGATAGGATGATGCCTATCCGTTTCATCCCTTTTTATCCCTGTAAATTCTATATTTTATGAAAACGATCGCGAGCCTTTCGCTCGACCTCGACAATCAATGGTCTTATATGAAGACGCATGGCGATCCGGGCTGGGAGACGTTCCCCTCTTATCTCGATGTAGTTGTCCCGCGCGTTTTGCAATTCCTGAAAGAGCGCGATCTGAAGATCACATTTTTTATCGTCGGTCAGGACGCGGCGCTTGAAAAGAATCGTGAAGCGATAGCGTCAATCGCGGCGGCCGGACACGAGATCGGCAATCACAGTTTCAATCATGAGCCGTGGCTGCATCTCTATTCAAAGCAGGAACTAATCGAAGAATTTGAAAAGACTGAGACTGCGTTGGAAAATGTAACCGGAAAGATTCCGGTTGGTTTTCGCGGTCCGGGCTTCAGCGTGTCGACGGCTGTTCAAGAAGTTCTCGCAATGCGTGGTTACGAATACGATTGCTCGACTTTGCCGACCTATATTGCACCCCTTGCACGCGCTTATTACTTTTTCAAATCGCCTGAACTGAGCGACGAGGAACGCGAAAAACGAAAGAAGCTGTTCGGTAAATTCGCGGACGGATTTCAGGGCCTGAAACCGCACATCGTCGATGCTGCGTCGAAAAGCTTTGTCGAAATACCGGTAACTACATTTCCCGTCGTCAAAACGCCGATCCATTTGAGCTATTTACTTTATTTATCGACATTTTCAACGGTTGCTGCAAAAGCATATTGGCGTGCGGCCCTCGCGATGTGCACCGTGACGAGCGTTCAGCCGTCGCTGTTACTGCACCCGCTCGATTTTCTTAGCGGCGACGACGCTCCCGATCTTAAATTCTTTCCGGGAATGAATGTCCGGACGAAAGATAAACTCGCGTTCGTCAGCGACGCTTTGGCATTGTATGCCGAGAAATTCGAAGTCGTTACAATGCGCGAACATGCACGTCTCGTGCGAAACAATGCGGCCATTGCTCAGCCGCAAACACAGGCCGCGTCGTGAGTCTCGGCATTGGTACTTCGGATGAGCAAACCCAAAATCCTCATTATCATTCTCTTCTTCGCCGCCGCTCTGCTTCGGTTTGCGGATATATTTCGCCCGATCGATCAGGCGTCGTGGCGCGAATGCGATCTCGGCAGTATCGCCCGAAATTTCGCAACCGAAGGCATGAATCCGCTCTATCCGCGAATTGATTGGCGAGGCGACGGTCCCGGTTATGCCGAAATGGAATTGCCGCTGTATCCGTGGCTCACAGCCGTTACATATAGGGCATTTGGATCTCACGATTGGTTTGGGCGGGTTTGGGCGTTTTTGTTCTCGCTGGGGACGCTTTTTTTCTTTTTCAGGCTCGCACGCGAGTATCTGAGCATTTTCGCATCGACGGTCGCATTTGCGTTTTTCGCACTCAACCCGCTGATGGTCGAGACCGCAACCTCGCTCCAGCCCGAAGGGTTGATGATCTTTACATATATCGCGGCGGTCTATTTCTTTGTGCGATGGCTGAAAACAGGACAAAGCGTGCATTTTTGGCCGGCTGTAGGAATGACGGCGTTGACACTTTTAGCCAAGGCCCCGGCCGCTCATATTGGTCTTTTTTTTGGCGTCTTATTGATCGAGAAATTCGGCTGGCGTGTTGTCAGGCAATTTAAGGTCTGGATCTTCGGCGTCCTGAGCATTCTGCCATCAGCGCTCTGGTATTTCCACGCCAAAAATCTTTGGATCGTCTATGGCAACTCGCTCGGCGTTTCTAATGAATATCACTGGGTCGGTTGGGACTTTTTCACCGATGCAGAGTTTGTATCCGGAATACTGCGTTCGGAATTTCTCTATGTCTGGGTCTCGTTCGGACTGATCGTCGGAGCCTTTGCGATCTGGCGAGGCTACGCGGAAGAAACCGCAAAACATTCGCTTGTGTGGCTGGCGTCCGTTTTCGCTTTTTATCTTCTCGCGGCCAGGACCACCTCGCAGGACTGGGCGCATTATTATCACGTTTTCAGCATTCCGCCAGTCGCATTGATTTTTGGCTTGGGCATAAAAAAACTCTGGGATTACGCCCGGGAATTTGCAGATTCGTTCAGCCAACGTGGGTTAGCCATGAATTTGAGCCGAGTATTCATCATGTTTGTCGTAATTGTTTCGATCTTTGCGTCGCTGCTGGCCGAGGCAAAGCAGGTTCGGGCAAGCTTTCTTGGACACCGGTTAGCAGAACCGGCATTTGTTTGGGCTGAGAAGGTTAAGCCTATGTTAAAAAATGAAGGCTTGATCGTTGCATCGGGTGGGCATTGCGTCGATAAAAATGGTTATATGCTGGCGTACAACGCCTCGTACCTGTTCTATTGGTTAGAGCGAAAGGGTTGGAACGTCTGCGTCGAGGATCAAT
>JAYVER010000197.1:0-31102 GCA_043748725.1 Chloracidobacterium sp. | reverse complement strand
GCTCGGCACGTATGTACTGTCAAGCGGTTATTACGACGCTTATTACTCAAAAGCACAGAAAATCCGTGCCGAGCATGATCCGACGTTTTACTTCGGCTCCAAATCCCTCTTCCCGCGTCTTGAAGTACATTTGATGCAATCCGGGAGCGTCCTCAGCACGAAATCCGTAACGGACGCCGTCGTATCGGGCGAGATTTGACGACGCTTCGGCCGTCGCGATGATGTAATAGACGGCGATGCCGTATTTGGCGTAAGGCAGTTCGACATCGACAGTCTTAGCGCCAAGTTTTTCAAAATTGTCGATGGCGGCCAGGATTTTTTCGCGGACATCAGTGTCCAGTCCGTCGCCCAGAAGTTCACGCGGGATGCCGATAATTTTGCCCGCAATATCATTTGCTATTCCTGCTGCATAATCCTGTACCGGCATATCAGCCGAGGTCGAATCGAGCGGGTCTCGTCCGGCGATGACGCCCAAAACGTCCGCGACGTCACGCGAGGTTTGACCGAAAATGCCGATA
The DNA here is from genome assembly GCA_043748725.1 of Chloracidobacterium sp. Lineage (GTDB taxonomy): Bacteria > Acidobacteriota > Blastocatellia > Pyrinomonadales > Pyrinomonadaceae > OLB17. The sequence continues at coordinate 30,584 of JAYVER010000197.1, read as the reverse complement.
TTATCGAGCGATGATGCAAATGCTACGAGACCATAACGTGAAATACGGCCATAAGTCGGTTTGAAGCCGACGACGCCGCAGAGCGACGCCGGCTGGCGAACAGAACCGCCTGTCTCCGACCCTAACGCCGCCCGAACGACACCCGAAGCCACCGCAACCGCCGAGCCGCCCGAGCTGCCGCCCGGCACACGCGTCACATCCCACGGATTTCGGGCCGGCCCGAACGCCGAAGTTTCATTCGACGAACCCATAGCGAATTCATCCATATTCGTCTTCCCGACGATGATCGCACCCGATATTTTCAGCCGCGAGATCGCGGTCGCATCGTACTGAGCCTTGTAATTATGCAAGATTCGCGAGCCGCAGGTCGTTTGCATACCCATCGTACAGATATTGTCTTTGACGGCGACAGCTGTGCCTTCAAGTTTTTGATCTCCGCCCGATGTATCAAGTTCGGCCGCACGAGCAAGCGCCGTTTCGCGCTCGATCGAGAGGAACGAATTGAGCTGCGGGTTGAGTTTCTCGGCATTGCCGAGAACTTTTTCAATATTTGAAACAATTGACATAACTTTTGTCAGTACCGCGAGCGGTAGCGACCGGGGGTTTTTTGCAATCAATCCACCCTCCCTCAAGGTCGGGTTTCTGCCACGCAGTGAGCAATCACTGAGATACTTTATTTATCAACCAAGAGCCATCTTTTGCTACCGCCTCGACGTTTACTTCCTTTTGCACGGTTTTCGTGTCGTCACGCCAGTAAAGCTGTACCTGCAGGTTGGCTTTATCCGGCTCGGGAGCAACGCATTTGCCGATCTTGAACGTCTTGGGGAACTCGACTGATTTTGTGAAATAGTCTTCCGAGATTCCGGCAGTGGCCGAAAGCGTGTTGAATAATTCACTCGTCAAGAAACGTTTCTGTACCTTCAAATTCTCCTCCATCGAAAGCGTTTCGCTACCGAAATGTAACGAATAAAGCTGTTTCACCACATCCCGTGCCTGAGTGCATTCGGGTTTTTCAAGACTCGGGATGCTGCAAGAGCTAATGCAAAGTGTAAAGTGCAAAATGCAGAATATACGAACAAGATTGTGCATTGTGCATTTTGAATTTTGCATTATTAAAGCACTTTAGGAACCTGAAAATGCCCCGCTACTGCCGACGGAGCCTGATCGAGAGCAGCTTTCTGGCCGAGTGATCCGACGATAACATCTTCGCGGATCGTAATGGTAGTTTCGCCTTCGGCCGTCAATCCGCCCAGCATCGGCTCGATATTTTCGGTATCGAGCTCGTTCAATTGCTCGATATACTTAACTATATCCGCCATCTGTGGAGTATATAGAGCGACTTCCTCTTCCGAGATCTCAAGATGCGCGAGCTTTGCGATTTTTCTAACGTCCATAGGAATTTGTTATTTCAGATTTCAGATTTCAGATTTGAGATCAGGTTCATTTTGCTTTGCCAAATAGCTATTGGCTGCACTCAAAAACTGTTCGCGAAGATTTTCATCCGCTATTGCTTCGGCGGCGGCGGTCAATGATGGCGAAACTTCCATCGATGTATTTTCTGCGATTTCAGTTGAAACTTTAACCGCGCGCGCGTCATTTACAGCCGCTTCGTTTATGCGAAACTCGATAAACTTTACCGTACCCTGGCCAAGAGCAGCATTTAACCTGACGAGCATCTGCGGGCTTAGGTCTTCGAGGTGCCTTGCCCAGGTTTCGTCCGAGACGGCAACGATCAATCGATTTTCAAAGAAATCCACGGGGGCGGTGCGCATCCGCAACAGTTCGCCGGCACAGCGTTTCCATGCGGCGAAAACCACTGCTTCGTCGACAGCATCGTTCGACGCGAGTCCGCTCAAAACAGTGGGAATGGCTCCAAAAAGCTGCTCCATTTGTAATTTACCGCCAATCAACTATCATTTTAGACGAGATTTCACGGAAATGCGAAAATCGGTAGTGCATCAGTTTGAAATTCGTTTTTTATAAGGCCCTCTCGTCTTAACTTCCGGTGTCGGTAGCAAGTTGATTATATCCTCAATGCTCCACAGTTTCGATGTGACGTTAGCCGCCATTGCCGGAGTACAACGAAGCGTCTTGTGAATCCGAACGAAGTTGTAATACATATAATGCAAAGCAATCGCGTGAGCGTGGTTTTCAACTTTCTTGCTGAAACCATTTGTCAGACGGGTAAAACGTCTCATGCTCATGCGCATGGTCAAATTTTGGCGCTCGATAAAGCTAGTCGAAACATCCTTTAGCAACGGATCGCCCGTAACCACAACTTTCTTACAGCCTAAACATTCTGCCGGACTATATTTGATTTGCTCTTGCTTCGTCTGGGAACCGCCGTAAATCTTAACAAGCTGTGCATATTGAATATCACCGCCAAAAGCGGCTTCTACGGCTTCCAGATAAGGCTTATGGCCGTCTGTGGTCAACTGGACTTTGTTCGCCAAGCGTCCGGCTAGATCGTGAATGAATTCCATTGCCGCTTCTGTGTTACGCGGCCCAACTAGCCAACAAGGAACTAGCTTTGTGTCTGCGTCCATGCTTACCCAAGTCCAAACATCACCGTAACCAAAGATGCCCTCTTTGTCCGGCGATACGTTCTTAGCTTTTGAACCGACAAAACTCCAGATTTCATCACACTGGATTTTCTTACAGGTCAGATTACGAAATGCTTTGTCCTGATAGTCTGCGCAAGCCATGCCAAGATCGGCTAGTAGTTTGAAGATCGTGTTTTGAGCAACACCCGTCATTCGCGAGGTTGCACGGATGCTGTTACCTTCGACCAAAGCGGCTACCACTGCGACACGTTTTTTGTTGTCTATCGAATTCATACTGACTATTATGCTTGAGCAAGTATTAAATGTCAAGCATTATACACCACTTTGTTTTCTTTATTTTCTTTACCGAGTGTTCTATTTAAAACGGTATTTTCTCATCGAGCGGCGGAGAGCGAATCAAACTCCGACGATCCAAATGCTTCGGGCGGGTCGGTGCTCGCTTCTTGTTCAATTTCCATGCCAATCAAGGTAAACGTATTGGGCGATGTCTTTGCAAAAATCTCTTCTTTTCGAGCATAACTTGCCAGCGAGCTACTCAAAGACAGGCGATTTGTTTTTGTATTTTCTTTTCCGATGCCCTGTAAAATTTCCGTTACATGAGCGGGACGACCGTGCAATGCGAGAAACTCACGGGCCTGAGCCATATCACTTCCCGGTCTTAAGACAGTTTCCTGTTTGGATTCATTGCCCGCTTTCGGGAAGAGCTTCAAAGCCTCAATCATCCCCTGAAGAAACGCTCTTTTTTCTAGGACTTCAGATTCCATTTTCGCAATTTCTTGTCGCTGTTGCTCTATTTTTCGTTCCAGCGGTCGTGGATTCATAGTTACAAATATCTCCTCAGTAAGTGTGTAAAGAAAATATAACACAAATGGAGAAAGAATGCGATTTAAAAAGTGTTATATGGTATGCTTTATCAAATCTTATAAAGGAGAACACTATGGACGAATTAGAAAAGAGCAAGGTGGGCAGCGGGTTGGTCGCTAAATTGGAATCGGTCAAAGCCTATACAAGTAAAGGCGTTGAGTATTGGACGGCGCGAGAACTTCAAGATATTCTCGGCTACGGTGATTGGAAAGGTTTTTTGAATGTTATAGATAAAGCAAAGACCGCATGTAGCTTGAATGGTAGAAGCATTGACAACCATTTTGGTCAAACGACCAAAATGGCAGGAATAGGAAGTGATGCGGCAAGACCCATTCCAGATATATATCTCACGCGGTATGCCTGCTATTTAATCGCCATGAATGGACAAAGCTCTAAGGACGAGATAGCGGAAGCCCAAAATTATTTCGCCGAAGAAACCCGCAAACAAGAGATCCAAAACATGGGAAATGCCGGTCTGTCGCGACTTGAATTACGAAACAAGGCCAAGGATTTGAACAAGCAACTTGGCGATGCCGCAAAAGAGTCCGGTGTTGAAAGATTTGGATCGTTTCATAATGCGGGTTACAGAGGATTGTATAAGGGTCGCGATGTGGCGCAGATCAAAAAAGAAAAAAGCATCCCGGAAAAAGATAATATTCTCGACCGTATGGGTAACGCTGAATTAGGTATTAATATTTTTCGCATTACCCAAGCCGAAGGAAGGCTCAAGAATGAAGGAAGGGTCGGCGATACGAAAGCACATCAGATTCACTTTGAGGTAGGGCAAAAGACTCGCAAGGCGGTGGAGGACATCGGCGGAACCATGCCGGAGAACCTAGCAGCAGAACCTCATATTAAAGAAATTGAAAAACAGATTAAGGCAAAGGGGTTGCCGCCTAAGAAGTCGGAGTGACAGGCTTTGCCCACCGCTTTTCAGCGGCTTTCTTTGCTATCTCGGAACGACGCTCTGGTGTAAGAACATCGTTTCTTGCTTTACCACCTTTCAAGCCGCCCAAACGTCCTGATTTGGCTTTGACTGACATTTCCGGCTCGGTCGCATCGCCGGTCGTGAGATCAACGATCATCTTTGCAAGTTGGTTTGTGTCGCGTGGTCGTGATGGCATTTGCTCAAGCATAGCAGATTTTGCTCAAGCATGCAACAGGATTTACAACGCGGCGTTTTGATGCTACCTTTACCGCATTATGTCACTCAATCTGGATCGATCAGTAACGGAACTGCAAGATGACGAGCAAACCGCGAAACGTAAGAACAGATGGAATGCTTTTCTTTTTTACGGTGCAGGGGCTATCGGTATTTGCTTAATAATAGCCGGATGGATGTATCACGATCATTTAACGGAAGAGTCTCAGGACAGAATGGACTTAGGCGAAACAAAAGTTCCGGCCACTTTGGAGGATAAGGTTCAGCAGCTTGAATATAAAAACGGAAAAAGGACATATCGAGTGTGGTATAAATTCAAGGTCAACGGGCGATCCTATGATGGTACTACCGAGATGGCTCACAATCCGACCACCGAAAAACAAACTGCACTTTACGATCCTCAAGACCCTACCATGAATCGCTTGGTCGGTACGGCTGACCCAAAACAATTTGAGCCGTCCGAGTCCGAGAGATGGAAATCAGCCGCAACGAAGGGGATTACAGTTGCCATGTATTTTCTCGTATTAGGCGGAATACGTAAGTTTACTGGCGAGAAATAATTTCAAACTGATGCACTACCCGAAAATCGGGTAAATAATGATCGACCTTCCAAAATTAATTCTGGCATCGGGCAGCCCGCGGCGTGCTGAGATACTTAACTCAGTGGGTTGGGAATTTACCAAACATGCGGCCGATATCGATGAGAGCGAGCTTATTAATGAGAAGCCCAATGAATATGTTGTCCGTCTGGCGCGCGAAAAAGCGGAGGCTGTCGCTGTCAGATTTCGCGATGAGATCGTGCTCGGTGCCGATACAACAGTCGTCATTGACGGACAGATCATAGGAAAGCCCATTGATCTCGACGATGCCCGGCGAATGCTCACGCTGCTCGCGGGAAACTGGCATGAAGTGCTGACGGGTGTTGCGATCGTTGATAACCGCGAGACACGCTCCGCGATTCAGCGAACGCGAGTGAAATTTGCGCCGATGAACGACGCCGAGATAGCATTTCTGGCGGAACGCGGCGATCCGCTCGACAAGGCTGGAGCTTACGCCGTACAGGCGCAGGCCGCTTTATTTATTGAGGGTATCGAGGGTGATTACTGGAACGTAGTCGGGCTGCCGGTAAGACTGGTTTATAAGCTCGTTTGCGGGCGGAATTCGGAATAGGCTTACGAAAAAAAGCGAGGCCGCAGCCTCGCTTTAGTTTGAGACTGGCCCAGGTCTTACAAGATTTTATCGATCACTTTTGAGATCGGGATGGTGACATCATATTTCGCGTCGGTGGTGATACCACCGAACTGTTCACCGGCCACATTGCCGTTTTTGTCGAGAATGACAAATGTAGGAACCTGGTCGATCTTAAATTTCTTCAGCGTTGCGGCCCCATCTCCATCGTGCAGGATGGGAACGGTTAGCTTGTTCGCAAAACCAAATTTGCGTAATGTATCCGTGCTGGCGTAGTTCTTCGACTTTGGATTGGACGAGTCCGTAGCTACAAAATAAACGACGACGTTTTTACCCGCGTATTTTTTTGCCAACGCGTTTGTAAACTCTGCCTGTTTTGCCGAAAGCGGCAGCCACGCGGCACCGACTGCCAAAACGACGACTTTGCCCGATTGTTTTTCGACATCGACGCGTGTGCCGTCGATCGATGTCAGTATGGTCTGAGCTGAGGCCGCAGATGTAAGTATGATCGTGAGGGTCAACATTGAAATGAAGCTTTTTATCGTTCTCATATATTTGTGAAATGCGCACCTCGAGTGCGTTTCACTGCTGATTAGATGCAACTTTGATACCAATCTACTGCTTTCGATTGAGAATGACGTTATCGATCAGCCGAATGCCGCCAAAAGCGACGGCTGCGGCGATCAATGTTTCTTCATCTCCAATCTTTTCAATAGTTTGCAGCGTTTCACGATCAACAACAACAACGTAGTCGATTTGAGCCAGCGGCGCGGTTTCGATGCGGTTTTTGACGATTTCAGCGAGATGCGCGGCATTTCGTTCACCTTTTTTATAAGCGATCTTGGCTTCGCGCAAGGCTTCGATTATGACAGACGCCTTTCGATGCTCTTCGTCGGAAAGCAACGTGTTGCGCGACGAAAGAGCAAGTCCCGACTCCTCGCGGACGATCGGCACGACAACGATCTCGGTTTCAAAGCCCAAATCGCGAGTCAAACGCTTAATAACGGCTACCTGCTGCGCGTCCTTTTGCCCGAAAAATGCAAAATCCGGCCGGATAGTATTAAAAAGGATCGTGACGACGGTCGCAACGCCGCGAAAATGTCCGGGCCGCGACGCACCCTCGAGCGTTTCGGTCAGTCCCTCGACATTCACAAAAGTCGAAAAGTCATCGGGATAAATTTCCCGCGTCTCGGGAGCAAACACATAATCGACCTCATATTCGGCGAGTGTCGCGGCATCGGCTGTCAAGTCGCGCGGATACTGCTCCAAATCAGTTTTTTCGTTGAATTGCGTCGGATTGACAAATATTGAGACGACGACAATGTCGCACATTTGCCGGCACTCTTTGACAAGCGTCAGATGACCATCGTGCAGAGCACCCATAGTCGGAACAAAACCGACGGTCTTAGCCTCACGCCGCAATTTGCGGGCGATTGATGCCATACGTTGCCGGCGGTTTATCATCTCCATATCTATTGTGCAGAATTTGCATCGTCTTCGGCAAAATCATGACGGATGATTGCCCGCACCTGCTCTGCAAGCGGTACTACTCGATTCGCGGCCGACCAGATAGTTTTAGATTGAGGGAGAAATAAGCATGGACAATGATGTTGCGAAAACTGATTATTGATGACCATTCGATCTCAGGGTAACTTTCCTTTGTCAATGATGATAGCTTGTTTGCGGCCTCACCAATGATCGTAAAACTGAATAAGACCGATGGTTGGAGCATCTTGTCGTCAAGAAAATCTTCGAGCGTGCGACCGGAGACATGTAGTGAGATCAAGTCGGCAGCATTGACGATATCAGTCAGGTATTGTTTGTCATCCCTCATAGATCGACTGTGCTTCGGCTAAAACCGCATCACGGATCAAAGGTTTGAGACCGGCCTTTTCGACCAGATCGACCTTCGTTCCGATTAGTTCTTCGAGGTCCACCTGCATCCGTGCGTAATCAAATAGATCAATGTTTGAATCAGTCCGGAAATCAACCAGCAGATCATAGTCACTATCCGGTCCGTTATCGCCACGCGCTCTCGAACCGAAAAGACTCAGTTCGCGAACTTTGTTTTTTTTGCAAAGCTCGGCGATCTTTTCTTTTGTTTCAGGTGAAAAGTGGGTCATTTTGCTGCCATTTCCTTTTTTGTCTCGTCCGTCAGTCCGTATGATTCTTTGTCGTTTGGATACGCGTCAGATTTTACGTCCCTGGTCCAGGCGTGGATCGCGTCGGTCATAACCTGACGGACATTGGCGTATTGCCGGACGAATCGCGGCTGGCGGCCAAAGGTCATACCGACCAGATCATGCAGAACGAGTACCTGAATATCGCAGTCCAGCCCGGCTCCGATGCCGATGGTCGAGATCGTCAGTTCTTTCGTTATCATCGCAGCGACCTCACGCGGGACGAGTTCGAGTACGACTGCGAATGCTCCGGCTTCCTCGAGCATTTTTGCGTCTTCGATCAGTCGTTTTGCCTGCTCGGCGGTGCGGCCCTGAACGCGATAGCCGCCCATTTTATATACAGATTGCGGAGTCAGGCCGATGTGGGCGACGACCGGAATTTCTTCATTAACAAGGCGCCCAACCAGATCAACACGATTGCGGCCGCCTTCAAGTTTGACAGCTTCGGCACCTCCGTATTTCATCAGGCGAAGAGCATTTTTGACACTCTCGTCTTGGTTGACGTGATAGCTGCCAAACGGCATATCGGCGATGACCATCGCGCGTTCGGTGCCGCGTTTGACGGCGATGCACGCCGAAATGATCTCGTCGATCGACACAGGGATCGTGTTGCCGTAGCCGTGGATGACGTTGCCCATGCTGTCACCGACGAGGATCATATCGACGCCGGCTTCGTCGACGATGCGGGCGGTCGGGTAATCGTAGGCCGTCAGGCAGACGAGTTTTTCGCCCTTTTCCTTGGCCGCACGGATCGCGGGCAGATAAACTTTGCCTTCTTTGTCGGGTTGAAGATACGCCATAAAGTTCTAACAAGAATAGCTTTTCGTCAAGGTTTAGTCTAGTTATTTGCGGAAGCCCGCGCGTAAGCAAGGGCGTAACACGCTGCGTTGAATGTTACGCCCTTGCTCACGCGCGGGCTTCTGCAATTTCCGGGTTCGGATTCCAGCGTTTCACCTCGCTCGTGTCTTCGCAACAGGCCAGAATATCCGTAATCTCAAGATGCAGGACGTGATGAACGAAATTCGGTGCGATCTCGGCAAGCGGACAGAGCACAAATTTGCGAAGGTGCAGACGCGGGTGCGGCAGCGTGAGAAACTCGGTATCCACCTGATGATCGCCAAAAAAAAGTAAGTCGAGATCAACGGTACGCGGCTTTTTTACCGATTTGTCGCCGCGGCCGAGCAAATATTCGATCCGCAGCAGGCGTGCCATCATCTGCGACGCGCTAATGTTGGTGACGTGTATCTCGGCTACCATATTGAGAAAATTGACGGCGCTCTCCATGTCGATCGGCTCTGTTTCATAGATAGCCGACAATTTGCAAACGGCAAAACTCGCCTCCATCAGTCCTCGAACGGCCATTAACAGATTTCCGGCCCGGTCGCCCAAATTTGAGCCGAGGCCAACGTAAGCAATTGTAAGATCAGTGTCCACTTGGGTTTGCTGCTTAATAATTAGATGAAACAGAAACGGATGTCAATGGCCGACATAAATCGAAACAGCCCCGAGCTGAGAGTGAAACGTAGTGATTTCCTTTGCGTTCTTTGCGGCTTCGTGTGAAAATGCAAAGATTTTAATCAAGCGAGCTAACCGCTAATCCATATTGCTATTTACAATTCGCGGTTTCAATGTTTCAATAGTTTTGTAGTTTTTTGACACCAGTAATGTCCTCTCACTGACATTCGGGCGGATAGCGTGGCCGTCTTGACACAAATTGCACCCCGAAAACCAATGCCGCGACGAAAATTTCGCCACAGCCCGCGTTTCGAATCTTCGGATGATCCTGTCTTTCAGGAATATCTACTAAACCAGCCTAGCCAAACGACGACCCGCACTGAATTGTTGCGTCTGATTCGAGGTGGGGAAGACACGTATCTTGAGCTCAAGGTCAAGCTCTCGAACAGCGAGCGGATCATGCAGGGAATCGTCGCTCTGGCCAATACCGACGGCGGGACGATACTTTTCGGTGTCAACGACCAACTGCGGATCGAGGGCGTCAGCAATCCCGAATGGGTGCTGCAGGAACTGGCCCGCATCTGCCGCGAAGAGATCGTGCCGCCGATCATTCCGATACTCGATACGATCGCGTTCGACAGCGGCAAACGCATTGTCGCTCTCGATATTGACGGCAAACGCCGGCCATACAGGACGCGCGACGGCAGATTTTATCTGCGATTCGGCGCCGAAAAACGGGAGGTTGCCCGCGAAGAGCTTAGTTTATGGCTTGATGAGATCAGACCGTTGGGATTTGAAAATATCCCGCTCTCGACGGTTGTCGAGGATGATTTTGACGACGCTCTGCTTTGGAGTTTTGCCAATGGTTTCGACGACAGCGCTTCGAACCTGAGCCTTTACAATACGAGCGATTTTCTGCGAAAAGACTTGCTGCTTGCGGTTGGAAACACAGACGAATTTTTTCCGACTGTCGCGGCCGTTTTGCTTTTCGGCAAGAACGAGCGCGTTGCCGAATTGCTGCCGAGATCGAATGTGACAGTCGCGAGATTCTCCGGTGACAACGGCACCGCTCAACTGATCGAGGCGATCGAGGTCAAGGGCAACCTGCTCACGCAGTATGAATCGATCCTCGGCTTTATAAAACGATACACCGATCTTGGGAAGGAGCGGCCGAAAAAGAAACTCACCCTCGTTACCGACGCAGTTGCAAAGCCCCGCGGGCATTACCATTTCTATTCTGTTTCCGAGGCGATAATCAATGCGCTTATGCACCGCGATCTGGCCCTGCGCGACATTCGTACACGGATAAATATTTTTGACAATGCCATCGAATTCATCAATCCGAGACGGACGAACGGCTTTTCTCCGCCGGCGTCGCGGGCGATCCGCTACGGCATTACGCAGCGGCTCAATCCGCAGATATCGGCGATCTTTACGCGTCGCGAATACGGCATCAGCGTCCCGCACGGCGGTCTGCCGATGATCCTGCGACAATCGAACCGCTTCTCCGGCCGCAAGCCGGAGATATACATCGCGAATGATGAATTTAAGCTCAAGATATATGCCGCCTAAAATAGATTTTAATTCAGGGCTTAATTAAGTACGTAATATGATACTCTAACTGAATGGACATTACGCGCGACATTCAAACCCTTAGCGAATTCAAGCAGAACGTGTCGAAGCTGATCAAGCGCGTTCAGGAGACTCGTGAGCCGCTTGTGCTTACGGTAAATGGTAAACCCGCGGTAGTTCTCCAGGATCCCGAGAGTTTTCAGCAACTCATCGATCAAAGGGAATACAACGAAACCGTCGCTGTTCTTCGAAAACGGATCGCCGATATTGATAACGCCGATCAATGGCCAACCCACGAAGAAGTATTTGAGCAGATCAGGAAAAAATTTAACATCGAACTTGATTAGGGTATGAAGAAATACTCAATTCGATATAATCCTGAAGCCATAACCGACTTGGAAGATTCGTTCGAGTGGGGACTGCAAGCATGGGGACTCGACGCTGCCAGGAAGTGGTACAACGGACTGAATGAACTACTAACGAGACGGCTATCATCCATGCCGGAGAGTTGTCCTATTGCTCCGGAAAATAATTATTTTGATTTCGAAGTCAGACAGTTAAATTACGGACGTTACCGCATTCTGTTTACAATTAAGAACAATTCGGTTCGGGTCCTGTACATTCGCGGCCCGTTTTCGGGAGTTTAATTCTGACTTAATTGCGAATCGGGCATCAGCGTCCGCACGTCTCCCGATCATTCTGCGGCAAGGCAATCGAACCGCTTCTCCGGTAACAGAAGAACGCGATAAATCGCGCACTCTGAACCGACGATGCGGGCGAGCCGTTCGTAGTCCGGTTACTCTTCAACTTCATCTTCCTCGGATGCGAGGAGCGACACGCTGGTGACGAGGTCGTCTTCGCCGGTTCTGATGAGAGTCACGCCCTGGGCGCTGCGGCCGGTTTCGCGGATCTTGTCCACGCCGAGGCGGATGAGTTTTGCCTGCTGTGTGATTATCATGATCTCGCTGTCATCCTCGACGGGGAAAGCCGCGACGACCTTGCCGGTCTTTTCGGTCGTTTTCATGTTAATTACACCGATACCGCCGCGTTTTGTCACGCGATAGCTATTGACAAGCGTCTGTTTGCCAAAGCCTTTTTCGGAGATAGACAGAACCTTTTCGGTTCCTTCTTTTGAAACAGCACAGACCGAGACGACGAAATCGCCTTTTCTCAGATTTACGCCGCGAACGCCGCGTGCCGCACGTCCCATTGGCCGGACGTCCGTCTCATTAAAGCGGACCGCCATACCGTCATGGGTCGCGACAAATATCTGACATGTCCCGTCGGTGCGGATAACCTCGAGCAGCTCGTCTCCGGCGTCGATGTTAACGGCGTTGATGCCGCTGACGCGGATGTTTTGGTAATCGGAGAGCTTCGATTTTTTTATCACGCCCTGTTTGGTGACCATCGTCAGGTAAATTTCCTCGGTAAAATCTCTGACGGGCATTACGGAAACCAGCTTACGCTCCGAAGAAAGCTGCACGAGATTGACAACCGCCTTACCGCGTGCCGAGGGCTCGGCCTCGGGTATCTCATGTACCTTGATCTTAAAGACTTGGCCGTCGTCGGTGAAGATCATCAGAAAAGCGTGCGTCGAGGCGAGAAACAGATGCTCGACGAAATCTTCGTTCTTCGCCTTGGCACCGAGACGACCTTTGCCGCCGCGTCCCTGCTTCGAATAGGTCGCAACAGGCGTGCGTTTGATGTAACCGGCATTGGTCACGGTGATCGCAACCTCTTCGTCCGGGATCAGGTCTTCGATGCTCAGCTCGACACCAGCGTCGATTATGACGGTCCGGCGGGCGTCGCCGTAGAGCCGCTTAACTTCGATCAGCTCGTCGGTGATAACCTGACGCAGAACGGGTTCATTTTGTAGAATATTCTCGAGCTCGGCGATGTATTTGATGATCGATTCGTACTCGTCGAGTATCTTTTGGCGTTCGAGAGCAGACAGGCGACGAAGCTGCAGATCGAGTATCGCTTGCGCCTGAATATCGCTGAACTCGAGGCTCGTCATGACCTTATCGAGTTCCTTGAGGAATTCGCCCTGAGTCTTGCCACCCGAGATGCCGCGCCATGCCGCGACTTCGCCGGTCGTCGCTAAATTGGCCGTCAACCACAATTTTGCCTCGTCCACCGAACGCGAACTGCGGATCAACGGGATGATGTAATCGAGGGCGTCTATGGCTTTATTCAAACCTTCTAAAATATGAGCACGGGCCTGAGCCTTTCGTAGATCGAATTCTGTCCGGCGGCGGACAACTTCGCGGCGAAATTCGATAAATGCCTCAAGCATCTGCTTGAGGTTGAGCACCTTCGGCTGGCCGTCAACGATCGCAATGCTGATAATCCCGAAGGACGACTGCATCGCTGTCAGCTTGTACAGTTTGTTGAGAATTACCTGCGGGATGGCGTCGCGTTTTAGTTCGACGACGACACGGATGCCTTCGCGATTCGATTCGTCGCGGATCTCCGAGATGCCGTCGAGCCGTTTTTCATGAACAAGCTCGGCCATCTTTTCGATCAAACGCGCCTTATTGACCTGATACGGCAACTCTGTAATGACGACTGCGTCGCGAACCCGGTCGCCGCGTCCGATCTGGTCGATGCCGGCACGGGCCCGCATCTGCAAAATGCCGCGGCCTTCGCGATACGCACGATGGATCTCTTCGCGGCCGTAAATAAATCCGGCGGTCGGAAAATCGGGGCCGGGGACGATCTTGATAAGCTCATCGATCGTGATCGACGGATCTTTGATGATCGCAATCGTTGCATCGAGTATCTCGGTCAGGTTGTGCGGCGGAATTTTGGTGGCCATTCCGACGGCGATACCCTCGGAGCCGTTTACCAGGAGCAAAGGAACGCGTGTCGGTAAAACTTTTGGCTCGGACAGCGATTCGTCGTAATTCGGCTGAAAATCTACGGTTTCTTTTTCGATATCGGCGAGGACATCATTGGTTATCTTGGCCAGCCGAACCTCGGTGTAACGCATCGCGGCCGGATTATCGCCGTCAATCGAGCCAAAATTGCCTTGCCCGTCGACCAGCATGTACCGCATCGAAAATTCCTGCGCCATGCGGACAACCGTGTCATAGACCGCCGTGTCACCGTGCGGGTGATATTTACCGATGGTGTCGCCGACGACGCGGGCCGATTTTTTGTACGGCTTATTAAACGTGTTGCCAAGCTCGTGCATAGCCCATAAAACGCGGCGATGGACGGGTTTGAGGCCGTCGCGGACATCCGGCAGCGCGCGGCCAATGATGACGGACATGGCATAGTCGAGATACGACCGGCGCATTTCGTCTTCGATATTGATCTGGTTGCGTTCTATGAGTGAATCCATGGTGTGAAATCAGTAAGTTATATGTCGAAAAGCCCTTCTAACCAAGGTGTGTGTATTTAGATGTGCTAAAAAAATAAAGATGGAAAAATAAACCACTTATCTGTATACTTAATATTACAGGCAGCCAGCCTGATTCGCAACCTGCGAAATTCTCTATAATTTTCTTTCCTGCGGCTTTATTTCGAGCATGAACATTTAGAATTTCATCGAACGATCCGTTCATGAATCAACCCAATTTTTGTGATATTAGTCGATAGCGAAAATAGAAGAATACAACGTATCTCTCTGCCTTTGCCAGTCAGGGTCGAGACCAGGATTGACGGTAAAGTCAGTTGGAACGAGGTCACACGGCTATCGGATATTTCGGCATTCGGTGCCGGTTTTATGCTAAAACGGCCGGTCAAACGCGGTCGCCTCATCCTGCTGACGATCCCGATGCCGCGCCAACTGCGATGTTTCGATTACGGCGAGCCACAATACAAAATATGGGGCCTTGTTCGCCGGTGCATCGATTCCTCGTCAAAGCCTGACCAACCACAATTTTCCATTGGCACCGCTTTCATCGGAAAGAATCCACCGCCTGATTACCTTCAACATCCTTCGCGGCTATACGATATTTCCCACCGCGATGACGAAAGTCTTTGGCACATCAAGGAAGCTAATATTCAAGCCGATGACAGCGACGTGCCTAATGAATTCCGTAAACAGACCCGATTCTCGATCCCTGAGTCACTCATCCTTGAGATTCTCGATGAAAGCGGCGAAGTCATAAAATACGAGACAACCGTCACCGAAAATGTCAGTCTCGGCGGAGCAGCCGTTTTTACGCAGTTAGACATTAACGTCGGAGCGTTTATCCAGGTTTCCAGCGAACGCCACAACATCAAGATCATATCGGTCGTTCGTGGTAAACGCATCGGTGAGGACGGCATTACGCGTCTGCATTTGGAGTTTATTGACAAATTATTTCCACTCGAGGGGATCGAATAAAAACCTCTCGCTTCACCCGCTCCATTCCCAACCATTCTTATGCCCCGTTGAATCATGAGAAATATTCAAACCTCAAAGGAAATCGATAATAGAAAAGTGCAAAGAGTTCCGACAGAATTAAAAACGCTCGTCAAGGTCAAGGAAAGTGACGATGTTGTGTGGAAAGAGGTTACAAAGGTAACCACAGTTTCCCGCAACGGAGCAGGCTTTTATTTAACCCGCGAGTGTATGGTTGGACGTCTGGTGACGCTTGTCATGCCGCTGCCCGATGAACTTCGCGCTTACGCCTATAACGAGGATCTTTATCCAGTGATGGGACTGGTACAGTATTGCAACGCTTCAACTGTTGATAAGAAAACCGTTTATCACGTCGGTGTCGCTTTTGTCGGAAAGCAGATCCCAGCGAGTTACAAGGCCGATCCGCAGCAGAGTTACCGTATTTGCGCCATGACAAAAGACGGCCTGTGGGAGATCACCGAAGCGGGTACCCCGTTTCAGAGCCGCAAAGATCCTAGATTTTGCGTACCGATCGAGGTTACAGTTTCATTGCTCAAAAACAAGAAAAAAGCTGTTTCAAAAGAAACAAACATTACGCATAATATCAGCGCGAGCGGCGTTTCGGTAAACTGTTCGCTCGATGCAAATGTCGGCGATACCGTGAAATTTGCCAGCAAGGAACATAATTTTTACGCTCTGGCGGTCGTGCGAAATCGTCATGAAAGAGAAGATAAGCCGCCAACCCTGCATTTGGAATTTGTCGATGCAAAATTTCCGGTGGACAAAATACTCTTCGCACATGAAAACACAGTGTCAGACGAAGTGGCAGAACCGGAATATGCATTAGCTTAATCGGAACAGGCAAAAACGGATGTCATGGAATCGGGTTGAACTTTCTACCCTTTTCGATCTAATCTGACAAGAGCGGAGCGACTGCTCCGTTTTTTTCGTGAAAAACTCTGAAACTGACAAATATCCCGCACAGATCATAATGGACGCCCTGCGGCTGATCGCTTATCTGATCAGCAAAATATTTTGGTTCATCAGATATCACGGTCGCGAGAATATACCTGACCCGTCACTCGGCGGGTTTCTGATCGCCGCCAACCATCAAACTTATATCGACCCTGTCTGGATCGTCATACCGATGCGGCGGCGTTTGCGATTTATGGCGTTCGACAAGGCGTTCGAATGGCGATTTATCGGACCGCTGATCTCGTATTTGGGTGCATTTCCGGTTTCAATGGAGATCGGCGGGACGCTCAAGGCAATGAAACATGCACTCAGCGCGTTGCGCGGCGGAGCAGCATTGACAGTTTTTCCGGAGGGCGCCAGGGAATTCGCTGATGGCGATATGTTTTCGTTCAAGACCGGAGCGGTGCTCATCGCGTTACAAGCCGGCGTCCCGATCCTGCCGGTGACGATCAGCGGTGGCAACGGTATATGGCCGCAAAAGCAAAAGTATCCGCGCCTTTTTAGGCGTGTCGAAGTAACTTATCATCCGCTTTTACGGGTCGCCGAGAGTGAAGACATCGAGCTTCACGAAAACCTCGACAAATGGACCGCCACACTGAAAGAGATTATTTCGTCCGTGCTAAATACTAACCGGAACCTGGCAAAAGTCGAAGAAAGATAAATTCGTTTACTGTCGAGGCAATCCGGGCGGCAGCCGTCTGCTCGTTCATCGTCCATCAAAAAAATGTGGGGCTGGAATGATCAACCGTCACTAAAAGCGGTTTTCAAAATCGAGCCACGGTCTGTCACTGGCCGGTATTGCGAAAAAGCACGACATCGCTTGTTTCCACACCACGGATAAACGCAAAGCGGCGTCCGTCGGGCGACCAGTCAAAGGCGAAGATATTCTCAGCCTTAAGACCGGTATATTGTTTTGCCGAGCCGCCGTCTATCGGTTGTAGCCAAATATCAGCCCCACCGTCGAGAGTATTTGCAAAGGCGACTGAACGGCTATCAGGAGCCCATCGAACGGATCTCTGCGTGACGGTCGCAGGGAAATCGAACCGTTTTATTTGCCCTCCGCCGTTAACCGGAACGATGCCGATGCTCCAGCGCGATTTGGCGATTTCGGAATCGAGATAATGATAGGCAATGAGTTTGCCGTCAGGTGAGATCGCGGGACGCAGGGCGGTGGTCGTGGTCAGTTGCGTAGGTTCGCCGCCCGAGGCGGGTATCTTCCATAGGACCGGTTCGACCTCGCCCTGCTGATAGACGATCCACCCGCCATCGGGCGTGAATTGCGGGTAGAATTCGCCACTGCCGGTGGTCAGCTGCTTTAGATCTGAGCCGTCGATGTCAATGCTCCACAGGTTAGAGTGACCCGCGCGTTCGGATGAGAATACTATCCGCCGGTTGTCCGGAGAGGCAGCCAGGCCGTAACTGGCTACTGCTCCGACAGTAATCTGCCTCGGATTTGAGCCGTCGGAGCCTATGATCCATACATCAGAGCCGGCTCCCGCATTCGATAGATATGAGATGCGGCCGTCGGGCGTCCAGGCGAGGTCGTTGTGCCGGCCAATCTCGGATGAGATCTGTTTTGCACCGCCGAAATTCTTACCTTCGACAACCCAAAAAGTCGATACGACGTGATCGGCTATGGCCGCCATGACAGTGCCGTCAGCCGCAAGGCTCACGCCGTAGTAGTCATTCAGGTCGTGCGTAACCCGTTTAGCCACACCGTCCGGTAAAGAGATGTACCAGACTTGCTGTGGGCCGGTCGAGCGCTCGGCGGCGGTGATCAGCAGACCACCTTTAGACCATTGCGGCTGGCCGACTTGCTGCCAACGGCCGTTCGTAAGCGACCGCTCGACGCCGCTTGCGACATCAATGCCGAGAAAAGTCTCGTACTGGCCGAGATCATCAGAGAGACGTACCGGACAGGCGATCGTCTTTCCGTCGGCTGACCAGGCGGGAGCATTCCAGATCATTCGAAAATACTCGGGTTTCCGGCGCGTCGCGAGCACTCTTTCATTGGAATCATCGGCGCTCGCGACCATCAGGCGGCTCTCCTCCTGATACATTCGGATAAAGGCCATCGACGAGCCGTCGGGCGAAAAGCCGACCGGGCCCGTGTCGTATGCCGCTCTGGCAGCCGGGCCGCCGAGGACGGGTACGCGGACCAACTCCGTTTCGCCCTTATCGCGATCGAGAGTTAGGCAGTAGACCGAACTGCCGTCACCTGCAAAGGCCACCCAGACAAATTCGCTTGCCGATGGTCCGGCGATACGGATATCGGCCGGCGAGGAAACCTGTCGGACCCAGAGGTTACTGCCCTCTGGATCGCGGGTCACATGGGTTATATAACGTCCGTCGGGCGAGATCGCCGCACGCGTTGTCCGGCCTGACGTTGTCAATCGCTCAACGCTATTTCCGTCGAATGGCACGGTCGCCGGCTCGTTACCTGATCGTCGAATGTTGGCCGAAGCCCTGTATAACCCAAAAAGGAGACCGCCGATCGCGGCAGTGATGCAGAGCGCGGCGACCGGTAGCAGCCAGAACGGGCGGCTAGGGGCGGTTTCGACTTTAGGCGTGGCCGGATCATCGCTGCGTCGCCAGTCGACAACTGAATAAATATTCTCCGAACGCTCAACCCTGAGCGGTCGTGGCGGTTCGGTCGGCTTGAACTGCGGCTGCGATAAAGAGACGTTACCGCAAAAACGATAGCCGCGCCCACGGAGTGTTTCGATAAACGCCCCGCCGGCGGTGTTGGTTCCCAGGGCTTTTCGGATAACGTATAGATTCTGCGATAGATTTGATTCCTCGACCGCAGTGTCGGGCCAGACGATCTGCATCAGGTCGTCCTTACTGACGATCTCGCCCTGACGTTCGACAAGGGCGAGGAGCGTCTCGACAAGTTTCGGCGTAAGTTTCAACTGCTCGCCCGCCCGAAATAGGAGTAGGTGATCGACATCGAGGCGAAAATCCTCAAATTCGTATGTCCTGTGTTTACTGACCTCGCGCATTTTGAAGTTAAATTGATGTTCTTTTGAAGTTAAATCCAAAGACATTGACGCTAACTATCACCTACCCTTTTGAATAAGGAGCGAACAACACGTTAAAGCGGCGATCCGAATCGTCTGGTAACGGTTTATTAAATTGTAGCATTATCCGGGCCGCCGGTGAAAAAAACTACCCTGCGGCTCGTTCGCTCCAAAACGAGAATTACCCGGAGGATTAGCATGAAAAGAATGAGAAAAGTGTTCGCGATTTTGGCTGTTATCAGCCTGGCCGCCGTTTTGGCATATGCCCAGACGACGGAATTTACTTATCAGGGAAGCCTGAAAGACGGAGCCGCCCCGGCTAATGCTAATTACGATTTTGAGTTTGCATTGTTTGATGCGGTTTCGGGAGGCAATCAGATCGGGGCGACGATTGCCCGCAATACTGTTTTGGTCACGAACGGCATCTTTGCCGTCAAGCTCGATTTTGGCAGCCAGTTTCCGGGGGCAAACCGGTATCTTGAGATACGCGTCCGTGTGTCCGGGCAGCCCAGCCTCACCACGCTTACACCGCGGCAACTTGTCAACAGCTCCCCGTATTCGGTGAAAAGTCTGAGTGCGGATAATGCCACAACGGCAGTCAATGCGGCAACCGCGACCAATGCGACAACCGCGAATAATGCATTGCAGCTGGGCGGTGTTGACGCAGGCCGTTTTGTTCAAAAGGACGCGGGCGGTAATGTCGCGATCGCTGGTGCATTGACTGTCAATGGCATTGTCCAATCCACCTCGGGCGGCATAAGGTTCCCGGACGGGACAACACAGACCTCGGCTGCGACGGGCGGCGGCTCGATCACGGGCGTAACGGCGGGTACGGGACTCACAGGCGGTGGCACAACCGGCAACGTCACGTTAAACATCGCACCCGGCGGTGTCGGATCAACCGAACTCGCGACGAACGCCGTCACGACGACAAAGATCGTGGATGCAAATGTTACCGACGCCAAGATCGCGAGCGTCGCGGGCAGCAAGATCACCGGCTCGATCATCACCGCAACGATTCCCGGTGCGAATGTTACCGGCACTGTCGCCGACGCGACTAATGCCACGACGGCCGTCAATTTTAGCGGGCCGCTGGTGGGCGATGTGACCGGAACGCAGAACGCAACGATACTGGCCAACAATGCTGTGACCACCCTAAAAATTGCGGACTCGGCAGTAACGGCTCCAAAAATCGCCGCCGGTCAGGTGGTCAAAAACGTTAACGGTTTGACCGACAACGTAACACTAGCGGCCGGTACGAATATCACCATCACTCCGTCGGGCAACACGCTGACGATTGCCTCAACGAGCGGGGGTGTCGGCGGCACCGGTACGGCAAACATCATTCCAGTTTGGAGCAACGGTACGACGCTGGGCAATTCGCTGATCACTCAGTCGGGTGGCGCTGTTCAGTTGCCCACCTTTGTTTCACTGGCACCAACCTCATCCGGAAACGGTGTCGGATTTGGCAACCCCAATAGTGAAACAGGGATGACCATATCCGGGGCCAGCGGCCGGGCCGACCTCCGCTATGACGGCACGCTGAAACTTGTGAACGGGCCAGGCGGCATCCCGCCCGCAACCAATGGAATAGCCATCACGACAGCCGGCAATGTCGGCATCGGCACGACCAGCCCGACGACCAAGCTGTACGTCCTGAACAGCGTTGCGGGGGCCTCTGCCATCACCGGGGAAAGCTCTTCGGGGCCGGGCGTTTATGGCCTGAGCACGAGCAGTCGCGGCGTTTTTGGCGAGAGCAACAGCGGCCGCGGCGTCTTTGGCCAGAGTGGTAGTGGAGAGGGTGTGCTTGGAGTTAGCACCAGCAGCGCGGGCGTTTCGGGCGGGAGCACGAGCGGTTCAGGTGTGTATGGTGAGAGTCCGGTATCCAGCCTGACGGCGGCTGGTGTTTACGGCAAGGGTACCGGCAGCGGCAGCATCGGCGTGATCGGCGAATCGAACATCGCCAACGCGGTGGGCGTGTTTGGCGTTAGCACGAGTCCGGGCGGCGTCGGCGTCTATGCCCGCAACAACTCCGGCGGACGGGCGATAGTCGCCGAAGGCAACGTCGCCCAAAATCTTTCCGGCAGCGGTTTTGTCAAGGCGATGATTTACGTTAACCAAAACGGAACGATTAGTCGTTGCTACAACGGAACCACGAACGTATCAACCGGAAATTGCGGGTTTGTAATCAACCATCCTTCCGATGGTCTGGGTCTGTACACAATCAATTTTAATTTTCTAGTTAATAACCGCTTTTTCTCTATCACGACGAAACAACCCGGTTTGTTCAACACACATGTAAGCGCATCGTTTACGGAGTATTCAGGGTCAACTAGTCTTTTGGATGTCAAAACATTCATTACGAATGTAATGAATGACAGCGGCGATGACGCTGACTTTATTATTATCGTGTATTGACGCTTTGTTTGAAGGGCCTGCAGGAATCATTGCCAGTCTGTTCAACGCAATGGCAAGGCGTCGCTTGAAAAACAGCTCTAGCGAAAATAGCAGCCTTCATGCACAGCCTGGCTGTCGGGTATAAATCTGAAAAGCCTGTCTTAACGTCCACAAAGCGGACATCGTATTTATGAACTAAACGAAGCTGAGAATTAAATCATGAAAACCAAAAATCGAAAAATCAATTACCAATTATCTTATCTGACTCTGCTGCTGGCGTTTGCATTTTTGACCGCGACGGCATTGGCGCAATCGGGCGGGACATTCCTAATACAAAAATCAGTGATCGCCGATGGCGGCGGAAATTCCGCGGGCGCCGCATTCGTGCTCGACGGCACTATCGCCGAGTCTGTAGCCGGCGCCACCTCATCGGGCGGAGTATTCCAATTGGGCGGAGGGTTCTGGGGCGGTGGAGCAACGGCTTCAACGAGTGTCACGGTATCAGGCCGCGTACTGACCTCAGACGGCCGGGGACTGCGAAACGCGACTGTTTCAATTGCTGATTCGAACGGCGTAAGTCGAATAGCAACGACCAGCTCGTTCGGTTTTTTCTCGTTTGACAATGTCACTTCAGGCGGCACATATACATTCCGGGTTTTTTCTAGATTCTTTCGCTTCCAGCCAAGAACGGTGCAGGTCAATGACAATCTAACGCTCGCAGATTTTGTCGGACTTGAATGAGATCCAGATTGGAACATTTGGAACCCTGACACACGGTGACGGTGGCGGTCGGGATAGGGACAGTTACATCATGTGATCCACTTTTCCGTCATATCGCACCAGATGACAAGGCCGCGCCATGTCCCAAATTTCTTGTAGTGCCGCTCGATCTTTTTGTCGTCGCAGACCCTTTCTGCATTGTATTTCTTATAGAATTGCGAGCGCAGCCACGAATCGAGGGCGAGGCCGTCGTAGCGGCCGACGAGTTTTAAGAGATTTTCGGCGGCATAGTCGCCGACGCCTTTCACTTTTTTCATTTCTTTTTTAAGTTCAGGCGTTGAAAGGTCTGAGTGCAGCCACGCCTCCGGAACTAGTTTGCCCGACACCACGGCCTCGGCAAGCTCGACAAAATACGGCGAGCGGTAACCGGCACGGATCTCTTCGCGATAAAAATCTATTGAGACAGCAGCCATTGCATCGGCGGTCGGAAATGCGTTATTGCTTTGCCCGGCCGGGCGGCCGAGTTTTTCGACCAGGTTGCCAACCATGTTTTTGGTTAGCCCCCACGAGCAATTTGTTGTACAGATCGTTTTTACGAGGTCTTCGAAAACGGTGGCCGAACGCAGCAGACGGCCAGCGCGTTTCTCGGTGACCCATTCCAATCCGCCGTGTCCAAATACAACAGTATAAAACCCGTCAAGATCGTCATCCAGCCGCAGCAAATGCCTGACATCTGATTCGATCTTAGCCGGGTCGGTTTTAGAATTAGCTATATCTACCCTGACTCCGCCTTTTTCTTCGCTAATAACTACCGGCACGGCACGCTTGCTGTCGCAAAATACATATTTCAGCCGCCAGTTTTCCTCGTCCAGCTCAAATGGCGGCAGTTCGCACCAGCCGTGACTGTACACGGTAGCCTTAAAGCTGAAATGTTCCGGTGTTTTGATGAAAATAGTATTTGGCATAGATATTACAAATTTATTAAAAAAAATATTTACATTTCTTTACATTTTGTCGGCTATTGCAGTATATTGTACGTCTAAGTAGTTAGGAAATATTCCGCACGACCGAAAAAAATAAAGGGGTTGTTTTCTTTGCGGGGTTATTGTATATTTATCGTGTAAAACATTTTTGAACGGCTGATTCCTACGCCCCGTTTGGTACTTAAAATAGACATTTTAGTTAAGTTCATTTGCTTTAAGGGAGGAAATGGTATGGAAAGCAAAATCTCGCGATCAGTGTTGCGAATTTTCGCTGCGTTTGCAATTGTTTCGTGTGTTGCTCTCGGGATTGCGGCTCAAGATCCCGATCCGAATTCGCCGACGCCGATTTTATTGACTGACGCCAATTCGACACGTGCACTTGCACAGACCCTAAGGAGTTCTCGTCGCGGGGATCTCTCAAAAATTCGCAGTCGAGCCTTTCTCCCTAATACTTCTGTCGTATTATATGTGACAAACCTCGCCTTGATGGACGGCGAAGGTGCCAATGCTTTTCGGGTCAATGCCGAGGATGAACTAGGTCATAAATACCGCTTTCCGGTTACGGATATTCGAATAGCCGATAATGCACCGGTCGACGGCGTCTATGCGGTTACGATAGTTTTGACTGACGAGATCGGATATTGGGATCCGCCCGTCCCCAACGCCGACCTTCTTCTCCATCTTACCTGGCGCGGGCTCAGCAGTAATGGCGTCAAAATCGGGCTCGGACAAATGGGCGGCAACATTAAAGAAGATCCGGACGCCCGGCCCGCACCGTTAGGCTCCGCGCGGCCAACTACCTCGAATAAAGAGGTCGATTCGCCATCTCCCGACTTTGTGGGATATCGTTTCTCAGGTGACCGGCGGCGATTTCTCGAACAGGCGACGTTTGGTCCGACTCAGGCCCTGGATGACCGCATCAGGCGCATCGGTCTAAGAACATGGCTGGCCGAACAGTTTGACGCCCCATACCCGACGGCGGGCAACCCGTATCCAAACCAGCCGCTCAAACCGAATACTCCTCCGACTGATTGTGACGGTGATCAGACTGTTGTGCCGGACGTGCCGGTGACATGTTTCCGCGATACGTACACTCTGTATCCGCTGCAAACATGGAATTCGGCAGAATCATTATATGGAACCGCACAGATGCGTCACCGGGTTTCATGGGGATTAAGCCAGATATGGGTGACCTCCGGCGTTGACGTTCAGCAGTCGCGGCACATGGTCGAGTATCATAAGATCCTTTCTAATAATGCATTCGGAAATTTTCGTAATCTGATGCAGCAGATGACGCTCAGTCCGACTATGGGCAACTATCTCAGCATGGCCCAGAGTACAAAAAATAGTCCGAATGAAAACTATGCCCGTGAGATAATGCAGCTATTTACGGTCGGCCTGTTTTTGCTTAATCCGGACGGGACGTATCAGCTTGACGGTTCGGGTAATCCCATCCCCACTTACGATCAAAACAATGTCAACAATCTCACAAAGGTATTGACCGGCTGGTCTTTTTGCAATGTGCAGGCGAACTGTCCGAATATCGCCGTTGGAACTGTCAACTACATTGATCCGATGCTGTTGAATACGGCCAATCATGATCTAACGGCAAAGACATTGTTGAATTACCCGGGCGCCAATCCTGCGGATCGGGATATTCTTGCCTGTACGGGTTGTACCGGCACAGCGATCACCACCTATGCCAACGCTTCGCTAAACCATGCGTTGGATAATATTTTCAACCATCCGAACGTCGGCCCATATATCAGCCGGACGCTTATTCAGCAGATGGTCACCAGCTTTCCGTCGGACGCCTACGTGGGCCGGGTGGCCGCTGTTTTCAACAACAATGGTTCCGGGATTCGAGGCGATATGAAAGCGGTCGTGAAAGCGATCTTGCTCGACCCCGAAGCCCGAGGCGACGCAAAGTCCGACCCGAATTTTGGCAAACTTCGCGAACCGTTTCAGTTTGCTACGAATATTTTGCTTAATTTCAATGTCCGTTCGGCTGACGGCCTCGGCTTAAGCGACGGATATTTGTTAGGGCGTGGCGAATATACCGGCATGGCGCAGGTTCCGTTCCAATCGCCGACGGTTTTTAATTATTATCCGCCCGGTTATGTCATTCCGGGTACTGGTCTGCTTGGACCGGAATTTGCGTTGATGACGACCGGCACGTCGATCCAGCGGGCTAATTTTGTTAACCGTATGGTATTTACCGCACCGGCGATAGCGGTCGGACCTCCAAATGCTCCTAACGGCACGTCGCTCGATTTCAGCGATCTACAGACCCTGGTCGCCGCCGACACGTCCGGTAACTCGCTGGTTGACGAACTGAACCGGCGGCTGATGCATGGGACAATGTCGGGAAGCATGAAGAGCACCATCCTTACGGCCGTAACAAATATCGTTAGCACAGACACTCTCAACCGTGCGAGACAAGCGGTCTATTTAGTTGCGACATCATCACAATATCAGGTGCAGAGGTAAAATAACATGAAAGAAACAAGACGTGATTTTTTGAAAAAAACCGGCGGCTGTGCTCTCGGCATGGTTTCGCTCGCCACGCAAATGCATCACCTCGGAGCCATGAGCGCAATGGCGCAGAGGGTATTCGACGACACGAAAGACAGTCCGGATGTCGGGTATAAGGCTCTTGTGCTTTTGTACTTTCAGGGTGGCAACGATGGCAACAACATGATCATCCCGAATCACAGCGATGCAAACATAAGTAATTACGCGGCCTATTCCACCGCCCGCAATACACAGGGGCTGGCTCTGCCACAGGCATCGCTCCTGCCCATTGCCGTCCCGCGTTTGAGCGGTTTGACCTATGGCTTTCATCCGAATCTCGGCCCGCAGACGATCAACGGTACGACCATCGTGAATGCCGGCATTTACGAGCTTTGGGCGCAAGGTAAACTCGCCGCCGTCACCAATGTCGGCAACCTTGTGCGACCGCTGACCAAAGCTCAGTATCAAAGTTCGTCTTTCCAAAAACCGTATCAGCTATTTTCGCACTCCGATCAGGTGACGCAATCACAGACATCGAATGCGGCCACTCGTGCATTCACTGGTTGGGGCGGACGGGTTTCGGATAAGATGACAGGGACAGATAACGTCGGAGGCCTGATACCGATGGTCACTTCGATCAGCGGTGCTCAGCTCTTTACATCCGGGCAAACCACACTGCCGCTTGCAATTGCCGATGCGGGTACGCCGCTCGCGAATGTGCTCAACCCGGCCGGATTTGCCGGTACAGGCGGCCCGGCCCGTCTGACGGCATTTAATGCTCTCCGGACGCAGGATCTATCGTCCAATTATTTCGCTGCGGCCAGCCACGTCACCGATCTTGCTATGACCGCAAACAACGCTCTCGCAACTGCTCAGGATGTAACGACAACCTTTCCAACCACCAGCCTTGGCCGCCAATTGAAACAGGTTGCCCGGCTGATCAAGGATAGTTCGAGCCTGAGCGTCACGCGGCAGATATTTTATGTTCAGGTCGGCAGTTTTGACACACACACCGGCCAGATTGGCGGTCAGGGTGGACTCTTGACAACGGTCAGTCAGGCGATGCGTTCGTTCTGGGATGAAATGGGCGTGCAAAGCATGCAAAACAACGTCACGACGTTTACGTTGTCCGATTTTTGCCGCACACTCAATCCGGCAGGAACTGGCGGGAATGTCGGCACCGATCATGCGTGGGGCAATCACATGTTCGTCATGGGCGGATCGGTTATCGGCGGCGATTTTTACGGCAGCCTCAGACCGGACGGAACCGGAAACTATTACCCGACGCTCACATTTGCCGGACCGGACGACGCCGACTCAGGCACCTCGGCTCGCGGACGCTGGATACCTACGACATCGGTTGATCAGTATGCTGCCGTTCTTGCAAGGTGGTACGGTCTGCCGCAGGACACGGCCACGCTTGCGGCTGTTTTCCCGAATCTTGCCAACTTTGCAACCGGCACTTTTCCGCAGCTCGGATTTTTACCGTAAATATGGCCGGGATCAGATTGTTTTCGAGGCGGGTTTCGATCCGCCTTTTTTTGTTTTCAACGGTTTCTTGAACTTTGCCCGGCAAGAATCTAAGATTGTTGCTTGAACAAGTGAATTTACCAAACTACATAACACTCGGCCGGATTGTCGTCGTCCCTCTGCTCGTCGTCGTCCTGCTGACCCCGGTCGCCGAGCAATGGTTCGGCGTCAGCGGCTATGCTTTGGGGATCGTTCTGTTTTTGATCGCCGCATTGACCGATATTGTTGATGGGCAGATTGCCCGCCGCCGAAATCAGGTCTCAACTTTGGGGAAATTCCTTGACCCGATCGCCGACAAGCTGCTCGTTTCGGCCGCGCTCATTGTTCTCGTTGAACGGCATCTTGCTCCGTCGTGGGCAGTCGTCGTGATCCTCGGGCGCGAATTCATCATCACCGGTCTCCGTTCGGTCGCCGCCAGCGAAGGTATCGTTATACAAGCTCAGGGCATGGGCAAGCTAAAAATGTGGGCCCAATGCGTCGCCGTCGTTGCTCTGCTTGTAGCCGCCGCCAACGGCCCGCCGCCCGTATCAAATTTCGGCCTCGATTACCCCGCGCTCTTCTGGCAGGTAGCCGAAGTGCAAACGGCGTTTGCCGATCTCGCAAAACTAACCATCACGTCAAACGACTGGAAGGTCTTCGGCTACCTTGTCGGCCGCGGAGCCCTCTGGATCGCCGTAATCACCGCCGTATGGTCGATGTACGGGTATTTTTCGTACTTTTACGAAAACAAACGAAAAAGGGAAATAATAACGGACGAATAATCCAAAACCTGACAGATAAATAAACAAAAAGGCAAAGGTGAAACTCTTCACTTTTGCCTTTTTACTTTTGCCTTTTTACTTTCTGTTTTCTACTGAATTTCGACCCAATCGCCGGTATGGATTTCCTGGGCGGTGCGGGTGATGACGATGGTCGCAGTTTTTTCTTTGACGTTTAAGACCACGGCTTCGCCGACGACCTTTCGCAGCATCGGGCGCCCCTCTTTAGCCTTAGCCGTCGTGACAACTGATCCCTCGGCCTTATCGCCCGATTTGCGGCCGGCTTGATTCGAAAACTTTCCGCCTTTGTACACTCGACTCTCAAACCCATAATCGCGGGCGTAGACTGCTTCCCGCTGATCCTTTTGCGTAACATTTCCTTTGCCCAGCGGGCGAAAGATCGTCATGTGATCGCCAACCCGGACGTTGTCGTCGGCGCCGAGATCGACATAGACGATAAAATCGCGTGAGAGCATCTCGGCACTGTCACGGGCCATCAATATACGCCCCGTAGCCTTGCCCGACGGCTCGCCAAAAACATCCAGCGCCGGGCGCCGCTCAGACAGAGGGCTCGTTCGCTGTTCGACAAGCTGAACCAGATCGCCGAGCAAAAAGCTGTCGCACGACGATTTGATGCGGGCAACTGACACCTCGCCCTTGACCTTTACCACCTCTACGGCACCGACCTCCTGGACGTAAAATCCCAGATCGTTTTTATGCGACCATTTGCTTTTAACCTGGCCGCGCGGCCGAACGACGGCAAACACATCACCGACATTCACGCCTTTGTTCTGGCCCATGTTGATATAGAGAAACTCGTTTTGCGTAAAATTATACCTGTCGGCTTCATCATTTGCACCGATGATCTTATTGGCGGTGCTGATTGCGTTTGACTGAATATAACCTGCACAATACAAATTGTTGCGGCCGGCAACGGACATCGTCCTTTTGACGGCTTCAGTGACCGCCGGCCTGGTTTGAGCTGCCGCCATTGACGAAAATACAATAATCGCCAAACTTAACAGTGCGATTTGTTCGATAAAAGATTTTTGAAAATTCACGATTTTCTCCTTACTTGGGTTGATTGATAGTTTTGCTAAAGACTCGCGAAGCGTAGTGTGACAAAAAATTCCGCGACTGATACCCGGCGGGTACAATTAATTGTATCGTTTCTTTAACAGAAGCGTCAACATTTTTGTTCATCGTTAAACGTTCGATCTCATGAAATCAATTTGGACAGACAGACGCGATTTTGCTAGTATTTTCGTTTGCGGAAAGCACCCGTTGCAAACCGCATTAGCCGGTGTAGCTCAGTTGGTAGAGCAGTTGATTTGTAATCATCAGGTCGTAAGTTCGAGTCTTATCACCGGCTCCAGTTATCTTCATTATTGTCAATAGTTTACGAACCTACAAGGCAAGTGTTTCAGTTTGTCCTTTCATTTTTGTGGATAGGCAGTGTATCAACTTTCAGACGGCAATAAAACGAAACAAACTGGATGACTTCAAGCGGCTCCTGCTGCAACCGGCTTATTTTTTGGCAGCGCCTCGAAAAAGTTATACGCCAACGTCAAGCCGATCCCTAATGAAACCGCTGCAACTCCCATCAAAACGTTAATAATCGGCGGAGCTGTGCGAAGCTGTCCTGGCCATCGGCTTAACATATGCGCGGCAATTGCTCGCCGGCCAGCATATCGACGATGCGCGTGCCGCCAAAACCGGTCGTCAGGGCGACAATTCCCTGCGGCTCGGCTTTCACTTCGCCGATGATACAGGCTCCGGCGCCGTGCGGGTTTTGCCGCATTCGCTCGATAACCGCGTCGGCGATCTCACCCGCGACAATGGCGACAAGTTTGCCTTCGTTTGCGACATACAACGGATCGAGGCCGAGAATCTCACAGGCGCCTTTTACATTTTCTCTTACCGGGATCAAATCTTCGCGGATCTCGATCGATACGTCCGAGCTCATCGCTATCTCATTTAATGTGGTCGCAACGCCGCCGCGGGTCGGGTCGCGCAGACAGTGAACGGCTTCTATCGCACCTTGTTTTTCGGCCTCGTTGATAATATCAGCCACTAATAAATGAAGCGACGCCGAATCGCTCTCAATGTCTGTTTCGAGCTCAAGTTCGCCGCGTTCGATCATGATCGTAGTTCCGTGATCTCCGATAGTTCCGCTGACGATCACTTTGTCGCCAACCTGCGCGCGTGATGATGAAATATTTGCACCGGTTTCCAGCACGCCGATGCCCGCCGTGTTGATAAATATCTTGTCGGCTCCGCCGCGCCCGACAACTTTAGTGTCGCCGGTAACGATCTGCACACCGGCTTCTTCGGCGGCTCTCTGCATCGACGCGCAAACTCGCCGCAGA